>CAJXMZ010000019.1 GCA_913056315.1 uncultured Ectothiorhodospiraceae bacterium
TTGTGTGCGTGAAATTGATGCCCAACAACAAACCAACATTGCCGGCGATTTGTTTACCGTCATTGAGCGGCGCTTAGCCACACCGCATTAATGGCCACACAGCACTCAGTGCGCGCCCGGGATCGATTTTTAATGGCGCTATTACTCTCGGCGCTGGTGCATGTGTTGATTGTTTTTGGCCCTTTTGGCCCGACTCAGCTCAATCCACAGCGCACACCCATTGCGCTGACATTGGCGCTGCAATCGCCGGCCTCAAGCGCATCGCCTCCGACACTCAAGTTGATTGCAGGGCAAGATCAAGCCGGGCAGTTAAACGCCGGCTTGGTGAACCAACGCGCCATTGATGGCACCACTGACGACGCCCCCGCAGCGCGGTACCTACGCGACTGGGTCGCGCACGCCGAGCGCCAGGGCAACGCGGCCTACCCCGAATCACTCCAACAATCCAAGGTATCGGGGCAGGTGGTGATGGCGGTCACACTGGCCGCGAGTGGCGCGGTTAACCAAGTCGCCATCATCGGCGGCAGTAACCATCCGAAATTGCGTGACGCTGCCCGCAAACTGGCGCGAGCCGCCGGCCCCTACCCCGCCATCCCCGCTGCCGTGCTTGGCGATGCCAAAACCTTAGTCATTACCCGAACTTGGTCGTTTGACCAGGCCAGTCGTTAACCCCATCGCTTGCTTGTCCCCAAGGGCTTGCTCACGGATACTGCCCGATCATGAGCGGGCAAAATGCAACCTACTTAGGCTTTGATGCCGGCGAAAAGCGCTTGGGTATTGCGGTGGGTCAAACCATCACGCAGGCCGCGCGTGCACTTACGGTGATGCCCTGTACCCACGGCCAACCCGACTGGGACAAGCTCGAAGCCCTCATCGATGAATGGCAGCCAGGCGCTGCGATTGTTGGCATTCCCCGACACGCCGATGGTCAAGCCTCACACAGCACGCGCACCGCCGAGCGCTTCGCCGGCGAACTCGCCCGTCGCACCGGCCTGAGCGTTCACCGGATCGATGAAAGGCTATCCAGCCACGCCGCCGCGCAAGCCCTCAACGCGCGCGGGCAACGATCAGACGTGCTAGATGCCGAGGCAGCGAGTATCATTCTGTCCACTTGGTTAAGCGAGCAGAGTTTGTGAGCAGCGCCCTACCCGACATTGAACCGCTTTTAGATGCCCTCACCGAGCAGGTGGGTGCACTCATTGATGCCCAAGGCCGAGCACGCTGTGCGTTAGTCGGCATTCACCAAGGCGGAGCATGGCTAGCGCAGGCGCTTGAACAGCGCTTGCAACTGGGCACCGCACCAGGCGAGCTGGATATTGCCTTCTATCGCGATGACCTCGCGCGCGGTGGCTTGCAGGCTTCGGTCAGGCCAACGCGCATGCCGATTAACATCGATGACCAGGTCATCATTCTCGTCGACGATATTCTCTACACCGGTCGCACAATCCGCGCCGCGCTCAATGAAATCTTTGACTATGGCCGCCCGGCGGCCGTACGGCTTGCTGTATTGCTCGAGCGCCCCGGCCGTGAGCTGCCAATCGCCGCCGATGTGGTTGCTCAACGCATTGAGCTACCGCCGCGCCAGCGGGTTAAGTTACGTGGCCCTGATCCGCTGCATTTGGTGATCGAGGAGGCGCGAGAATGAGTGTGCAACTCAATGACGACGGCGAGCTGCAGCACTTCTTAACCACTGAGGGGCTCGAGCCGCAGTTACTCACTCGCATTCTTGATACCGCAGAGTCGTTTTCAGGGGTGATCGGCAAATCGGTTAAAACCGTGCCACTGCTGCGCGGGCGCACCGTAATTAACCTATTTTTCGAATCCAGCACGCGCACACGAACGACGTTTGAGCTCGCAGCTAAGCGCCTATCAGCCGATGTGCTCAATGTCGGCGTCGACACGACCACCACCAAAGGCGAGAGCTTGCTCGACATGCTGCATAATCTGCAAGCCATGCAAGCCGATATGTTTGTTATTCGCCATGCGCAAAGCGGCGCGGCGGAATACTTTGCGCGCCATGTAAACCCTGGCGTCGCGGTACTCAATGCGGGCGATGGCTGGCATGCTCACCCCACCCAAGCCATGCTCGATGCGTTCACGATTCGCCAGCATAAGGGCGCCTTCGAGCCTCTGCGCATCGCCATTGTCGGCGACATCCGCCACTCTCGAGTCGCGCGCTCGCAGATTCATGCCTTTAATGGCTTAGGAGCGGGCGAGATTCGCGTGGTGGCTCCGAATACGCTATTACCTGCCGATGTCGATAGCTTGGGCGTGCAAGTGTTTAATGACTTAAGCGCTGGGCTGCGCGATGTTGATGTCGTCATTGCCCTTCGCTTGCAGCGCGAGCGCATGCAAGGGGCACTACTCCCCAGCGAAGCGGAATTCTTTCGTCACTATGGGCTTACTGAAGCGCGCCTGCAGACTGCGCACCCCGAAGCCATTGTTATGCACCCCGGGCCAATCAATCGGGGGGTTGAGATCGATTCAGCACTCGCCGATGGGCCGCGCTCAGTCATCTTGGATCAAGTGACCAACGGCATTGCCGTGCGTATGGCGGTCATGACCATGGTCTTAGGTGTTGCACCCGATAACACGCGAGCGACGTCATGAGCCGTATTTTAATTCGTAATGGCCGACTGATTGACCCGGCCAGCGGACTCGATGAGCTCGGCGATATTGCCGTTGCCGATGGCCGTATCGTCGGCTTGGGTGGCAACGTATCGGACTTCACCCCGGATACGCAGATCGACGCCAAGGGCCAGTGGGTGATTCCTGGGCTTATCGATCTGGCCGCGCGCAAAGCCGATATCGCCAGTGAAGCCCGCGCTGCCGCCGCCGGAGGTATTACAACCTTAGTCATGCCGCCGGATACCGACCCGGTCATGGACACCCCATCAGTCATTGATTGGGTTCAACACCGCGCCGATGCCGCCAAAGGCGCCCGGGTGGTGCCACTGGGTGCACTGACCCACGGCAACCAAGGCACAACCCTATCCAGCATGGCAGCCTTGGCGGCAGCGGGCTGCCCGGCCATGAGTGATGGCGGCACACCGATTAGTGATTCCCTCGTCCTACGCCGCGCGCTTGAATACGCTCACACCTTTTCGCTACCCAGTCTTTTGACTCCGCTGGATCAAAGCCTTGCTGGGGGCTTTTTGCACGAGGGGCCAACAGCGACGCGGCTGGGTCTGGCCGGTGTGCCGGTGGCGGCAGAAACGGCTGGTTTAGGCCGGCAAATTGCGGTTGCAAAAGCGGCGGCGGCGCGTGTGCATTTTGGCCGGCTCTCTAGCGCTGAAGGCGTGCGTTTGCTTAGCGCGGCGCGCAACGACAATCGCGCCCTCAGCGCGGATGTGGCAATCCATCATTTGTTTCTCACCGACCAAGACGCTATGGATTACGATGCGCGCTTTCATATCAACCCACCGCTGCGCGATATCGTTGACCGTCAAGCCTTGCGCCAAGCGCTCGCTGATGGAGTGATTGAGGTGATTTGTTCCGACCACCAACCGCATGATACCGATGCCAAAGCCGGGCCTTTTGCAAGCACCGCGGCGGGCGCTTCGGCGATTGATACGCTACTGGGCTTAGTATTGCGCTTAGTTGAGGATGAGGTTGTGTCACTGAGTGCAGCGCTGGCGAGCGTTACCATTGCGCCGGCGCGATTGCTTGGGCTTGAAAGCGGGCAGTTAGCGCAAGGCGCACCCGCTGATCTTGTGGTGGTCGATCCGCATTCGCCTTGGTTTTGCAACGCGCAAACGCTTAATAGCCGCGGCGCCAACTCGCCCTTTATTGGCTGGGAATTCTCAGCACGGGTTTGCCATACACTCGTTGACGGGCGTTTAGTCCACCACACACCCGAGTAATGTTGTCAGCACGCTTGCTTGATGCCACGCCCATTAGCGATGGTTGGTGGCTAATTCGGCTGGCTTGGCATGCGCACGAACTCCCCGCCATCGGACAATGGCTCTGGCTCACGGTACAAGACCGGCGGGTGTGTCTACCCATTCGGGATGTGCATGGGGGTGAGGGCTGGGTTGCCGGTATCTTACCGGCCGCTGACATAAGCCAACCCCTTCATGCCGGCCAAAGCGTGAGCGTATCGACACCCCAAGGCGAGCCTGCCCGCGCAAAATCCAATCACCCTCGAATTATTGTCGGCGAAGACCACGGCATCGCCCCAGCGCTAGCCCTTGCTGAACGCGATGAGCATCCCATTCGATTAGTGATAGTGGGCGGTCAACACGGCATACCCGGCCGGCTGGTGCCCTCGCGATTTTATATCGATGCGCTAGCGGATTGCGCTATTGCCGGGGTGAGTGCGCTGGAGTCGCTGGGTATTGCCTCACGGATTGCATTAAATGACGAGCGCCCAGGCGTTTTTACCGGCAGCCCAAGCCAATTACTCTGCCGATACTTAAGCGAAATCAGCCCAACACAACGCGCTTCGCTCGAGCTATTGGCGATTACGCCATGGGGTCGCCTCGATGGCATTGCGCGTGGCTTAACTCAAGATCTTGCCGCGCTCACCTGGCTTCAGTTGCCGGCGCGCGGTGAGCGTTAAACAACCGATTCGACGGCGTTGATCCTCCCGCCGTATCATTTAGCCAATGAATACCCCAACGCACTCTTCCATTGCCGAGCGACTGACTGCCGTTAAAGCGCGCATCCAAGCCGCTGAGCAAGACTACGAACGCGCGCCGGGCAGTGTGCAATTGCTTGCGGTGAGTAAGCGCCATAGCGTTGAGGCCATACGCGAGGCCGCGGCTGCCGGGCAGATTGCGTTTGGAGAGAATTACCTACAAGAAGCCATCGATAAACGCGCCCAGCTAAGCGACTTAAATTTAACCTGGCATTTTATTGGCGCTTTGCAATCAAATAAAACGCGCGCAGCCGCTGAATCGTTTGACTGGGTGCATGCCATTGATCGGCTTAAAATTGCCCGGCGGCTCGATGAACAACGCCCCGACAGTCTTGGCCCGCTGCAGTGCTGTATTCAAGTTAATGTCAGCGGCGAGGCCAGCAAAGCTGGGGTCAGCTTAGATGAAGTCCCGGCACTGGCCCATGCGATCGCCCAGCTACCCAACCTGCGCCTGCGCGGACTAATGACCCTGCCCGAGGCACTCACTGATCTGGCTGAGCAGCGCGCGGGCTTTCGCTTGCTGAGCAATTGCCAGTCGACGCTCATTGACCAAGGGCTCAAACTCGATACCTTATCGATGGGCATGAGCAATGATTTAGAGGCCGCGGTGGCCGAAGGCAGCACATTGGTGCGTATTGGTACGGCCGTATTTGGCCCCCGACCGGAGAGCACGTCATGAGCGAAACCATTATTACTTTTATTGGCGGCGGCAACATGGCTCGCAGTCTTATTGGCGGTTTAATTGCCGATGGCCATGCGGCGGCCAATTTGCGCGTCGCCGAACCCGATACTGAGCGTCGGCAAGCGCTCATCGAAGACTTCGGCGTGCAAGCCTTTGAAGATAACGCCACCGCCGCTCGCGGTGCCGCGGCGATCATGCTTGCGGTCAAACCGATCATGATGGCCGAGGTTAGCCAAGCGTTAGCCAACCAAATCCACGCCCAGCAAAGTCTTGTCATCTCCATTGCTGCCGGCGTGCGCAGTGTTGATTTAGCCCGCTGGTTGGGCGACGACACCGCTATAGTGCGTGCAATGCCCAACACACCAGCGCTGGTACAAACCGGTGCCACCGCTTTATACGCCAATGCCACAACCAACGCGGAGCAACGCGATTTAGCTGAGACAACGCTGCGTGCGGTGGGCATGGTGGTGTGGTTATCTGACGAAGCGCAAATGGACGCGGTGACCGCCTTATCCGGCAGCGGCCCGGCATATTTCTTCTATACCATGGAGGCAATGCAAGCCGCTGGCGAAACACTCGGCTTGGATACGCAAACCGCGCGCTTACTCACCTTAGAAACCGCGCTCGGGGCAGCACGTATGGCGCTGGAAAGTCGGGATGATGCCGCGACCCTGCGCCAGCGCGTGACCTCACCCAAGGGCACGACCGCAGCGGCCATCGAACAATTAGAATCCGGTGAGTTGGCCCGCCTTTACGAAAAGGCCATGGGGGCGGCAGCCAAGCGCGCTGCCGAACTGGGCGATGAGTTAGGAGCGCAATAATGGGGCCGGGATACTTAGCAAGCCCATTGGCATTTTTAGTCGACACCCTGTTTGGTCTTTACATTATGGCGGTCATGCTGCGCTTTTTGCTGCAGTGGGCGCGCGCAGATTTTTATAACCCGCTGTCGCAATTTTTGGTACGCATCACCCAACCCCTGCTGCATCCCTTTCGCCGGCTCATTCCAGGCTGGGGTGGCATTGATTTATCCGCGCTAGCGCTAATGATTATTCTGCAAGTCATCGCACTGGCGCTGCTCATGATGATTGCCGGGGTCACACCGCGCATCGACTATCTTTTGCTGCGCACGCCCGCCGAGCTGATTAGCCTATTACTCAACTTATATTTGATCGCGATTATTGTGCGTGCGGTGCTGTCATGGGTAAGCCCGCATGACTACAACCCAGCCACAACAGTCATCCTGAGTCTCACCGAGCCGATTTTGCGGCCATTACGTGCCGTGCTGCCGCCCCTCGCGGGCGTCGATTTATCGCCTTTGGCCGCGATTATTGCCATTCAAGTGGTTAAGATGTTGGTCATGCCGCCACTCGATCGTATTGCGCCGGGGCTAATGATGTAGCCATGAGCGATGCCATCCCCCCGAACTCTGTTGGTTGGGTCACGCCCCGCTATGCCCAGTTTGACGAGCCGCTTGCGCTGGAGAGCGGTCGTGAGCTGCCTGGATATACCTTGGCGTACGAAACCTACGGCACACTCAACGCGCAAGCGAGCAACGCCATCCTGGTGTGTCATGCCCTCTCGGGCAACCACCACGCCGCGGGCTTTCATGCCGATGATGCGAAAAAGCCCGGCTGGTGGGATGCCTGCATTGGCCCGGGTAAGCCGCTCGATACCAACCGCTTTTTTGTGGTGTGTAGCAACAATCTCGGCGGTTGCCACGGTTCGACCGGGCCCATTAGCGAAAACCCCGAAACCGGTGAGCTATATGGCGCCGATTTTCCGATGGTCACCGTCAAAGACTGGGTGCAAACCCAAGCCCGATTGGCTGACCACTTAGGCATCGAGCGTTGGGCTGCAGTAGCTGGCGGCAGTTTGGGCGGCATGCAAGCGTTGCAATGGGCGATTGATGCGCCCGAGCGGATCGGTCATGCCATTGTTATTGCCGCAGCCGCTAAGCTGTCAGCACAAAATATCGCGTTTAACGAAGTCGCACGTCAGGCCATTCGCTCTGACCCGGATTTTAACGATGGCCGATACCACCGCGCTGGGGCCACACCGCGCACTGGGCTGATGCTCGCGCGTATGCTTGGCCACATCACCTATTTATCCGAAGCCGCAATGGGCGAGAAGTTTGGGCGTGAGCGGCGCAGCGAACAAAGCGACTATGGCTTTGACTATAACGTTGAGTTTGAGGTGGAAAGCTACCTCCGCCACCAAGGCCAATCCTTTGTCGATCGGTTTGATGCCAATACCTATTTGCTCATGACCAAAGCGCTCGACTACTTTGACCCGGCAGCCGCAACCGGCGGTGACTTGGCTGCTGCCCTAGCCAACGTGCGCTCACCGTTTTTAGTGACCTCCTTTACCAGCGACTGGCGCTTTCCGCCCGCCGCCTCACACGAAATCGTCCGCGCCTTACTCGATACCAACAAGCGCGTTAATTACGCTGAAATTCGGGCCAACCATGGACATGATGCGTTTTTAATGCCGGTGCCCCGATACTTAGAAATTTTCTCCACGTATATGCAACGCGTTGCCGATGAGGTGGGTGTGTAATGACAACACTGCGGCCGGATCTACAAATGGTTGCCGACTGGGTGGGCAAAAAACAACGCGTGCTCGATCTAGGTTGCGGTGATGGCAGCCTGTTGCGCTATTTATTTGATAGCCGGCAAGCCACGGGGTATGGCCTAGAAATTGATCCGGCCGGCATTACCCAAAGCGTGGCTAATGGCATTAATGTCATTGAAAGCGACCTCGACGAGGGACTGTCCGATTTTGATGATGACGCGTTTGATCAAGTCATCATGACGCAAACCCTACAAGCGGTGCAGCGCCCAGATCAGTTGCTGCGCGAAATGCTGCGCGTCGGTCGCACGGGCATCGTGACTTTTCCTAACTTTGCTTACTACCGCTTGCGCTATCACATTGCCGTTCGCGGCCGTATGCCCATGAGTGAAGCGCTATCCTATGCTTGGTACGAAACCCCCAACATCCATTTTTGTACCATTCGTGATTTCGAAGCGCTATGCGCCGAACTAGGCATTCACATTTTAGAGCGGCGTGTGTTATCACATGATCTAAAGCGACCGCCGTTGCGTGGTTTTTTACCTAATCTATTTGGTGAAATTGCCCTTTATCGGATTTGTCGCGCGTAGAAGGAGCGTTGCTATGATGCGCTTGCGTCAATTAATTAAGTCATTGATTGTATTGAGCCTGTTGATCTTTCCAATGCTCGCAAACGCGCAGCAGTCTGAGCGCTTTGGCGAGTATGAAATACACTACAGCGCCCTGCCCACGGGCATGCTCAATAATGCCGTTGCCCAACAATATGGCATTGTGCGCAGCCGCACGCGCGGCATGATTATGCTGACTGTAATGCGCGACAACCAGGCTGTCCCAGCGCGCATTGAAGTCTTGGCCCGCGACCCCGACGATAATTTACGCGAGATCCCGGCGCGCCAAGTCAAAGACGATAACTGGGTTTCGTATGTTGGGACTTTTGCCATTCAAGCCGGGGAGCCGCTCATCTTTGAGGTTGACGTGCGTCCCCATGCCGGTGGCGGCCCGTTCGAGATCGCATTTCGCCAGAGCTTTCCCACCGGCGGGTAAACACCGATGTCGACTTGGCTGATTACGCATCCAGCCTGTCTTGCCCATGACACAGGCGAGGGTCATCCCGAGTCCAGCGCCCGGCTTGACGCGGTGCTCAGCGCATTGAATGGACCTGCGTTTACCGCACTCACGCGGGTTGAAGCCCAGCCCGCACCAACGGCCGCCATCGAGCGCTTACACCACCCGGACTATATCGCCGCCGTCGAAGCCGCGGTGCCAACGAGTGGCTATGCGCAACTCAACGCGGACACCGTGCTATCACCGCGCTCCAACGAAGCGGCGCGCTATGCCGCAGGCGCGGGCTTACAGGCCATCGACGCGCTTCAAAGCGGGGCGGCCCAACGGGTGTTTTGCGCGGTGCGTCCGCCCGGTCATCATGCCGAACCTAACGAAAGCCTGGGCTTTTGCCTGTATAACAACGCCGCCATCACCGCGTTCTATGCGCGCGAACAACAGGGTTATCAACGAATTGCCGTGGTGGATTTTGATGTCCACCACGGCAATGGCACGCAAACCATGCTCTGCGACCAACCCGGCTATTTATACATCTCGCTCCACCAACACCCGCTGTTTCCCGGCACGGGCACCCGTGCAGATAACCGCCCTGGCAATATTGTTAATTTGCCCCTGGCCCAGGGCACAGGATCGGCGGACTACCGGCAGCAGTTTCACGGTGAAGCCATCGCCGAGCTGATTGATTTCGACCCTGACTTAATCATTATTTCCGCGGGGTTTGACGCCGCCGCTGAAGATCCACTGGCGGGTTTACTGCTAACGAGTGACGACTTTGGCTGGATTACCGATGAACTAGTGGCAGTGGCTAACTACTGCTGTGCTGGACAAATTTGCTCGCTACTCGAAGGCGGTTATGACCTCAATGCCCTAGCTGCCGGGGCTGCCTGCCATGTCGAAGCGCTCATGCGCTAAAACTACTTGACAAACCACTTATGCACACCGTCATCGCAAGTCATTCTGCGGTTATTTCGCTAAATCATTGATTGCACAAGATAAAAGATAAGTCTTTGTTTTTATTGAGTATTTAAAAATGATCAAGGTTTCACCGATCTAAACCAAACGACCACGTTACGGCCCTTAAGCCACCCATTCCAGCATCCTTCCACAGACTTATCCACAAGTTCTGGGGACAACTTTTATGGCCGGTGAGCGGCAGCGAGGTATTGCTCAGACTGCATTTCTTGGAGCCGCGAAACAGTGCGTTTAAATTCAAAGCTTTGGCGCAACCCTCGATACAACCAGTCTGGATAGGCCGTTGCTGAAATGAGCAAATTCACACCGCGGTCGTAGAACTCATCAACTAAGGCAATAAAGCGTCGGGCGGCATCTTCACGCTCGCGGTCCATAATGGGCACCGCACTGAGCAACACGGTATGAAATTGCCGAGCAATCTCAACGTAGTCATCTTGACTGCGCGGGCCTTCGCACAACGCACTAAAGCTCGACCACAAAACGCCATCGCCAACACCATAGGCTGTAATTTCGCGGTGGTTAATCGTTAAGTGCGTCGGCCGCTGATCACGATCTGGGCATAGTGATTCAAACGCGGCCGCCATCGCCGCCTGTGCATGATGATCATCAGGCACGTGGTATATCGCCGCTTGGCTCAGCAGTCGTAAACGGTAATCGGTGCCACTGTCGACGTTGAGCACTTGGGTATTGGCTTCAAGCAACTCAATTGCGGGCATAAATCGCTGGCGCTGCAGGCCATCGGCATAAAGTTGATCGGGCGGGACATTAGAGGTGGCCACCAGGGTGACCCCGGCTTCAACCAAGCCATGCAGTAGGCCGGATAAAATCATGGCATCACCAATATCACCGACCAAAAACTCATCAAAGCATAAGACACGAGCGTCTTGCGCCCACAGCATCGCCAGCGCGCGCAGCGGGTCTTCTTGCTGACGCAAAGCATTCAGCCGCTCGTGCGCATCTTGCATAAAACGGTAAAAGTGCACGCGGTGTTTGCCAACGCTATCGGGAAGGCATTCGTAGAATAAATCCATTAAATAGGTCTTGCCGCGACCCACGCCACCCCAAAGATAAAGCCCCGTAGGCGCCGGCTGAACAATCCCCCGGCGGCGCTCATACCAGCCGCGCACACCGCTACGAAACTTCGGTGTATTGAGTATGCGCCGATGCAAATCTTCAAGCGCATCAATGGCCTGCTGCTGAGCGGCATCCCATAAAAAATTCTCGCGTGCGACATCTTCGCGATAACGCGCTTTGGGGGTTGTTCGGCCGTGCTGTGATCTATGCGCGTCCATGCGACAAAATTATGCCACGCCTAGGGCCGGAAAAGATTGCCAGCCGCACGCCATTTTCGTATTTTGGTCGTAATCAACATCAACTTTTTTGAGGAGTAGAGATGGCCGACAATCGCCGCAGCCGCGCGACCACCGAAGGGCTTGCCCGCACCCCGAATCGCGCGATGATGCGCGCAGCTGGCTTTCGCGACGAAGACTTCCAAAAACCGATCGTTGGTGTTGGTAACGCCCACAGCACGATTACACCGTGCAACATGGGCATTGGTGCTCAGGCTGAGCGTGCCAGTGATGCCCTGCGTGCCGCCGGCGCGATGCCGGTGAGTTTTGGCACCATCACCATTTCAGACGGCATTTCGATGGGCACCGAGGGAATGAAGTTCTCGCTGGTCTCGCGCGAAGTCATCGCTGATTCCATTGAAACGGTATGTAATGGCCAAAGCCTCGACGGGCTGCTTGCCACCGGGGGATGTGACAAAAATATGCCCGGCGCAATGATTGGCATTGCCCGGCTTAACATCCCATCAATCTTTGTCTACGGCGGCACCATTAAACCGGGTAACTATAAGGGCAAGGATCTCACCATCGTTAGCGCGTTTGAGGCGGTCGGCCAAGCCGCTGCCGGCAACCTGTCTGACGAAGATCTCAAAGGCGTTGAAATGAACGCCTGCCCTGGTGCCGGCTCATGCGGCGGAATGTACACCGCCAACACCATGTCCAGCGCGTTTGAAGCCATGGGCATGAGCCTAATGGGCTCAAGCACGGTCTCAGCGGTGGATGAAGAATCACACACATTCGCCGCCAAAGCCGCCGAGGTTTTGGTGGATGCCATTCACCATCAACGCTTGCCACGCGACATCATCACGCGCGAGGCCGTTGAAAACGCCATGAGCCTAATTATGGCGGTGGGCGGTTCGACCAACGCGGTGCTGCACTTGCTCGCTATCGCGAATGCCTGCGAGGTGGCGTTCTCGATTGATGATGTTGAGCGCATTCGCCGCAAGGTGCCGGTGATTTGTGACCTCAAGCCCTCTGGGCGCTACGTCACCAGCGAATTCCACGATGTCGGCGGCACGCCGCAAGTCATGAAGATGCTGTTGGCCAAAGGCTTGCTGCATGGCCATTGCACCACGATCACCGGCCAAACGATCGAGGAACTGCTAGCCGACGTATCAGCGACGCCGTCACCCGATCAGGACATCATTCGCGACTTCGACAACCCAGTCTACGATGAAGGGCATCTGGCCATTTTGCGCGGCAATTTAGCCGAAGAAGGCGCCGTTGCTAAAGTCAGTGGCATTAAAAAGCGCCGCATCGAAGGCCCTGCCCGGGTGTTTGATTCTGAAGAAATCGCGATGGATGCGATTTTGAACGATGAAATTAAAGCCGGCGATGTGGTAATTATCCGCTACGAAGGGCCCAAAGGCGGTC
Organism: uncultured Ectothiorhodospiraceae bacterium; assembly: GCA_913056315.1. Classification (GTDB taxonomy): domain Bacteria; phylum Pseudomonadota; class Gammaproteobacteria; order Nitrococcales; family Nitrococcaceae; genus Spiribacter. The sequence continues at coordinate 12,644 of CAJXMZ010000019.1, forward strand.
CGGGCATGCGTGAAATGCTTGCCCCAACCTCGGCGATTATCGGTCGCGGCTTAGGCGATGCAGTGGGTTTGATTACCGACGGTCGCTTCTCTGGCGGCACTTACGGCATGGTTGTTGGCCATGTCGCGCCAGAGGCAGCAGTGGGCGGCAATATTGCGCTGGTCGAAGAAGGCGACACCGTGGTGATTGACGCGGACACCAATTCGCTTGAGGTCCAACTCAGCGATGCCGAACTGGCGGCACGCCGCGAGCGCTGGAGCGCTCGGGCACCCAATTACCCCCGCGGCGTCCTGGGTAAGTTTGCCAAATTGGTCAGCTCAGCCTCTTATGGTGCGGTGACCGATAAGGACTTATTTAAGGATTAAGTTTGACCGCGACGCTTAGCGCGAGGCCTAGCCCTGGTTGATTCGGCGTAAGTCACTTGCCATCGCGGCAACACTATCGCTTGGCCGAAACAGGGCGCGCGCTTGGCCAGCGGCGTCAAAGACGTACATCGCGCTGGAATGCGAGACGTTGTAGTCGCCAAATTCATTGGGTTCGTCATAACCAAAGGTTGCGCGATAGCGCTTGGTCATCTCTTTAAGGGTTTCAACACTCGCCGTCGCGCCGGTAACCCGATCACTAAAAAAGTTGGTGTAGCGCATTAATCGGGCGGGGTTGTCTCGCGCTGGATCGACCGAGACAAACAACACATTTAAATCGTTGGCTTGCGCGGCATCAACTGCCGCGGCAATGCGTGCCATGGCCGTTGGGCAAACATCGGGGCAGTTGGTAAAGCCAAAAAACACCACCGTGGGCGAACCGCGCAAATCGGCTTGAGTAATCGGCTGCCCTGTCTCGCTGGTGAGTGAGAATTCCAACGCCGGCAGCAGCCCTTCAATGCCTTTGGTTTGATACCCACTCCCGCCACACGCACTCAGCAGCACCGCCAACAAACTCACAAAAACGGCATTAATCCATCGAGACTTAGCGTTTGTCATTTGATTGCTCCAGCCGAAAGGCAAGAATAATAATTGCGGCCACCACACTCATCATCGATGCCGGAATCCACGTTATCAGGCCACCAATTTGCTGATCGAGCATCGGATCAATCGGAAATGCTCGACCGCAGACATCATAGATTTCAAACAGGTTTTGCTTACTCAATGCGATATAAGCACCCAGTGCGATTTGCGGCGGCATAATAAGTGCCAGCATGAGAATTCGGCGCCCAGGGCTGAGTCTGGGGGTGACGCCTTGGTCACCACGCTCAAAAATTAACCACCAAAAAAGCAAGCCGTCCAAGGCCATGGTCCAATTCATAAACCAATACAAATCGATGCTAAGCATGGCATCAAAATGGATTGCCGGCGTGAGCCAAAAATAAATTAAGCCAACAAATAAAAATCCGGCAATAAAAGGCTGCTGAATAATCCGATAGCTCACACGCAATACGCTAAAGATGGGTCTGAGCAGCGGCTGTTCAGGCCATTGCCGAACCTGCTTCGGCAAGCCAGCAGCCAGCACCGCCGTTGGCATAGACAGCGCAATCAAAAAGGGCCCGAGGTGGTGTAGCGCTAAATGCTGCAGGCGATGAGCCGCGAACAAAAACTGCGAAAAATAGTCGTATTGAGTCTGGGTGACGGTATAAATCAGCCCGACACCCAGCAAATACGACAGCGCCGGCCAAAAGCCAGGACGCGCACCGCGTATTAAACCCGCGGCATACAGACCGACCGCCAGCACACAGGCGATGAACACCGGCGCTGATGGCTCCCAAGGCCGCAGCCACTCAATAATAGGCATCATGATGGCAAAAGATTAGCAGCGTGCTGCAGGCGCGCATAGGCATTTTGCGTTACCAAAATTGCGACTTGACTGCTTGAATACAGGGCATCAGCCGCCTCTAACTCAGCGCGCAACGCATCCGGCATCGGCTCCAAAGCCTGCGTATTGGTCGCCGAGACGCTTAGCACAAAAAAGTCGCGGCCCTGGGTTAGCTCAGCTTCGCTGCGCTTAAAAGCCCGAAACGCTGTGCCCTTGGCCACCTGGTTGAGTCGATCAATTTGACGCAGGGTCAATACCGCCTGATCGCGATAGTAAAAGGGTTGTTCAGTCGATTGATTCATGACGATAAAGCATACCGCTCGCTGTTGCTCGCGTAGACTGTGGCCATTGGTTTTTTGATCTGTTTCGCAAGGAGAGTGTAGTGGAACTCATTCAGGATTACGCCTTGTTTTTAGCCCGCGTGATCACCTTATTGATCGCGTTTGGAATACTACTGAGCATGATTGGTGGTATGGCCGGTAAGCGCCAAGGGCGAGGCCGTGAAAAGCTTGAAGTCGAGCCCCTTAACGAGCGCTACAAAAATATGGCCAAGCGCATCGAACAAAGCGCTGATAAAAAGCGCCAAGGGCTGCTGTCGCGGCTACGCGAGCGGCGCCAACAAAAACGCCACGGTGGCGAAGGCCGCCTACCCCGGTTGTTTGTTCTCGACTTTGACGGCGATTTGCGCGCCAGCGCCACCGAAGCCCTGCGCGAAGAGGTCAGCGCGGTGATTGCCACCGCGCGACGTGATGACGAGGTGTTATTACGCCTAGAAAGCCCCGGCGGCATGGTGCCCGGCTATGGCCTTGCCGCCAGCCAACTGGCCAGACTGCGCGAAAAAGACATTCGCCTGACCATCGCGGTTGATCGAGTGGCCGCCAGCGGCGGCTATTTAATGGCCTGCGTTGCCGATCGTATTGTTGCCGCGCCCTTCGCCATTATTGGGTCGATTGGTGTTGTTGGCCAGCTGCCCAACTTTCATGGCCTACTCAAGCGGCATGATATTGAGTTTGAGCTCCATACCGCCGGCACGCATAAACGCGATCTCACTGTATTTGGTGAAAACACCGATGAGGGTCGAGCCAAGTTTCGCGAGTCACTCGAGGAGGTTCATGGTTTATTTAAAAGCCATATTGCCAAGTACCGCCCACGGCTTGATCTCGAACAAGTGGCAACCGGCGAACATTGGCTTGGCGAACGCGCTCACGAACTCGGGCTGGTTGATGATCTGGGGACCAGTGATGATTTGTTGCTTGAGCGGCGTGAGCGCATGGACTTAGTAGGCTTGAGTTATCACCCAGCCACCTCATTTCGGCGGCGCTTTTCTGTTGTGGTGGAGTCGCTAATGGCACGCCTTGGCTATGGCCCGCGGCTTGAGTAGGGTCGGCTAGGGACCTTTTTCTATACAAAAAGTATAAACCGCCTGGTCTTGGGTTTTGCTTATTAAAATATGACTAGTCGTATCACAAAAGCCCTGGAAGTCGATCACCGCGTGCGGGTCAGTGGCATGCACCCGCACGCGCTCACCGACTGCCATATCGCGCAGGGCTTGCTTGGTGCGCAAGATGGGCAGTGGACAATCGAGCCCGCAAAGGTCTAATTCGTGCTGGCAATGTGGTTGTGACGCTGTGGCCATAGAGGCAGCCCCCAGTGAGCGCGTATACTCGTTAATATTATACGGATATCGACCGGGAGACGCTGCGATGAACGATGAGCGCGAACAAACAGACACCACTCAGGCTAGCGATAACGCAATGTCCCATGACCCACGGCCTGTGAGTGATGCTGAAATGCGCGAGGCCAATTCCCGCGAAGAGGTTGAGGGTTATCGCAAACACGCCGATAAAGCGCATAGCAATTGGTTTTCGGTGATGAACAACCCGTACGGCAAAGACTAACGCCAGCCCAGAGGAGCGCGACAATGAGCGAACTAAAGGGAATCCCCGTTGTAGTGAGCGGCCAAAAGGTCAGCAAGCCCAATGGCGTTCGGGCCATTAAAAACGGCGTCAAAACCCAGCGCGATGCTGCGCCGGTAAACCGTGGCGATAAACCCGATTGGCTGCGGGTCAAAGTACCCACCGGCGAGACTTACAAAAAGGTTCGCGACACCGTTCGTGAATATCGCCTAGCCACCGTGTGCGAAGAGTCGATGTGCCCAAACATGGGCGAATGCTGGAGTGCAGGCACCGCCACCATTATGCTCATGGGCGATGTTTGCACCCGCGCTTGTCGTTTTTGCGCCGTCGACACCGGCAACCCCCGCGGCTGGTTAGACGCCGAAGAGCCTGCCGGTGCCGCGCGCACGGTCGAGCTCATGGGGCTTAAGTATGTGGTACTCACCTCAGTGGACCGCGACGACCTGCCTGACGGTGGCGCCCAACACTACGCTGATTGCATTCGTGAGATTCAGCGACGTAACCCGGAAACGGCTGTTGAAGCCTTAACTCCCGACTTTTGCGGCAGTCACGCCGCCATCAATACCGTGGTGGATACCGGGCTTGAGGTGTTCGCGCAAAACGTTGAAACCGTCGAGCGCCTTACCCATCCGGTGCGCGATGCCCGCGCGGGCTACCAGCAAACACTCGACGTGCTCGCTCACGCCAAGCAGCGTCGCGCCGACTTACTGACCAAAACCAGTCTAATGCTCGGTCTTGGCGAAACCGATGAAGAAATCATTAAGACCATGGACGACTTGCGCGCTATTGGCGTTGATATCGTGACCTTTGGTCAGTATTTACGCCCCACCAATAACCACTTACCGGTCGAGCGTTATGTCACACCGGCCCAATTTGAGCGCTTTCGTGAAATCGGCTTGGGTAAGGGCTTTTTAGAGGTGGTCTCCGGCCCCCTAGTCCGATCAAGCTATCGCGCTGATCGCGTGCTCGAGAAAAACAACGTGGGACTGGACAAAGCGGCGGGCAATTAGGACGCCGCCATCAACGGCCCCATAACGATGGGCAGATAAGCATCGAGCAGCAATACAGCAAATAACGCCATTAAATACACGATGCTAAAACCAAACGAGCGCATGGGCAGCGTTGTATCGCTTTCGCGAGTCAGCATGACGACACCGAACCAGAGATAGCGTATACCCAGTACGGCAGCACCGGCCAAATACAACGGGCCACTCATGCCGGTGACAAACGGCAACATCGTCACACCCACCAGCAAGACGGTGTAAAACAAAATCTGCCAGCGCGTGTAGCGATCGCCATGGGTGACCGGCAACATTGGGATATCCACGCTGGCATATTCCTCGCGCCGATGAATGGCCAGCGCCCAAAAATGCGGGGGCGTCCAAACAAACACGATTAAAAATAACAGTAGCGCATGCGGGTCAATACTGCCGGTGACGGCCACCCAGCCCAGCACCGGCGGCGCTGCGCCTGCAGCCCCCCCGATAACAATGTTTTGTGAAGTCGCCCGCTTTAAAAACAGCGTGTAAATAAAGGCATAGCCAATCAGCGAGCCAAACGTCAGGTAAGCGGTCAACGGGTTGACCCAGAAATAGAGTATCGACAAGCCGCTCACACCCAGCAAACCAGCAAATGTCACCGCGTGCGTAGTGCGCAGATGCCCCGTCGGCAGCGGTCGGCCCCGGGTACGCTTCATGCGGGCATCAACCCGACGGTCTACCAAGTGATTAATTGCCGCGGCCGAACCGGCAGCCAACGCAATACCCAAGTTACCCAGCGTTAATGCGTTCCACGGAATGCTGCCCGGGCTTGCCAGTAGCTGCCCGACCACCGCGGTGAAGACCATGAGCGCGACAACACCGGGCTTAGTCAGCTCATAATAATCACGCCAATGCGTCAGCAAATGCTGCAGCGTTGGCAGCTGATCTGCCGACTCCGAGGTGCTCGCTTCTAGCGTACGGCTCATAGTCTCTAGGGCGCTCGACGAACGTGAATGGCGGTGACCAACACCATAAGTAACAATGCAGCCCCAGCATTGTGGGCAACTGCCAGCGTTAAGGGCAGATTGTACACCACGTTACCGATGCCAATGAGCACTTGTAGCGACAACGCGCCAATAACGGCTAAACCAAGACCTCGGCCAATCCCGCCGGCACGCCATAACCACCAAGCCAGAAAACCAAGCACTAGCGTCAGCGCAATGGCGCCAACCCGATGAACTAAATGAATGGCCATGCGCGCGGGGTGATCGAGCACGCCAAATTCATAGTTAACGCCTAACCCACGCCACAGCACAAAGCCTTCGTCAAAATCAGCCCGATCGGGCCAATATTCGCCCAAGCTACAGGTCGGAAATTCGTTACAGGCAAGCGCAGCGTAGTTCGTACTGGTCCAACCACCTAGGGTGACTTGGCCCACGGTCGCGACTACCCCAATCGCTAGCAGCACGCCTAAACCGCGCGTTTTGGCTAAGCGCCCTGCGCCCCCCATGGCCTGCGTGCGCAATGTTGTCCACCAAAGTAGTGACAGCGTAAATAGCCCACCCAATAAGTGTGCGGTCACAACCGCGGGTTTAAGCTGCCAGGTCACCGTCCACGCGCCCAAGGTGGCCTGAAAGGTAATAATGGCGATTAGCGCCAGCGGGACTTTCCATGGCTGACCCGGGTTTTTGCGTAAACGCCACGCAAAAATACCCAACCCAAGCACCAGTAGACCCAAGATACCCGCGGCGTAGCGGTGCACCATCTCTCGCCAACCTTTGCCGATATCGACTGGCGTATCAGGAAAGGCCGCATTGGCTGCAGCGATCGCCTCTGGCGTGTTGGGCACATCGAGTTGGCCATAACAGCCCGGCCAATCCGGACAGCCCAAACCGGCGTCCGTTAGACGCACCCACGCGCCCAGTACCACAACAAAAAAGGTCAGGGCGGTGGTGGCTAGGCTTAAACGAAAAAACCAAGGGTTGGGCTTCATTCGCTGGTTGCTCCCTCCAGTGCGCGACGCTCGGCCTCTTCTTTGCTCAAGCGCAGCAGTTTTTCCAGGTCATCCAATAATCCGGCAGCATCCAACGGCGCGGCATAGCGCATTACGTGAAAGCCCCGATAATCGACAATATGCGCAGCCATTGGTTCGCCATCATGGCGTGTTAATGCCGCTAGTGTCGCCGGCGCAGCCGCTAGCGTGAGCAAATCAGCTGCTGCGCTCGCCTCAATCACCGGCTCGGTGCGGGTATTGGGCTGCAAGACAATTAAGCGCACGCGCTCAATATCTCGATCAAGCGCGACCCGCGCGCGGTTGAGCACATCAAGACGCTCAATGCAGGTTGTTTGGCATTCATCGCTTTGCGGGACTACCACCAGCCAATCACCTGTTAGGACCGGCTTAGGCTCAGCGCCCACCGTCTCCCAGGTCTGCGGATTAAGTTGCTCGGCGGGCTGAACGAGCTCGCCGTTATTGGTAAACCCCGCCGGACGCCAGTTAGTAAACACCAATACCATTGCGGCTAATGTGGGGACAAAAAACAGGGCAATCAGCGCAATTAACTGCCAGCGTCCTTTGAGCATTGCCATTACCGTTTTCTCCTGCGCGCTTGGCGCTTTGTATTAACCACAATCCAAATCAGGGTGAGCGCCGTGGCTAGCGCAAACCACTGAAAGGCATAGCCTTCATGGCGCTCTGGGCCAAACCGCCAGGCATCCCGTGTGCTGCGTCTGGCGAGCGTGTCATTCGCAAGCGACCCCTCAACCAGCACAAAGTCTGCCAGCGTGTAATCAACAGCGGAATCCATATACGCAAAATCCATATACTGAACTCGGCGCGGCCACTGCCCGGGGGTATCTGTTGGCTCGCCTAAGCGCATCCCCACTGAGGGTCCTCCAGAGATTCGTCCCGTTGCTTCGCTCTTGTTTTCAATCACTGGCAGCGCCGGCAGGCTATCGCGCCCATCGACAATCGGAACAAAACCCCGATCAACCAAAACCGCCTGAGTGCTGCCTTGCAGCCGAAATGGCGTTAACACCTGATAGCCAACCTGGCCATCTTCGACGCGGTTATCCAGCAAAAACTGCTTTTCCGTGTCGTACTCTCCTGTGGCGCGCGCGCGTCGATATTCAGCGCCGGCGAGCGAGACCGATGTCTCGTTCAGCGACAGCACTGGCGCTTTCGTCGCCGCCGCGCGGGCAGCCAAATCCGCACGCTTTTGATCCGCCCGATCGAGTTGCCAAAACCCAAGCGTTAACAAAAAACCGAGCAACACAAAATAAACAACCGTGGGAATCAAACTTGGCGCAAACCGAAAACCCGCGATCTGCATAGCGTTAAACACTCACTACGTGGCAGTGAAATTGTGTTGATTGCTTTATAATGAAGCGATACTCATTAGGAACGTTGCCATGGATCTTGCGATACGCGCCGCCATTTTGCTCACCCTCCTTGTCATTGTGGCAAGCCTTGGCTCAGGGCTTTTCTACCTAATGAAAGACCGGGGTGATTCACGCCGCACACTTAACGCGTTGATCGTTCGTATCGTGCTATCAGTGGCCTTGTTTTTGCTCATCTTGCTCGGCTTTTTTACCGGCGTAATCACACCGAATCAAAGCCCACTCGCTTAGCTGGGTCGCTAGAATATATAGACAAATATATACAGCCCCAACCACACCACGTCGACGAAGTGCCAGTACCACGCCGCGCCCTCAAAGCCAAAGTGCGACTGCGGAGTGAAGTGGCCTTTCATGCAACGCAACGTAATCACCAGCAAGACGATTGTGCCAATGACCACATGTAGACCATGGAAGCCAGTCAACATATAAAAAGTTGACCCATAGATACCGGTGTCCATGCGCAAATTCAGATGCACATAGGCTTCGTAATACTCGTAGCCCTGCAATCCGGTAAAGATCGTGCCCAGGGCGACCGTTAACCACATAAAGGTTATTAGCCGCGCCCGATTGCCCACTTTTAAAGCATGGTGAGCCGCAGTGAGCGTCATTCCCGAGGTCAACAAAATTAAGGTGTTAATCGTGGGCAGCGGCCACGGGCCCATTGGCTGCCATTCCATAGCGGCATTGGCAGGACCGGCTGTCGGCCAGCTCAGAACCATTGAGTCCCACAGCAAGCGACTTGTGGCTGGGTCGTCTCCAGAAATCCACGGCACTGATAGGGTTCGAGTGTAGAAAAGCGCGCCAAAAAAGGCGGCAAAGAACATAATTTCAGAAAAAATAAACCAAATCATGCCCCAGCGCAGCGAGCGATCGACTTGGTCGCTATAAAGACCTTTCACGCCTTCGCGAATCACATCGCCGAACCAACCAACCACCATGGCCAGCATGATTAAAGCGCCAACACCAAGCACCCACATGGCAGCCGGCATGGCCTCAAGATACATTGCAATGCCGACCACCAGGGCCGTCATCCCCACGCTGCCAATAATTGGCCAATTACTTTGGTGCGGTACGTAATACCCGCCTTGTGCCTGCGCCACGCGCTACCCTCTCCGTCTTGGCGGTCTTAGATGCTACAAACGCTCTAAGAACACGCTCAGGTAGATGCCAAGGACGACCAGCGCCAGAAAAAACACCGTCCAGCGAATTTTCCGGCGCGTACGCCGATCAACATCTCGATTTACGACCATTGCTCAACGAACAACAGGCGGCGTTTCAAACGTGTGGTGTGGCGCCGGTGACGGCACTTCCCACTCTAAGCCCTCAGCGCCCTCCCAAGCACGCGCCTCGGCCTCTTGACCACCACGAATGCACTTGTAGAGCAGGTAAACAAATATCAGCTGAGCAAAGCCAAAGCCAAACCCACCGATACTCGAGATCATATTCCAGTCGGCAAACTGCACTGAGTAATCAGGAATTCGCCGCGGCATGCCGGCCAGGCCAAGGAAGTGCTGCGGGAAGAACAGCACGTTGACAAACACCGTCGACAGCCAGAAATGCCACTGCGCCAAGCGCTCGTTGTACATATGGCCAGTCCACTTCGGCATCCAGTAGTAAGCGGCAGCCAAAATGGCAAACACCGCCCCCGTCACCAATACATAGTGGAAGTGAGCCACCACAAAGTAGGTGTCGTGGTATTGGAAGTCGGCCGGGGCAATGGCGAGCATCAGACCAGAGAAACCGCCGATGGTGAACAAGAACACAAAGGCCAACGCAAAC
>CAJXMZ010000020.1 GCA_913056315.1 uncultured Ectothiorhodospiraceae bacterium
CAAACGATGTGGGCTTGGGCTGGCGCGTGATCGGCCAGCTGTGTGATCACCTCGGCAAAGCCAGCGCTGGGAACGGTAATTAGAATATGATCGGCCGCCGTGACAGCGGTTGCTAGGTCGGCAAGCGGTTCGATGGTTGGCGGCAGTGATATATCGCTTAAATAGCGTGGGTTGCGATGTTGTGCAGCCATTGCCGCCATCGTTTCAGCGTTATGGCCCCAAAGCGCCACCGAGTGGCCATTGCGTGCCAGCACGAGCGCCAGCGCCGTGCCCCAGGACCCCGCCCCGAGCACCGCAAAGCGCAAGCTTGGCTTATGAGTTGCTGTCCGGCTCGGCATCGGCCTGCTCATTACCGCCGTCGGCGGACTGTGCGGCCTCGGTCGCTTGCTGTCGCTGCCGCGCGTAAAGCGCATCAAAGTTAACTGGTGACAGGGTCATTGGCGGAAAACCCGCTTTCGCGGTGAGGTCGGTAATGGCCTCGCGCGCATACGGAAACAACACACCCGGACAGTAGGCGCCAAGCAGCTGATCAGTGGCATTGTCATCAAAGCCACTGACATTAAACACGCCAGCTTGGTGGACTTCGCAAAGATAAGCCGTTTTTTCGTTCATCGTGGCGGTCACTGTGGCGGTCACTACGACTTCGTAGAGGTTCTCACCAATGCTGCTACGCCGGGTGTTCAGCTCAACACGCGCCTCAGGCTTCCACGACTGAGTAAACACCTCGGGGGTACCGGGGGTTTCGAGCGAGCCGTCTTTTAAATAGATTTTTTGAATCGCAAACTGCTGAGCGCTGGCGTTGCTAGCCTCGGCGGTGGCGGCGTTGGCGGTATCAGTGCTGGGCTTTTTGGCCATAAGAACTCCGTGCGTAAACGATAAAAAGGCGCTCGTGCGCTTTAATTGCGACCTTCGGTGGGCATGCTTGCCTCGCGCCAAGCTTCGATGCCGCCTTTGAGCTGTTGCACGCTCTCCCAACCTTGGGCTTTGAGCGCGAGCACCGCTTTGAGCGTGCGTTGACCGCGGTCGCAATAAACCACAATGCTGCGATCACTAAAGCGCTTGAGTCGATCTTGTTGTTTGTCCAAATGCTCGAGCGGAATGTTAATCGCCCCGGGCAGATGGCTGCTTTGATACGCGTTTTCATTGCGAACATCGACAAACACCGCGGCATCGCGGTTGTAGAGCATGGTTGCCTCGGTGGTATCGATGGCATTGCGACTGCGCCGGTAGTTCATATACTCGTTGGCGATAATCGCAGCGAGCACAACAACCAGTGCCACAATGAGCAGCGGATGATTAAAACCAAATTCAATAACTCTATCCATGACCCAGCGCTGTTAGCATTGCTTATAGAAACACGGAGTATACCAGCCGAGATGTCTTGTCGATGACGCGTTTTTTACTCATTGCTTGCTTGTTGCTCAGCCCGCTGGTTGGGGCGGATGAGGCGAGCGATTTGGCGCAGCGTGAGGCTCGGTTAGAGCAGTTGCGCGCCAACATGGCCAGTGTCAGCGAGCGGCTAAGCGCCCAGCGCGAGCGCGCCGGGGGCTTAGAGGCGGAATTGGCCCGCTTAGAACAGCGCCTGGGTGATGAGCGCAGCGCGTTATTACGGTTAGACGAGCAAATTCGCACCACATCGGTGCAAGTGGCTGAGCGTCAAGCCGCCATGGCAAAACGCAGCGCCGAGGCGGAACATCATCAAGCCTTTTTAGCGGCGACCGTGCGCGCTGCGTATCGGCGCGGTGATGCCAGTACCCTGCGCTTATTGCTAGGCGATTTTGACCCCGCACAACTCCAGCGCTTGCTGGTCTACCGCCAGCACCTAGGCGCCGCGCGAGCCACTCGAATTGCTAGTGCACAAGCTGCGGTGGCCGCCCTACGTGACGAGCGTCAAGCGCTTGAGCAGGCATTGGCCAAGCAGCGCGACGTGCGACAGGCCCGCGAGCAAGCATTGGCGCAAGTGCAAAGCAGCCTCAATGAGCGCGCCGCGGTGTTGGCTAAACTGGAATCCAGCATTAACGATGATCAAGCTGAGCTGGCCGCGCAGCGCGCGCAGGCGGCTTCATTGGGCGAGTTGATTACCTCGTTGCGCGAACAGCTGGCCGAATCCGGGGTGCCTGGGCGCGAATTGGGGGATTTGAGTGCTATTCGCGGTTCGCTGGGTTGGCCGCACCAAGGCCCATTGTTAGCCCGCTACGGAGCGCAGCGCGCGGCGGGTTTGGATTGGACGGGGTTACTGATTGGTGGTCAGGCCGGCGCGCCGGTCAATCCGGTGGCTGCTGGGCAAGTGGTCTTTGCCGACTGGTTGCGTGGATTGGGTCTGCTGCTCATTATTGATCATGGCAAGGGTTATTTAAGTTTGTATGGACGCAACCAGGCTTTGTACTTTGATGTCGGAGACTACGTGGCGCCGGGTGATGTGATTGCGACGGTGGGCCGCAGTGGCGGTCGTCCTGAAACGGCGCTTTATTTTGAATTACGGGCCGAAGGCGAACCCGTCGACCCATTGGCCTGGCTAAGCCCGGCTAGCAACCAGGGCTAAGGATACCAACGCAATGCGATTCTCCCGGCTTTTGTCTGTGTTTACTGCCGCCGCCCTGTTGGCTGGTCTGCTACTCAGCGCCCCAAGCGTTATGGCGCAATCTGCGGATAGCGAGTCGAGCTTGCCGCTAGAAGAGCTGCGCAGCTTTACCGAAGTTTATGAGCGCGTACAACGCGATTACGTTGAGTCGGTTGATGACCAAACCCTGATTCGCAACGCCATTCGCGGCATGCTTGAAGGGCTTGATCCGCATTCTGCGTATTTGGATCAAGCCGAATATCAGCAGTTGCAAGAAGGCACGCGCGGTGAATTTGGTGGCTTGGGTATCGAGGTGGGCCTAGAGGATGGCTTTATTAAAGTCATTGCGCCCATTGACGGCACACCGGCTGACGCGGCGGGCATTCAGCCGGCTGATCTGATTATTCGCATCGATGGCCAGTCGGTGCGGGGGCTCGACTTGCAGCAGGCGGTGGAGCTGATGCGCGGCGAACCGGGCACGGAAATTACCTTGGGGATTTTGCGCGACGGCGAGGACACGCCATTAGCGGTGACACTTGAGCGCGCGGTGATTCGGGTTGAAAGCGTTCGCTCGCGGCAGCTTGAAGCAGGCTTTGGTTATTTGCGCATCAGCCAATTTCAATCGCGCACCGGTGATGATTTGCTCAGCGAGATCGATCGTTGGCGCGACGAGCATGGCCCGCTCGATGGCTTGGTGCTGGACTTACGCAATAACCCCGGGGGGGTTTTAGATGCCGCGGTCGAAGTAGCCGATGCGTTTTTAACCAACGGCGCGATTGTCTCAACCGATGGCCGAGTTGAGCGTGCTGAGGCCCGATTTACCGCAACCCCCAATGATGCGTTAAACGGTGCGCCCCTAGTCGTGTTGGTGAATGCAGGGTCGGCGTCGGCGGCAGAGATTGTGGCCGGTGCGCTGCAAGACCATCGTCGTGCGGTGATAATGGGTGAGCAGACCTTTGGCAAAGGCTCGGTGCAAAGCATTTTGCCGTTGCGTAATGGTAGCGCGGTTAAACTCACCACGGCGCGTTATTACACACCGGATGGTCGCTCGATTCAGGCAGAAGGGATTGTCCCGGATGTAGAAATTGCCAATTTGCGCGTCAGCGATCGGCAAGCCAGCCAAGCCCTGCGAGAGTCAGATTTGCCGCGGCATTTAAGCGCTGACGCCGAGCAACCCAGCGACCCAGCCTCGGGGGATGATGCCGTGCCGAGCTCGGCACTGGCCACCCGCGACTATGCGTTGGCTGAGGCGCTGAATTTGCTCAAAGGCTTAAGCATCTTAGGCCGCGACTAATCGCGTGGCCAAGCCACAAGCCATACCACCACCCCCAACGCACCAATGACCCAGCTCACCAGCGGCGCTTCACCCAGCATAATGGGGCTGCGCCCATCTAACCCGGATAGCACGAACGCCGAAATCACCAGTGCGCCACCAACCCCCGCGGCAAACCCGCGGCGGCCGTTTTGGCGCACATCGCGGCGCAGGGCTGTAAGCTCAGCTTGCTGGGCGTTGACATGTTCGCGGGTGCGCCCCACTTCCACCAATGCCTGATCCATGCGGCGCGGCAATGTGGGGAGGATTTCGCCCCAATAAGGCAGCTCATGGCGCAGGTTTTTGACCACGGCTTGCAAACCGACTTGCTCACGCATCCAGCGCTCTAAATAGGGTTTGCCGGTGTCCCATAAATCAAGTTCGGGGTAGAGCTGGCGCCCCAGGCCTTCAATGGCGAGCAAAGTTTTTTGCAGCAACACCAATTGCGGCTGGATTTCCATATTAAATCGCCGGCCGGTTTGAAATAGCCGCATTAACAAAGCCCCCAGTGAAATTTCACCCAAGGGACGCTCAAAGATGGGCTCACAGACGGTTCGCATCGCGCCTTCAAACTCATCCACTCGGGTATCCGCCGGTACCCAACCCGATTCAACATGCAGCTCGGCAACCCGGCGATAATCACGGTTAAAAAACGCTAAAAAGTTATCGGCTAAATAGCGATGGTCGACGGGGCTGAGGGATCCCATGATGCCAAAGTCAACGGCGACATAGCGCGGGTCAGCGGGGTTGCGAATGTCGACAAAAATATTGCCGGGGTGCATGTCAGCGTGAAAAAAGCTATCGCGAAAGACTTGGGTAAAGAAGATTTCGGTGCCGCGCTCAGCTAATGCTTTCATATCAACGCCGGCGTCGTGGAGCGCTTGGACATCGCTGACTTGCACGCCATAAATTCGCTCCATGACCATGACCCGGCGGTGAGTCGCCCACCAGTGGACTTCCGGGACGTAGAGCAAATCAGAGTCTTGGAAATTGCGCTTGAGTTGCGACGCGTTGGCAGCCTCGCGCATTAAATCGAGCTCATCGTGCAAGGTGATATCAAATTCTTGAATCACCTCCACCGGGCGCAGGCGGTGGCCTTCGCTCCAATAGCGCTGGGCTAACCGGGCAAAGGTGTAGAGCACCCGCAAGTCACGTTCAATGGCCTGCTCTATGCCGGGCCGAACCACTTTAACGATGACTTCTTGGCCATCGTGCAAGCGCGCGGCATGGACCTGCGCAATGGATGCCGAGGCCATGGGCTCGGTGTCGAATACAGCGAAGGTCGCATCAATGGGCTGTTGTTGTTCTTCTTCGATAATCGCGCGGGCTTCATGCCCGGGGAAAGGCGGGACCTGGTCTTGGAGTCGCGCCAGTTCAGCGGCGATGTCGCTGGGTAATAAATCGCGCCGAGTGGAAATAATTTGCCCAAACTTAACAAAAATTGGGCCCAAGTCTTCCAGGGCAAGGCGTATGCGTTCAGCGCGCGGGCGGCTGTGGCGCCGAAACCAGCGCCACGGCATAAAAAAGCGCAAAAACCGAAACGGCCGAAACCAGCGCGTGGCAAACAGCACATCATCAAGGCCGTGGCGAAGCAGCACGATATTCATTTGGATCAGCCGCAGCACCAGCCGGGGGCTAATGATCATAACCCTGACTCCGTGCGCTCTAAGCGCTTTAGCCGTGCCTCGAGGCGATCCACTCGCTCGCGCACTTCGTCCACATCGCTTACGAACGCGTGGGTCTCGTTGCTGCCGAGCAACCAGCGCCGTTCCTCAGTCGCTAGCTCGCCGGCGTTGGCCATGAGTGTACGACCGGTGCGTGCACTCCAATCGCGTCCAGCTTGTGCGCTGTTCATCACACGGCTGGCCCAGTCGGGGCCCAAAAAGCGCGCTAAGTGCGATTCGATATCGACGTTAAGATCGGCAAAAACCGCTCTAACTTCTTGGATCATGCCGACATCGCCACGAAAAGAGACATCTCGGCTGCGTTTGCCTCGGGATAACACCAGGCCGGTTAAACCGCCGAGCGAGGCTTCTAAAATGACATCGCAATCGCTCATGTCGGTGTCATCACCAATGAGTGTTAAGCCTTCGCTATCAAAAATGACGCGCAAAGCCCGCTCTGGGTCGGTGAGTTTTAGGCCCAAATCGCGGCCATTGAGTGCTTCGAGCCGGTCTGATGAGGCCGGATCGAGCAACAACACCCGGTTAATCAGTTGCTCAATGGGGGTGAGCAGCAGTGTTTCAGTAGACATGGCCGTAGTGCATCGCAACGATGCCTCCGCTTAGGTTGATATAGCCGCAGTCCTCAAAACCCGCCTCAATCATCATTGACTCAAGCGTTGGTTGATCCGGATGCATGCGAATGGACTCGGCCAAATACTGATAGCTATCGGCATCTTGGGCGATGAACTTGCCCATTAGCGGCAAAAGCCGAAAGGAATACAAGTCATAGAGCGGTTTGAGCGGCGCAAGATACACTGATGAAAACTCGAGAATAACCACGCGTCCACCGGGCCGAAGCGCTTCACGCATGGCACGCAGCGCGCGCGGAATGCGGGTGACGTTGCGCAGCCCAAACCCAATGCTAATGCGATCAAAGCTGCGCGCCGGAAAGGGCAGCTGTTCGGCGTCGGCAATAACGTAGTCGAGCCCACTGGCCAGGCCTTCGTTGAGCAAGCGATCGCGGCCTTGCTCAAGCATTGGTCGGTTAATATCCGAAACGACCACATGACCGCTGGGGCCAACCGCATGCGCCAGGCCAAGGCTTAAATCACCGGTGCCCGCCGCTAAATCCAGTACTTGTTGGCCGGGGCGCGCGGCAATTAGGCGCAGCGCTTGTTGTTTCCACAACCGATGCAGCCCGGCCGACATGACATCGTTCATTAGGTCATAACGACTGGCTACCGAGCTAAACACCGCGCCGACACGGTGGACTTTTTCATTGGCCGGGACGCGCTCGTAACCAAAGTCGGCTTGTTCATCGTCTTGCTTTGAGGAAGTTGCCATTAGCCTGTGCCTCCATCACGCGTATAGCCAGCCTGGGCTAATGCATCAAGGTATTGCTGCCAGTATTCAGCTTGGTTGCTACCCAGGTCGTAGAGTAGGTCCCATGAGTAAAGCCCGGTATTGTGGCCATCGTCAAAGTGAATCCGTATCGCATAGTTGCCGACCGCTTCGATTTGGGTCATGCCCACGTCGGTTTTACCGACCTGCAAAATCGCTTGTCCGGGCCCATGACCGCGCACTTCTGCCGAGGGCGAATACACCCGTAAATACTCGGCGCTCAGTGCAAATTGCTGCTCATCATCAAAGACCAACGTTAAAATACCCGAACTGCGCTGCAGGCGAATATCAGTGGGCACGCGGCCGCTTTGCGTTCGTTCAGGTCGCTTCATGAGGGGCTCATAAAATATAGCGACTGAGGTCTTCGTTATCGGCCAAATCCGATAGCTGGGCGTCGACATACGCCGCATCAATGCTCACCGGTTCACCCGTGTGATCAGGCGCGGTGTAGGAAATCGCCTCGAGCAAGCGCTCCATCACCGTATGGAGGCGCCGCGCGCCGATGTTTTCGGTGCGCTCGTTCACCGCCCAGGCCACTTCGGCAATGCGAGCAACGCCATCATCGGTAAATGTCAGTGTGACGCCCTCGGTGGCGAGTAGCGATTGATACTGATGGACCAACGAGGCGTCGGGCTCGGTGAGGATGCTGACAAAATCAGCCACGCCCAGTGAATCAAGCTCAACCCGAATGGGCAGCCGGCCCTGCAGCTCGGGGATAAGATCCGAGGGCTTAGATAAATGAAACGCTCCCGAGGCGATAAATAAAATGTGGTCGGTATTGACCATGCCATGCCGGGTTGAAACCGTGCTGCCTTCAACCAAGGGCAGCAGGTCGCGTTGTACACCTTCGCGTGAAATATCGCCGCCGCTGCCTTGCTCGGCGCGGCGAGCCACTTTGTCGATTTCATCAATAAAGACAATACCGCTTTGCTCAACACGCTCGATGGCTTGTTGTTTGATTTCTTCGTCGTTAACCAGCTTGGCGGCTTCTTCATCGCGCAGCACCCGCCAGGCATCGGCAATTCGCAGGCGCTGGCGTTCGTTTTTTTGCCCGCCAAGGTTTTGGAACATGCCCTGCAACTGGTTAGTCAGTTGCTCCATCCCCGGTGGGGTCATAATGTCCATGCCCGGTTGTTGGCCACGCACTTCGATATCAATTTCGCGCTCATCCAGTTCGCCCTCGCGCAGCTTTTTGCGCATTTTTTGCCGCGTGCTCTCAAGGCTATCGTCTACTGAGCCACCGCTGGCTTGTGGTAGCAGGGCATCGAGAATGCGATCTTCAGCTGCATCATCAGCGCGACTGGCTTGCCGAGCCATAGCCTGCTCGCGAACCAGCTTCATGGCATTGTCTGTGAGGTCGCGAATCACTGATTCGACATCGCGACCGACATAGCCGACTTCGGTAAATTTTGTCGCCTCAATTTTAATGAACGGCGCATTGGCAAGCCGTGCGAGCCGGCGGGCAATTTCGGTTTTGCCCACACCGGTGGGGCCAATCATTAAAATATTTTTGGGTGTGATTTCTGGCCGCAACTCAGGCGCGACTTGCAGCCGCCGCCAGCGATTGCGCAAGGCGTTGGCGACAGCGCGCTTGGCGTCGCCTTGGCCAATAATGTGTTTATCCAGTGCTTGGACGATTTCGCGGGGGGTCATTTCGCTCATCAGGCTGTCTCTTTTCCAAGCGTTTCAATGGTCAGGGTGTGGTTGGTGTAGATACAAATATCCGCGGCAATGCCCAAAGCCCGTTCGACGACTTGCGCGGCAGGCAAATCAGTCTCGCTAACCAGCGCTTGCGCGGCGGCTTGGGCAAAGCCTGAGCCGGAACCAATGGCCATGAGGTCACGCTCGGGCTCGACGACATCGCCGTTGCCCGAAATCATTAACAGGCTGTCTTGGTCGGCCACCATTAACAGGGCTTCGAGCCGGCGCAGCGCGCGGTCTGAGCGCCAATCTTTGGCCATTTCCACCGCGGCGCGGGTGAGTTGGCCGCGGTAGCGCTCAAGCTGGCCTTCAAAGCGTTCAAACAAAGTAAACGCATCCGCGGTACCGCCGGCGAACCCGGCGAGGACCTGATCATGAAAGAGCCGGCGGACTTTGCGCGCATTGCCCTTCATTACCGTATCACCCAGCGTTACTTGGCCATCGCCGCCGATAGCGACTTGGCCATGCCGGCGAACAGCCAAAATGGTGGTGCCCTCAAATTGCTGCACAGTCACTCTCCATGCGTCGTATCACTTGTTAGTCTAACGCAGCCGCAAGGGCTTGCGCTTATTTGCGTCGGGCGCGCGGATGCGCTTTGTCGTAGACCTCAGCCAGGTGCTGAAAATCCAGATGGGCATAGATTTGCGTGGTGCTAATGTCGGCATGCCCGAGTAATTCTTGAACGGCGCGTAAATCGCCGCTGGATTCTAATAAATGCGTGGCAAAGGCATGCCGGAGCATATGCGGGTTAACCGGCTGATCCAATCCGCGCTCGCGGGCCAGCCCTTGTAAGCGCATTTGAATGGCCCGGTGCGATAAGCGCTTGCCGCGCTGGCTTACAAATAACGCGGGCTCATCGGCTTGGGCCATGGCTGATCGCTGATCGCGCCAAGTGATTAACGCTTCGCGCGCGGCGCGGCCAATGGGCACAACACGCGTTTTTGCACCTTTACCTACAACGCGCAGGGTGTCGGGGTCACCGGCGACGGCTTGGGCATTCAGTGCGGCGACCTCCGCCAGCCGCAAGCCTGCGCTGTAAACCAACTCAAACAGGGCGCGGTCGCGCACTGCAAGCGGATCAGCCGGGTCAGACGTTGCCGCGGGGGCGTCTAAAAGCCGTGCGGTGGTGTCGACATCAAGCGTTCGTGGCAGGCGTTGATGTGGCCGCGGCGCGCTTAAATCGGCTGTCGGATCGCGCTGTGCCAAGTTCTCGCGTTGTAAATAGCGATACAGCCCGCGAATGGATGACAGTAGCCTTTGTAGCGAGCGCGACCCTAAGCCACGACGATGTTCGCGGGCCATATACTGGCGGATATGCTGGCTATCGACAGCCGACCACACGCTAACGCCATCGGCAGCAAGGTAAGTGGCGAAGGCATTTAAGTCGCGGGCGTAATGGGCACGCGTTAATGCTGCAAGCCGACGTTCGTCGCGCAGATGCGCTAGGTAGCGTTGCAGTGGGTCTTCAAGCGCTGATGCGCTCAATCAGGCGCTCCTGGCATGGCTCGGCGCAAAACCCGAGCGACCAAAGCGCCCAGCTGGCTGAGAAATATCGTGCCTTGCTCGTCGTTGTAGCGCTCAGGATCGCGACTGCCAATGGCGATAAAACCCCGTAGGGGGGGTTCGTCCATCGGAATGACGGCTGCCGAGGCCAGGCCGTCAGCCTGCTCGCCAAATACTAGGGTGAGTTGCGCTGGATCGAGCGCACCCAGCACGGGGGTGTCGCCAGGGAAGTAACGCTCCAGCTCGGTCGCGGCGGCGTCATCGGCGCTTACCACCGGCACGCCTTCACTGGCGAGCTCGTTACCAATTAAAACGATTTGCACCACATCGGCGCGAAAGTCTTGCCGCAGCCCATCGCGTAAGGCGACCAAAACCGCGTCTAAATCATCGGCTGCGAGCAGCTCTAGAGTAAAACGGTGGAGTTGCTCGGCCAGGCGGTCGTTATCGCGGGCAATATAAAGCAAGTGTTCAAGCCGCTGTGCGAGCTCGCGCGATTCTTCGCGCAAAATCGAAACCTGATACTCAATAAGCGAAGTCGTGCCCTCGCCGGCGTCATGCGGAATATCAATGAGTGCGAGCACATCGCGGTGACGCTGAAGTAAATCCGGGTGTTCGCGCAGATAATCGAGCACCTGTGCCTCGTTGAGCGTGGCCGCACTGGCCGCGGATTTTGATGTTTGCCTGCTCATGCTGCCCCTGCCGCTAGCCTGCCGTCGAAGACTGTGGTTGCCGGACCGGTCATCCACACCGATTCGTTCGCACCGTCCCAGTGTATCACCAGCTCGCCACCGGTTAGCGCAACCACCACGCGGGCGTCTAACCAGCCGTTAATAATACCGCACACCACCGCCGCGCAGGCGCCGGTGCCACAGGCCGGTGTTTCGCCAACGCCACGCTCAAAAACCCGCAAGCCAATATGTTGTCGATCAACGATTTGCATAAACCCGGCATTCACCCGGTTGGGAAAGTCGGGATGGGCTTCGATGGCTGCGCCTAAGCGCTCGACGGGGATTTGCGTGAGCGCATCCACTCGCAACACCGCATGGGGATTGCCCATGGACACCGCGCCGATCGGATAGTCGTTACCGTCAATAGTGAGGTCATAAAGCGGCGCTTGGGCGGGGGCACGAAAAGGAATTTCGCTTGGCGTTAAAACAGGCGGGCCCATATCAACTTGCACATCGCCACTGGCGAGGGGTGTGACGCGGGTCAGTCCGGCTTGGGTGGCCAACGTAATGGTGGCTTGCTCGGTTAAGCCTTGATCATGCAAAAATCGGCCAACACAGCGCACGCCGTTGCCGCAATGCTCGACTTCGGTGCCATCGGCATTCCAAATACGATAACTAAAGTCAGCATCGGCGTGATCGCTTGGTTCTATTAGCAAAACTTGATCGCAACCAACGCCTTGGCGGCGATCGGCAATGAAGCGCACACGCTCAGCGGTTAGCGTGATGCTTTGGCGCACGCCATCAAAGACCACGAAGTCATTGCCCAGCCCCTGCATTTTGACAAACGCGACGCTCATTGTGCCCCCAACAAATGCTCGCCACGCCATAAGTCACTCAGTGTTTCGCGCTCGCGAATGACATGGGCTTGAGTCCCGTCAATGAGTATTTCCGCCGGCCGGGGACGCGCGTTGTATTGCGATGCCATCGAAAACCCATAGGCGCCAGCACCAAATACCGCGAGTAACGAATCCGCAGCCAGCGCCAATAGACGCTCGCGACCCAACACATCGGCGGTTTCACAAACCGGGCCGACCACGTCGTAGTGATGCGCTTTGGCAGCAAACGGGTCCACCACCTCAATATTTTGCCAAGCGTCGTACAACGCCGGACGCAGTAACTCCGTCATTGCTGCATCGACAATGGCGAAATCACGGTGCCCGGGCTTTAGGTATTCCACCTGGGTGATGAGCAAACCGGCTTCGCCGACAATCGCGCGACCAGGCTCCATGAGCAGTCGCTGCGCTCGCCCGGCTAGCAGCGGCTCTAGCGCCTGAGCCAAGGCGGCTGGCGAGGGGGGCTGCTCATCGTCATAGCGAATACCCAGCCCACCGCCAATGTCCAAATGCGCCAGCGTAATGCCGGCGGCTTCAAGACGATCGACCAGGGCTAAGCTGCGCGATAGCGCATCGACTAAGGGCTCAAGCTCGGTGAGCTGCGAGCCGATATGAAAATCTAACCCCGTCACCTGTATGCCTGGCAGGGCGGCGGCCTGGTGATAAACCGCTTCGGCGCGGTGAATATCAATGCCGAATTTGTTGTCCTTCAGACCGGTTGAAATATACGGATGGGTGCGCGCATCGACATCGGGGTTTACCCGCAGCGATATCGGCGCTTGCTGGCCCCGGCGCAGTGCCACGGTGTTTAGGCGTTCGAGTTCGGCCTCGGATTCAATATTAAAGGCCAAAATGCCGGCATCGAGCGCTTGTTCAATTTCGGCTTCGCGCTTGCCGACGCCCGAGAAGACAACCCGTTGCGGATCACCGCCGGCGGCGAGCACGCGGGCGAGTTCACCGCCTGAGACAATATCAAAGCCACTGCCTAAGCGCGCGAGCAGCTCAAGAATAGCCAAGTTGCCGTTGGCTTTGACTGCATAGCAAATTAAATGCTCGTGCTGGGCAAACGCCGCATCATAGGCACGCCACGCCGCTTCAATCTGCGCGCGCGAATAGACATATAACGGGGTGCCAAAGCGCTCAGCCAAATCACTCACCGCGCAGCCCTCGGCAAAGAGCCGGCCATTGTCACGAGTAAAACTCATGGCTCGGCCGTCTCGCTGGGGGTTGCTGCGTCGGTGTCGGGCATAAACAAATCACCTTTGACGCCACAGCCGCTTAGCAGCAATAACAATCCAATGAATAGCCAACGTGTGGCGCGTGCGCCTGTGGTCATGGTGGCCTCCGCTTGGCCATAAAACTCTATAGTCCCCATAGTATACCGGCTGTGGCCAACGTTTTCGGCCCCGATAGACTGCGGTAGGCTGCGCGCAGGTTACACCCGCTCAAACAACATAGGACAACACAATGGCTGAAGACTTGCTTGAGGTAATCGAAACCGGTGCGCCCGCTGCAACGGCAAGCGTTATTTGGATGCACGGTTTGGGGGCCAGTGGCCATGACTTTGAGCCCATCGTGCCGCAGCTTGGTTTGCCTGATCAGGCGCCCGTGCGCTTTGTGTTTCCGCATGCCCCAGCCCAGCCGGTGACGTTAAACGCGGGCGTGTCGATGCCGGCGTGGTATGACGTCTATGGCCTGACCGCGGGAACGCCGCAAGATGCGGCGGGGCTGGATCGTGCCGCGGGCTGGATCGGGGCATTAATTGCGCGTGAAATAGAGCGTGGGGTGGCGGCTGATCGAATTGTTTTAGCCGGGTTTTCGCAAGGCGGTGCGGTGGCGCTGCATACCGGGTTGCGCTACCCCAGCCGGCTTGCCGGGGTGATGGGGCTATCAACCTATTTACCGGTTAAAGACCGCGTCGCCGAGGCGGGCGCACCGGCCAACCGCGAGACGCCCATTTTTTTAGCGCACGGCCAATATGATGGCGTTTTGGGCTTTGATTTAGGTATTGCCTCGCGCGATGCGCTGCAAACGCTGGGTTACACGGTTGACTGGCATGAATACCCGATGGAGCACCAAGTCTGTTTAGAAGAGGTGCAAGCCATTGGCGCGTGGCTAACTCGTGTGCTGGCGCTTTAACCGGCTTTGAGGCGTTCGCGTGCCGCGGTGACTTGGGCGCGGACTTGGTTGGGCGCGGTGCCGCCGAAGTGATCGCGGGCGGCAATCGAGCCCTCTAATGTGAGCACTTCAAATACATCGGCTTCGATGTGGGCTGAGAATGCTTGCAGCTCGGCTAGGCTCATCGCCGCTAGATCTCGGCCTTGGGCAACACCAAAGGCCACGGCTTGACCCACAATCTCGTGGGCATCGCGAAAGGCGACGCCTCGGCGCACTAGGTAGTCGGCTAAATCCGTCGCGGTCGCAAAACCCTCGCGGGCGGCGGCATAGGTGCGCTCGCGATTTACCGTTAGCGCCGGAATCATATCGGCAAACGCCCGCAAGCTATCGCGCAGGGCATCAGCGGCGTCAAACAAGGGTTCTTTGTCTTCTTGATTGTCCCGGTTATAGGCCAGGGGCTGGCCTTTCATTAGCGTGAGCAAGGTGTGCAGCGCGCCATGCACGCGGGCGGTTTTGCCGCGCACCAATTCGGCGACATCGGGGTTTTTCTTTTGCGGCATGATTGAGCTGCCGGTGCAAAAACGATCGGGTAAATCGATAAAGCCGGTTAGGGTTGAAGTCCACAGCACTAGCTCTTCGGCCATGCGGGATAAGTGCGTCATGCTCAGCGCAGCGGCTGAGACAAACTCAATCGCAAAATCCCGATCGGAAACGGCGTCGAGCGAATTACGGGTGGGTGCTTCAAAGCCAAGCTCGGCACACGTTTGTGCCCGGTCAATGGCAAATGTGGTGCCCGCCAAGGCGGCTGAACCAAGCGGCATTTGGTTAACCCGCAAGCGCATATCGGCAAGCCGTTGTTCGTCGCGGACGAGCATTTCATACCAAGCCAGCATGTGGTGGCCAAAGCTCACTGGCTGAGCGACCTGCAGGTGGGTAAACCCTGGCATGACCGTGTCGGCCTCGCGCTCAGCCAAGTCCACCAGCCCGGTCTGAAAGCGGCGCAATAGCGCGATAATTTCATCAATCACTTCACGCAGCCACAGGCGGACATCGGTAGCAATTTGGTCATTGCGTGAGCGTGCGGTGTGTAAGCGCTTGCCTGCCTCGCCAATCCGTTCGGTCAGGCGGGCCTCAATGTTCATGTGGACATCTTCAAGCGCCGGGTCCCAAACAAATTCACCGGCTTCAATTTCGGCGGCGATCGCTTCCAGCCCGGTTTTAATGGCCTTGGCATCCGCCCTGCTAATTACCCCGCAATCCGCAAGCATATGGGCATGCGCAATTGAGCCGCGAATGTCTTGGCGATACAGCCGTTGATCATAGTGCGCCGAGGCGGTGAATGCGGTGACAAACTCATCGGTGGCTTCACTAAAGCGCCCCGTCCACATGCCTTTGCGATCTTTACTGCTCATGCCCTACCTGCCCGGCTAAAACCATAAGCCAGAGTATATCAGGCTCAACTTCACGCCCCATGGTTTTGCTTGTTTGTGAACGGTTTCGCGAAATCACCGACCGCGGCATGCGCATGCTGATTTAACCAACCAACAGGGAGTCAAGCCATGAAAATTCTTATTGCCTGTCGCCGCGCTGATCTGCGCCAACGCCTTGCCCGCCTAGTCGCCACCAGTCAGGGCTGTGCCGTGAGTGCGGTTTTGGATAGTCCGCAAGCCGCGGCGCAGCGCCACGCTCGCGATCCGGCCGATGTTGTGGTGCTTGGGGTGGCCAGTGAAGCCGATTTGGCCTGCGCCGCCGAGCTCAGCGAGGATGGCTCAGACCCAGCCGTATTATTGGCCTGCTCGTTGGACGACCCGCTGGTGCCTCATGTTGAGCAAAGCGGCGTGGATTATGTCCTGGAACATGTTCAACCCGAGCGTTTACGCGCTGCGCTACACCGTGCCCGGCCATTGGCCATCGAACAGCGGGCGGCGCTGCTTGCGCCGGGGGTTGATGGTAAACGTCGGCATATTTTGTGTCGCCGCCGTGCGGGCTTGGGTCTGATTCCGGTGGATGACGTGCGCTACTTTGTCGCCGATCATAAGTACATCACCGTTGAGCACGATACGGGCGAGGATTTAATTGAAGAGTCGTTATGTCGGCTTGAGCAAGAGTTTGGTCCGCGCTTTTTACGCGTTCATCGCAGCGCCCTAGTTGCTCGTGATGCTTTGCGGGGTTTGGAGCGTGACGAAGAAGGCCGCCCACATGTGCTTATTGATGGCAGCTCGGAGCGCTTGCCGGTGAGTCGGCGGCGTTTGCCAGCGGTGCGTCGTTGGCTTCGACAAGCGGCAACCGCGGGCTAGCGGTTTGCGGCTGGGCGTGCAGACGGTATGGTTGCGGGCATGCCAATTAATCAACTTCGCATCGCAACCCGCCGTAGCCCGCTTGCATTGTGGCAAGCGCAATATGTAGCCGAGCGTTTACGCGCGCAAAACCCGGGCCTGTCGGTCGAGCTGGTGGGGATGTCGACGCGCGGTGATGAAATGACAGACCGGCCGTTAATGGCGGTTGGTGGCAAAGCGTTATTTGTTAAAGCCCTCGAGGAGGGCATGCTTGAAGACCGCGCTGATTTAGCAGTGCACTCCATGAAAGATGTGCCGGCCACGCTGCCGGCGGCGTTTCAACTTCCGGTGATCCTTAATCGTGACGAGCCGTGTGATGCGTTTGTCTCGCAGCACTACAACAATGTCGCCGATTTGCCCATTGGCGCGCGGGTGGGCACCGCCAGTTTGCGCCGCGAATGTCAGCTGCGGGCACGGCGGCCCGATTTAGTGGTTGAGTCAGTCCGCGGCAACGTCCAAACCCGGCTTAGCAAGCTAGAATCCGGTGAATTTGATGCCATTATTTTAGCCGCCTCGGGGCTCATGCGATTAGACATGGGCGATCGGATCACTGCGCTGATGAGCCCAGAAGAAAGCCTGCCAGCGGTGGGCCAAGGTGCTTTGGGTATTGAGTGCCGGGCTGATAATGATGAGCTAATCGCCATGCTGCACGGCCTGAATGACCCGGACACGCATGATCGAGTGGCCGCCGAGCGCGCGGTCAATGCCCGCCTTGAGGGCAGTTGTCATGTGCCACTGGCTGCCTATGCGGTTCTCAACGAGGATGCCTTGTGGTTGCGTGCGCTGGTTGCCAGCCGCGATGGCACCCAAGTATTGCGCGCACAGGGGCACTGTCCGCGAGCGCAGGGCCCTGCGCTGGGGCAGCAACTTGCTGATGAGCTGTTAGCCCAAGGCGCTGCGGCGATTTTGGCGCAGGCCCATTGAGCGCCTCGTTAGCGGGGAAACAAATCCTGGTCACCCGCCCGAGCGGTCAGGCCAAAGGCTTAATCGATGCGCTGCAAGCGTGTGGCGCGAACGTGTTGCATCGCCCGGCTTTGGCGATCCACGGTCTCAACCCGCCGAACAGCGCACTGACCCCGCGCGTTGATTGGTTAGTGTTGGCAAGCCCCAATGCCGTAACACACGGACTGGCGGCATTGCAGGCAGCGCGCGTTTCGCCGCGTCGAATCGCCGCGGTTGGCCCGGGTACCGCGCGTGCGGCTGTGCAGGCAGGGCTGGATGTCGATATAGCCCCAAGCCACGGAGGCGGCGCGGATGATTTGTTGGTTGAGCCAGACTTTCAGCCGCAAGCCAATGAGCGCGTGGTGGTGATGGCCGGGCGTGGGGGTCGGCGGCGACTGCAAAACTGCCTGCGCGAGCGTGGTGTAGACGTGGTTAATATGCCCGTCTATGCCCGTTTGCCCGCTGCCGATCGGCTGGATGTTCCGGCTGACTGGCAGGCCCAAGCCTTGGATATTACCGTGGTGACCAGTGTTGATGGGTTGCGCGCCTTGCTCGGCATGGCTGACGCCAGCACGCTGGCGTGGTTAGATAGGAGTCGCTTAGTCACCGTGAGCCAACGCGTGGCTAAGGCGGCGATGGAGGCCGGATTCGCAAGCCCAGTGGTGGCCGCCGGGGCGAGTGATCAAGCCCTTGTGCGAGCGGTTATCGATGCGCTGGAGTAAGCAAAGACATGACCAATAAATCAAAAAATACCGACACAACCGAGGAATCGGCGCTTACGCAGTCTAGCGATGACGGCGCAGCGAGTGATTCCACGCATGCCGGCTCGTCGGCCTCTGCCGAGCAACCCGACACCTCGGATCAAGCCCCGGCTGCGCGCAGCGTTGCCGGCCGGCTCGCGCTGGTTATTGTGCTGGTGTTGGCACTGGCCAGTGGAGGGTTAGGTTGGTGGGGTTATCAGCAACTTGAACAACTCCAAGCAGCCCAATCCGGACTGGCTGAGCGCTCGGCGTTGGCTGAACTTCAGGCCAATCAACAAACCCGGTTGGGTGAAATGAGTGGTCGAGTGAGCAACCTCAATGAGCGCCTTGAAACGCGATTGCAGAGCTTGGCGCAAATGCAAAATCGCGTTGAAGAAAGCCAAGCGGCGCGGCGTAACTTAACCGACCGAGTCGATCAGTTGTACCGACGAGTGCAGGCTGAGCGGGCCGATTGGCAAGATGCGGAAGCTGCGTATTTAGCACGCATTGCACAACATCGTTTGCGCTTTAATAACGATATTGCCGGCGCGCTTGAGGCCCTTGAAGCGGCCGATCGTTTATTGGCAGGTTTGGGTGGTGTGGCAGTGGATCGCCGCGAGGCGTTAGCCACGGCGACCAACCGGCTGCTTGCGGTCGATCCGGTGGATCCGGTCATGATTAATCGCCGCCTGGATAATATTGCCAATACGCTTGATGCGCTGCCCTTGGCCGCGGGCATCGCGCCTGTGCCAGACCGTGCTGAGGCAAGCGCGTCATCAACCAATGCTGCAGATCGGAATGAGCCCTCGCGGGTGGCGCGTGCATGGCAGCGCTTGCAGCAAGGCTTGGGTGAGTTAGTCACCATTAGCCAAGAGCGCGCGGTCGAACCATTGCCCGATTCGCGTTCGCGGTTCTTACTGCAACAAAATCTTATGCTGCAGGTTGAAACAGCCCGCTTGGCGGCTTTGCGCGGTGAGTCAGCGGCCTATCAACAAGCGCTCGAACGCATCGATCAATGGGTGGGCGCGTACTTTGATTCGGCCGCCGATTCAGTGGTCCGCGTGGGCGACGAGATTGCGGCGCTGCAGGCCACTGAGGTCAGCGTGGACCCTCCCAATATCGCGAGTCTACTCACCCCGGTGATTGACGGAGCAAACGGGCGATGATGCGGCGGATTTTGTTAACGCTGGCGCTATTAGTCGGCAGTGTTGCCATCGCGCTTTGGTTTGAGCGCCAGGGTGGCTTTGTCATGATTCGCTTAGGCGATTGGACGCTGCAGGCAAGCCTGATGGTTGCGGTCGTCGGTGTGCTGTTGGTTTGGTTTTTGATGAGTCTTTTGTTGCGGTTGTTGGGCCGCGTTTGGCGACTACCCGGCCAAGTGCATGAGCGCTTTAACGAACGCCGCGGACGGCTGGCTCGCGAGGAGTTAGTGGATGGGCTGATTGAGATTGCCCAAGGCCGTTATGCCCATGCTGAAAAGCGGTTAGACCGGGCGAGTGGGTCAGTCGCACAACCCCTGTTTTATCACTTGCTCGCGGCAATCGCCGGGCAACGCCGGGGGGATTGGCAACGGCGCGATGAGCAACTAGCTGCCGCCATTAGCGCGGAGCCGCGGGCAAAGCTTGCGATTGAACTGGCCCAAGCCCAACTTCAGGTGGAAGCGCAGCAATGGCCTGAGGCGAAGGCTAGTTTGGAGGCGCTGCGTGATCAAGCGTCCGATAACTATCGTGTGTTGGCCTTGTCGCTTAAAACCTTGGAAGCACTGGATGACCATGAATCGCTTGATGCTTTGTTGCCGGATTTACGCCAACAGCAAGTACTCACGGGGCCGGCACTGGTCAGTGTTGAGCAACCGGCGCTGGCGCGCTCGCTGAGCGCGTTGGGCGAGACACCGCCCGCTGATGCGCTTGCCCGGGTGTGGCGTCAGTTGCCGCGCAATCGCCGCCATGAGCCGGCCTTGCAAGCCTGTTATGCCCGGGCCTTAATGAATGCCGGCCATGCCAACACCGCGGAGCGCATGGTGCGGCGTTGGCTCAATGCGCACTGGGATAGCGAGCTGATCACGGTGTATGGCGAACTGATGACCGACCCCCCACAGCAGGCTTATAACCAAGTCAGCCGATGGTTAAAGCAACGCCCCGAGGATGCCGCATTGTTATTTGCTGCAGCTCGGCAAGCGGCTGCTTGTGCGCTTTGGGGACAGGCACGAAGCTATTTAGAAGCCGCTGCGGCACGCTGCGATCGCCCCGAGGTCGCCCGCTTGCTCGCGGAGCTATACGAACGCTTAGACGAACCTGAGCACGCCCGCCAAGCCTATCGGCGAGCGCTGGGTCTGGATCCGAGTAGCAACAGTTTACCGCCGATTGATGCGCCCAAAGCCAAGCCTGCCCTGGGCGCAGCGCCTGACTAAACCGTTAATAAGGTCGAGCCAGTGGTCTGTCGGGCTTCCAGTGCACGGTGCGCCTGTGCAGCTTGGGCTAGTGGCCAGCGATCGCCGATGCGAATACTCACCGCGCCACTGCTAACGGCCTCAAATAATGCACTCGCTGCTGTTTGTAGCTCGCTGGACTCGCTAATGTAGTCAAACAAGGTTGGCCGGGTAAGAAATAACGATCCGTTCACGGCCAGTTCACCCACTTCAATGCTGGGAGGCTTGCCCGAGGATTGGCCAAAGCTCACCAGCATACCGCGCCGTGCTAGACACGCTAGCGACGCTTTTAGCGTATCCGCACCCACCGAATCATAGGCTACGTTAACGCCCTGGCCTTGCGTGATGTCGCGTACGCGCTCAACCAAGGATTCCTCGCGATAGAGAATGGGGTAGTGGCATCCATGGGCGCGAGCGAGCTCGGCTTTTTCTGGGCTGCCCACCGTGCCAATGACCGTTGCGCCCAGTTGGCGTGCCCATTGGCAAACGATCAATCCAACACCGCCGGCAGCGGCATGAATCAGAAGGGTATCGCCCGGCTTTACCGCATAGACGCGAGTGAGCAGCATATGGGCAGTCATGCCCTTGAGCATCATCGCTGCTGCTTGTTCGTTGCTAACGCCATCGGGCAGCGCGACAACACTATCGGCGGCGATAATTCGCTCACTGGTGTAGGCGCCAGGTGGTCGCGCGGCGTAAGCCACGCGTTGACCTACACTAAAGCCAGAGACGTTGTCGCCGACGGCGATAATTTCACCAGCGGCCTCAACCCCCGGGGTAAAAGGCATCTCCGCGGGGCGATACACGCCCTCGCGAAAATAGACATCAATGTAGTTAATGCCGATATGCGTTTGCGCTAGTTTAACTTCACCTGCGCCGGGTTCACCGGTTGTCACCGACTCAATTTGCATGGCCTCGGGGCCACCAAAGTCGTGAATGCGAATCGCCTCGGTCATGGTTAGCTCTCCTGATTGTTGTCTTCGACCATGGCCGCCTCAACGCTTGATAGCGCGGTGAGGTTAACGACGCCGCGGACAGTCACCGATGGGGTGAGGATGTGCGCCGGCCGCGACATACCTAAGGTGATGGGGCCAATCGATACCGCGTCGGTGACGGTCTTGAGCAGGTTAAAGGCAATATTGGCCGCATCAAGCGTTGGCATAATGAGCAAGTTGGCCTGGCCTTCAAGCTGCGAATTCGGAAAGATGCGCCGACGGATCTCTTCGTTGAGGGCGGCATCGCCGTGCATTTCGCCCTCTACCTCGAGCGCTGGGTCGCGATCCTTAATCAGCTCCAAGGCCTCGCGCATTTTCCGCGCTTCGCCCTCATCCGAGGTGCCAAAGTTGCTGTGCGAAAGCAGCGCGACTTTGGGCTGCATGCCAAAGCGGCGAATTTCATCGGCAGCCAGGATGGTCATTTCCGCGATCTGATGGGCATTGGGGTTTTGGTTAACGTAGGTGTCACACAAAAATAGCGTGCCTTTGGGTGAAATAATGGCGTTCATGGCGGCGAGGTTGCGCACGCCAACCCGTCGTCCTAATACCTCGTTAACGTAATCCAATTGCCGGTGGTACTTGCCTACCGCGCCGGTGAGCAGGGCATCCGCCTCGCCACGGCGCACCATCAGTGCAGCAATTACGGTGTTGCGGGTGCGCACAATTTGCCGCGCCCGATCAGGCGTGATGCCGCGACGCTCCATAATGGCGTGGTAGAGCTGCCAGTATTCTTTAAAGCGGGTATCGTTTTCAGGGTCAACCAGCTCCAGGTCGTTATCTAAATCCAAGCGTAACCCCAAGCGCTCGATACGCATTTCAACCACGCGGCGGCGGCCAATCAAAATCGGTTTTGCCAGGTTGTCATCAATGACCAACTGCACGGCTTGCAGGATGCGCTCGTCCTCGCCATCGCCGTAGACCACGCGTTTGGGGTTTTGGCTGGCGCGCTCGAAAATC
>CAJXMZ010000021.1 GCA_913056315.1 uncultured Ectothiorhodospiraceae bacterium
GCGGCGGGCGAAGATATTGATGTCAACATCCCGCCTGAAGAAGCCTATGGCGAGCGCGATGACCGCCTTCAACAAGACGTGCCGCTGAGCATGTTTGAGGGTGTCGATAATGTCGAGGCCGGGATGCGCTTTCAGGCACAAACACAGTCCGGCACCCAAGTCGTGACGGTTGCGGCGGTCAGCGGCGATAGCATTACCGTCGATGCCAACCATCCGCTCGCCGGCCAGACTTTAAACTTTAAAGTTAAGGTCTCTGAAGTGCGCGAGGCATCAGACGAGGAAATCGAGCACGGCCACGTGCACGAATAATATCGCCAAGCGGAGGCAGCACGGTGATTGAAATCGACCGGATCTCGCGGGCCTTTGGTGGTCTGCAAGCGGTGCAAGCGGTTTCTTTTACGGTGGCCGAAGGCAGCATTACCGGCCTGATTGGTCCCAATGGGGCCGGTAAAACCACGCTGTTTAACATGATTGCCGGTAATCTCGCCCCCGACCAAGGCCGGGTGCGCCTGCAGGGTGAGGACATTACCGACCTAGCCCCACATGAGCGCTTTCACAAAGGCTTAGTGCGTACCTTTCAAATTCCGCATGAATTCTCGCGTATGACCGTGCGTGAGAACTTAATGATCGTGCCGGCCCAACAATCCGGTGAGTATCTGCTGCGCAGCTGGCTTACTTGGTGGCGCGTAGTGCGAGAAGATCGGGCGATTCTTGAACAAGCCGATGAGGTGCTCGATTTTCTGGAGATTGGTCACTTGCGCGATGAACTCGCGGGCAATCTCTCAGGTGGGCAAAAAAAGCTCCTCGACCTTGGCCGCACCATGATGACCGATGCCAAAGCCGTCCTACTCGACGAGCCCGGTGCCGGGGTGAATCGCACGCTACTGGGAAAACTGGCTGAGGCCATCGAGCGCCTCCACCAAGAGCGTGGCTATACCTTTTGTGTGATTGAACACGATATGGATTTAATTGCGCGGCTTTGTGATCCAGTGATGGTGATGGCTAATGGCGCACTCATTGCCTCTGGCGACATGGCCAGCCTGCGCGATAACGCCGAGGTGCGCGAAGCGTATTTAGGCACTGGCGTCAGCGGCCAGGCGGGAGGGCAGTCGAATGGCACTGCTTGAGGCGCAAGATTTATACGCAGGCTACGGTGGCGTGGATATTTTACGCGGTACGCATTTGCACGTTGAAAGCCAAGATATTGTTGTCATCGTGGGCCCAAACGGTGCGGGCAAATCCACCGCAATGAAGGCCATTTTTGGGCTGGTTCCCATTCGCCAAGGCCATGTCTACTACCAAGGCAGTGACATTACCCGCGAGCCGCCTGAGCGCATGGTCGGCCGCGGTATTGCCTATGTCCCGCAAGAAGCCAACGTCTTTGCCTCACTCACCGTGCTCGAAAATCTGGAGTTGGGTGCCTATTCGGTGCCCGGCGACATGACTGCGCGTTTAGATAAAGTCTTTTCGATTTTCCCACGGCTCAAAGAGCGCCGTCGTCAGCCCGCTGGGGTGATGTCAGGGGGTGAGCGTCAAATGGTAGCCATGGGTCGGGCGCTCATGATTGATCCGCAATTGCTTATGCTCGATGAGCCCACGGCTGGATTGTCGCCTCGGTTAATCGACGAGACCTTTGAGCGCATCCAAGACATTAATCATCTGGGCATCGGTGTGCTGATGGTCGAGCAAAACGCGCGCCAAGCCTTGGCGATTGCCGATCGCGGTTATGTCCTTGCCACCGGAGAAAACCGCTACCACGACACCGGTCCAGCATTGTTGGCCAACCCAGAGGTTGCCGCGATGTTTTTAGGCGGATAAACCCATGGTTGAATTCATCCAACTGCTCATTAATGGCATTTTACTCGGCAGCATTCTGGCGCTTGGTGCCATCGGGGCGACCATGATTTTTGGTGTCCTGCGCTTTGCCCATTTTGCGCACGGCGACTTAATGGCCGTGGGCGCGTATTTTGCGCTGGCTGTTGTGACAATTTTTAACTTACCGGTTCTCGTGGCCTTGCCGGTCGCGATGGTGCTCACGGCTGCGCTAGCCGTGGGTATTGACCAAGTGGTGTATCGACGCATTCGCCGGGTCCAGCCCGTGATTTTGCTCATTTCATCATTTGCCACCGCGCTTATCCTGCGCTCACTGATTCAAATGATTTGGGGCAGCAGCAATCAAGTCTATGCCACCGGTATACAAATGCCCTGGCGCTTAGGGCCGTTCGTGCTCAAGCCCGATCATTTGCTAATTTTTGCCGCGGCAACGGGGCTGGTTGTGCTGGTGCATGTGTTTTTAACCCGCAGCCGTATGGGCAAGGCCATGCGCGCGATGAGCGATAATATGAACTTAGCGCTCATCACCGGCATCCCAGCCAACCGCGTCATCATGTGGACGTGGGCCATTGGCGGCGCCCTTGCCGCGGCGGCTGGCGTCTTTTTGGGTATGGATACCCGCTTACATCCGGTCATGGGGTGGACTCTGTTGCTGCCCATCTTTGCCGCGACCATTTTGGGCGGGATTGGTCGGCCTTACGGCGCAATTTTGGGTGGTTTGGTCATTGGCTGTGCCATGGAGCTATCCACGCTCGTTATCCCAGGCTCGTATAAGCCGGCCGTTGCCTTCGCCATTATGGTGGTCACGCTTATTTTTCGGCCGCAGGGCATTATTAAGGGAGCCGCTTAATGGAAATCGCGGGTCTGATCGCCTACGCCATCTTTTTGCTCAACTTGGTCGGCATCTACGCGATCATGGTGCTGGGGTTAAACATGCAATGGGGCATGACCGGGCAGTTTAATATTGGCGTGGCGGGCTTTTTTGCCGTGGGTGCCTATACCACCGCGATCCTTACCACCGAACCGGCCGCGAACTGGCTGGGCGGATTTGAATTGCCGTTTTTGCTTGGGCTTGTCGGTGCTGTGGTGGTGTGTTGGCCCATCGCCTGGGTGGTTGGTCGCATTACCGCGGGCTTGCGCACCGATTATCTGGCGATTGCCACAATTGGTATTGCCGAAATTATTCGGCTGTTCTTTTTAAACGAAGGCTGGCTGAGTAACGGCACACGCGGTATTCCAGGCATCGACAAACCGTTTGGCGTGGGTAACTTGGGGTATTTGCTCATTGTGCTGGGGTTTGTCGCGCTGACCTACACTCTTGTCGAAATAGCGCGCCGCTCACCTTGGGGGCGGGTATTACGGGCCATTCGCGATAACGAAGCGGCCACCGCGGCATCGGGCAAGAACGTCGCCCAATTTCGGCTGCAAGCCTTTGTGGTTGGCGCCTGCATTATGGCGCTAGGCGGCGGGCTTTATGCCCATTTTGTCGGATTTATTAGCCCCGAAGCGTTTCGTCCGTTGTATGGCACTTTTTTGGTCTGGGTGATGCTCATTGCCGGTGGCAGCGGCAACAACAAAGGCGCGGTACTGGGTGCCTTAGTGGTGTGGCTGATTTGGTCGTCCACGGAGATGCTTGCCGGGCTTGTACCCACCGCCCTCATTGGCAGTGAGAGCGCGTTTCGCGTCTTTTTAATCGGCGTGCTACTGCAGATCATTTTGGTTAGTCGCCCGCAGGGGTTGTTGCCTGAAACGCGCCCGCCCATGCCGGGGGAGGGTAAGCGGTGAGGTGCCTTTATCGGGCTCACCGGTGCGCGGGGCGCGCCCCGAGATCGCCCGATAAAGGCACCTCACCGCTCAGGCCAACTGGGGTGCGCGGGGCGCGCCCCGAGATCGCCCGATAAGGGCACCTCCCGCTTGGCTCACTTAGAGCTGCGGCACAAAAATCCGCCGCGTGACGTAGTCACCCTCCTGGATCTGCCAGTCGGCAAACGTGCCACCGACATCACCATTGGCATCAAAATCGACGCTGCCCGAGGCGCCTTCATAGTTAATCGTTTGACCGGCTTCGAGTAACTCAACCGCCTTGGCAAACTCACCTGGGCCAACGACCTCGCCATCGGGGTCATTGATGGCGCGCAAATGATCGCGAATCGATACCGGATCCACACTCTCGCCCGCGGCAGCGGCCAGGGCCACGCTATAGACCGCATCATAAGCGGTGTCGATGTAAGGAACCGGTGGCACCTCGCCATACGCCCCTTGGTAGGCCGTTTTAAAGTGTTGGGCAGCATCCGTGTCATCGCGAGCTTCTGCCGCGGTGCCAAAGCTACCATTGAGATACTGCGCGCCAAGGTTTTCGACAATCTGCGGCGACTTCATTCCATCGGTAAACATAAACTCACTGAAATAACCGCCCTCTAGCGCTTGGCGCAGAATGGTCTGACCGTTCTCGGGGTAACCGATTAACAACAGCGGTGCGCTGCCATCAGACACCGCGCTCAAATCCCCTCGGTAAGACGCCAACCCAGGCTCGTAGCCAGCACTGCCGACCACTTCGCCACCGGCACGCTCAAACGCATCGGCAAACGCATTCGCCAAGCCTTCACCGTAGTCGTTGTTAATGTACAAAATTGCCGCACTCTCGACGCCTTCCTCGCGGGCAACCGAAGCTAAAGCAACACCCTGATACGCATCCGATGGCGTGGTCCGAAACAAAAAGTCGTTGTCATCCAGATCGGTCATCACCGGCGAGGTGGATGCATTGGATATCTGCGGCACACCCTCAACCGAGGACACACTGCTAGCCACCGGGATTGTCACACCACTGGATAGCGCACCGACAATGGCAGAGACATTTTGCACCGACACCAAGCGCTGGGCGGCATCCACGCCGGCCTGCGGCTCGGTTTGGGTATCGGAGACTTCTAACACGACGGATTCACCCATAACGCCACCGGCGGCGTTAATCTCAGCAATGGCCAGCTCCACGCCGTTGCGTGAGCTCTGCCCATACGCCTGTAAATCGCCAGTCATTGGCATAAGCGCGCCAACGCGCAACGGCTCAGCCTGGGCCGCAGCGGCGACAGCAAGTACCGAGGCGGCACCGACTAAACTGATCAATGCTCGTTGTTTGGACATGGTCTAAACCCCACTTGGTTAGTTAAATCTTTATGGCTAAAAGCATACTCAGGCTGTCATCGAGGGACAACCGACTAAGCCGTGGACTGAGCCGACTCAAGCGCCTGTTCCGCCTGCATCCACTCAGCCTCGGCGGCTTCGCGTTCGCGCTGCAATCGGGCTTGCTCGCGCAATAGATCCTCCAGCGCTTCACGCTGGTCATCGCCATAGACACTGGGGTTGGCGAGCTGGGTATCTAGGGCTTGCAGCGCGATGTCAGCTTTTTCAAGACGGCCCACCGCCGTTTCCACGCGTTTTTTTAGCGGCCTGAGCTGCGCTTTGGCCTGCGCCGTTGCTTGCCGCTGGGCCCGCCGCTCTGCCCGGTTGTTGGGTCGGTTCGCCGGGCTTTCGCTCGTGCTGTCATCCGCGCGCTGATCTCGAGCCAGCCAGCGCCGATAATCATCGAGATCCCCATCAAAGGCATCAACACGACCGTGATTAATCAACCAATAGTCCGCCACCGTGGTCTCGAGTAAATAGCGATCATGCGAAACCACCACCACGGCGCCTTCAAAACCCTGCAGCGCCACATTCAAAGCGTGCCGCATTTCTAAATCTAAATGGTTAGTCGGTTCATCGAGCAGTAATAAATTAGGCCGCTGCCAAACCAGCATCGCCAGCACCAAGCGAGCCTTCTCGCCGCCTGAAAACGGCGCTACCGGCGCCAAGGCTTGGTCGCCGTGAAAGTTAAACCCACCCAAAAAATCACGAATTTGCTGTGGGTCAGCATTACCGCCCAGACGCTCTAAGTGCACGACCGCACTGGCGTGCGTATCAAGCTGCTCGAGCTGATGCTGCGCAAAGTACCCCACACGCAGTTGCCGGGCAGTTTGAATCGCGCCACTCAGGGGCGCTAAGTCCCCTGAGAGGGCTCGAACGAGTGTGGATTTACCGGCCCCATTACGACCCAACAACCCGACACGATCACCCGGCGCCAGCCCGGCGTTCACGTCACGCAAAACTGGCGCTTGCGCATAGCCCAAGCTCACTGACTCCAAGCTCAGCAGCGGATTGCCCGCTCGCGGTGCGGCAGGAAATTGAAATGAAAACGGTGAATCAACATGCGCCGGTGCCACCCGCTCCATTCGCTCAAGGGCTTTAATACGGCTTTGTGCCGCCCGCGCTTTGGTCGCTTTGGCGCGAAAACGGGTAATGAAGGACTCCATATGCGCAATTTCACGCTGCTGGCGCTCATGCAGGGCCTGCTGCTGGGCTAAACGCTCACCACGCTGGCGCTCAAACGCGCTGTAGCCCCCGCTATATTGATGCAACCGAGCATGCTCAATATGCACAATGCCTTGGGCAACATTATCGAGAAAATCACGATCGTGGGCGATCAAAATGAGCGTGCCGGTGTAGCTTTGCAACCACTGCTCAAGCCAAATCACCGCTTCAAGATCAAGGTGGTTAGTGGGCTCATCGAGCAGTAGCAAATCACTCGGACACATCAGCGCACGCGCTAAGTTAAGCCGCACTCGCCAACCACCAGAGAAGTCCGCCACGGGCTTATCTTGCACGCTGGCGCTAAAGCCAAGCCCATGCAGTAAGCTGCCCGCTCGGGCGCGGGCATCATAACCGCTGACAGCCTCGAGTTGCGCGTGCGCATAGGCGATACGCTCGCCGGCTTCGGCCGCTTGCGCCGCCTCTACCTCGGCCTCAGCCGCGCGCAAGGCCACATCGCCATCGAGCACAAACTCAATGGCCGGTTGAGCCAGAGCGGGCGTTTCTTGCGCCATCCATGCCAAGCGCCAATCGCTTGGCAGGCTGATATCGCCCTCATCAACGCTCAGCTCACCGAGCAATAACGCAAATAGACTACTTTTACCGGTGCCGTTGGCACCCACGAGGCCGAGTTTGCTGCCGGCATAGACGGTTAGGCGGGCCTTTTCGAGTAGCGGCTCTGGGCCCCGACGCAGGGTGACATCGCGTAACTGAATCATGGCGCCGATGCCCCGCAGCGCCAGCATTCGGCGAATTGGCCCTCAATGACTTCTCCACACTCAGGGCATGCCCAGCTCGCTGGCACGGGCGCTTGCGGGTTCATCACCTCGCTAATGAGCTGGCGGGCAATGATTTCATCCTCACGATCCACCCAAATTTCAGGCCACACCTCAAGCGGCGGTATTTCGCCGGCACCACCGGTTAAGTGACGATTACGCACAAACGAATGAATCCCGCGCTCGGCAAGCACCGTTTCAAGGTGGCCGGCGATTAGCGGATCAGCAACGGTATAGACACGGGTGAGGTTGCCCTCGGCTTTTTTCATGCCGGGAGGCTAACACAAGCGCTAACGCGCAGGGGCGCGAGCAGCTTGTGAACGAGTAAGCCCAGCCCGCCGCCCCAGTCGCCAGGCTAAAAGCACCAACAAAACGCCGGCATAGATCAATGGCTCAAGCCAGCGATCGGCTTTAATCAGCCAAAAAAAGTGCACCAACGCCAACACCGCGGCGGGATAAATTAACCAATGCAGCCGCTTCCAGTGACGTCCAAGGCGACGTATCCAGCCTGTGGTTGAAGTTAGCGCCAGCGGAATGAGCAAGGTGAGCGCGGCCGTACCCACCAGAATATAAGGCCGATCAGCGATGTCATTCAGCATAGTCGCTAGCACCAGTGAGTGCTCGAAAATAGCAAAAATACTAAAATGACTAACGGCATAAAAAAATGCCCATAAACCAATCTGCCGGCGCAGCCGAATCAGCCAATTAAGCCCCGTTAGCCAGCGCAGCGGTGAGATGGCCAGCGTGATGAGCAAAAACCGTAATGCCCAAATACCGGTGCCATGCAGCAGACTCTCCACCGGGTTAACACCCAAGCGTCCCCCCATTAACTGCGTTATGAGCAAAAACGCGGGCAACGCGCTCAACCCAAAAATTATGCCGCGCAGCGCAGCAAGCTTGGGGTTAGTAAAACTTGCGAAGGTCCATGTCGGCGTAGAGATGGGCGACCTCCTCGGCATAGCCGTTGAACATCAGCGTATCTTGCTTAAATAGCTCGCCAATGCGCCGCTCGCGAGCTTGGCTCCAGCGCGGATGATCGACCGTTGGGTTCACATTGGCATAAAAGCCGTATTCGCCCGGCGCAAGCTGGTTCCAAGTGCACTCAGGCTCGGTTTCTTGAAAGTGAATTCGTACCACCGATTTAATGCTTTTAAAGCCATATTTCCAAGGCACAACAAGCCGCAGTGGGGCGCCATTTTGCGAGGGCATCTCCTTGCCATACAGTCCTGTGGCTAAAAAGCTCAACGGATTCATCGCCTCATCAATTCGCAAGCCTTCGGTGTAGGGCCAATCAATGCTAGCCAAAAATGAAAACCCACGGGCGCGCTGGGCGGGGAACACCTCGGGGTCATAGGCGGTATAAAATTTGACGTACTTCGCTCGTGAGGTGGGATTGGCGCGCCGAACCACATCGGCCAGCCCAATGCCCGCCCAAGGAATGACCATCGACCAGGCCTCAACACAGCGTAACCGGTAGATGCGCTCTTCAACGCTCAAGCCGCGCATAAAATCATCAAAAGCAAATTCACCGGTGTTTTCGGCTTCGCCGGTAATGCTGACATTCCAAGGCCGATGTTCAAGTCGCTTGGGCGCGAGTCGCATCGGGTCTTCTTTGCCGGTGCCAAACTCATAAAAATTATTGTAGGTGGTGATTTCTTCGTAGGTGTTTTTGGGCTCATCGGTACTGAATGGGCTTGTTGGCAGCGCACCTAAGGGCTCGAGCGCTTCCATGGGCTTGCTCACTCCGGTGCCAGGTGCGAGCAAGCTGGCCGTCGCGGCCAACGCTGAAGTGCGCAAAAACCGCCGGCGATCACGAAAAATCGCCTCAGGCGTAATCTCAGACGGAAGAATGTCCCGGGTCTGGCGCTTTTTAATTAGCATCTCAACATCCCTTACGTTGCATGCCCAGTTAGACCATGGGCACGCAATAAACTATCCGAGCGCCCGCCGGGCATTACGAAACAGCCGCAACCAAGGGGCTTGTTCACCCCAGTCAGCGGGATGCCACGAGTGCTGGACGCTGCGAAATACCCGCTCCGGGTGCGGCATCATAATGGTCACACGACCGTCGGTATTGCAAAGCCCGGTGATGCCTTGCGGCGAGCCGTTGGGGTTCGCTGGATAGTGCTCAGCCGGTTGGTTAGTCGCATCAATGTAGCGCAGGCCAACCTGCTCAGCGGCTAGGGCTTTCGCCGCGCCATCGGTGCTATCAAATACCGCTTGGCCCTCACCATGGGCAACCACAATCGGCATCCGAGAGCCGGCCATGCCATCGAACATCACCGAGCGCGAGGCAACCACCTCTACCATACTCAAACGCGCCTCATACTGGCGTGAGCGATTGGCCTGAAACGTCGGCCATAATTGGGTGCCAGGGATAATGTCACGCAAACCCGAGAGCATCTGGCAGCCATTGCACACGCCCAGCGCGAGCGTATCAGGCCGGGCAAAGAAACCCGCAAAGGCATCGCGCAAAGCCGAATTCAGCAGAATGGATCGCGCCCAGCCCTGCCCGGCACCTAAGACATCGCCGTAAGAAAACCCGCCACACGCAACCAGCGCTTGGCAGTGCTGCAAGGCGTTGGGGTTGCGCAGCAGATCCGTGGTATGAACGTCATACGGCGTCAATCCAGCGCGCTCAAATGCCGCGGCCATCTCGATATGACTATTGACTCCTTGCTCACGCAGCACGGCGATTCGCGGACGCACCCCGGTTGCGATAAAGGGTGCGGCAATGTCATCCGTGAGATCAAAACTTAACGCAGCGCGCAGCCCCGGATCGTCACGATTGGCCAGACTCTCGTGGGCTTCTTGCGCGCATTCTGGATTATCGCGTAAGGCCTGCAACTGGGTACTGGTTTCGTTCCAAATTTGCTCAAGCCCGGCCAACGCGGCATCGAGCACGACCGCGCCGTGGTGGCGCACAACCAAGCGCTCCACCCGCGTTGGCTGGCCTAAATAGTGCAACCGCTTCGCAAGTCCGGCCTGAGCAAAAGCCGCCTCAACGGCCTCGCGCTCATCAGCGCTGACTTGCAGCACGACACCGAGCTCTTCGGCAAACGCGGCAGCGAGCAAATCGTCAGCCAATAATGACAAATCCACGGCCACGCCAACACGCGCGCTAAAGGCCATTTCAGCCAACGTCACGATGACCCCGCCATCAGAGACATCATGCATGGCAGCAATGCGCGACTCGGCAAGCAGGGTTTGAACCGTATTGAAGGCTTGCGCGAATACCTCGGGCTGCTCGAGATCGGGCGCTTCATCACCCAATTGATCATAAACTTGCGCCAGCGCCGAGCCACCCAAGCGCCGCCCCCCGCCCAGATCGAGCAAGTACAAACGACTTTGCCCCTCATCAACCAACTCGGGCGTGACCGCGTGGCGCACATCGGCGACCGGCGCAAAGGCTGAAACGACCAACGTCAGCGGTGAGGTAACCGAGCGCGACTCGTTTTCCTCAGACCAAACGGTTTTCATCGACAGTGAATCTTTACCCACCGGGATGGCGATCCCTAGCGCTGGGCATAGCGCACGACCCACCGCTTCGACGGTGTCGTACAGCCGCGCATCTTCGCCTGGATGACCGCAAGCGGCCATCCAGTTGGCCGATAAGTTAACGCCGCTTAGCTCACCGACTGCCGCGGGCATTAAATTGGTTAACGCTTCAGCCACCGCCATCCGACCCGACGCCGGTGCATTAATCAGCGCGACCGGGCTGCGCTCGCCCATTGCCATTGCCTCGCCGCGGTAGCCCTGGTAATCCCCGAGGGTCATTGCGTAGTCAGCCACGGGCACCTGCCAACGCCCGACCATTTGATCGCGAGCCGTCAGCCCCGTCACAGATCGATCGGCGATGGTGATTAAAAACGCTTTGCTGGCCACGCTCGGCAAACGCAGCACCCGCTCGAGCGCCTCGGCTAGGCTGACGCCCTCTAGCGACAGCGCGCGCTGTTTAGGCTCGGCATGCTCGACTTGACGCTGCATTTTGGGCGGCTTACCCAGCAGCAAGTCCATGGGAATGTCGACTGGCTGGTTTTGCGATTGCGCATCGCCTAAGAACAGCTGACGCTCGTCAGTCGCCTCGCCCACCACAGCAAACGGTGCGCGTTCGCGCTCGCAAATCGCGCTAAATGCTTTTAATCGTGCACGATCAAGGGCAATGACATAGCGCTCTTGGGCTTCGTTACACCAAATCTCCAGCGGTGAGAGTCCCGACTCAGCGCAAGGGATCGTGCGAATCTCCATGCGCCCACCCCGATCTGAATCATCGAGCAACTCGGGTAGTGCATTGGATAACCCCCCCGCACCCACATCATGAATCGCAATAATGGGGTTATCCGCCCCGAGCCGCCAGCAGGCATCAATGACTTCCTGACACCGGCGCTCCATTTCTGGATTGCTGCGCTGGACTGAAGCAAAATCAAGGGCTTCAGCACTTTGCCCACTGGCCACCGAAGAGGCCGCGCCGCCGCCCAACCCAATTAACATCGCCGGGCCGCCCAGCACGATCAGCGGCGAGCCTGCCGGAGCAATGCCCTTGTCCACTTGCTCGGTAGCGATCGTCCCCATGCCACCGGCGATCATAACGGGCTTGTGGTAGCCGCGAATTTCTTCGCCGTCGATACCCGGCACCGCTTGTTCGTAGGTGCGAAAATAGCCACACAGCTGCGGTCGGCCAAATTCATTGCCATAGCGCGCCGCGCCAATCGGCCCATCGAGCATAATATCGAGTGCCGAGGCAATGCGTTCAGGGCGTCCGTGATCGGCTTCCCAAGGCTGCTCAGCCCCGGGAATACGCAGATTAGAAACCGAAAACCCAGCCAAACCCGCTTTGGTGCGCGCGCCTCGGCCGGTTGCCGCTTCATCGCGAATTTCGCCACCCACGCCCGTGGCGGCCCCAGCAAAGGGCGAAATGGCGGTCGGGTGGTTATGGGTTTCAACTTTCATCACAAGATGCGCCGCGGCACGGGCATGCGCGTAATGGCCATCGATATCGGGGCTAAACCGATCAATCTCACCGGCCTCGACCACCGCGGCATTATCGCTGTATGCCGACAACACACCCTGCGGACGCATGGCATGGGTATGACGAATCATGCCAAATAGCGAATGCGGCTTGGGTGTCCCATCAATCACCCAATCGGCGTTAAAAATTTTATGTCGGCAGTGCTCAGAATTAGCCTGCGCAAACATCATCAACTCAACATCAGTCGGGTTGCGACCCAGCCCTTGGTAGTTTTCAACCAAATAATCAATTTCATCGACGGACAAAGCCAACCCTAGGCGATCATTGGCCGACTCCAGGGCCGCGCGCCCGGCCCCCATTAGGTCGATGTGCACCAGTGGTTGCGGCGAATGCGCGGCGAATAACCCGCCAGCCTCGTCTAACGACGCGAGCAATGATTCGGTCATACGATCGTGCAGCGCTTGGCCCAGCGCATCACGAGCCACGTCATCAAAGACTGCCCCAGCGCGCATTTGCACGCTGTACTCAACCCCTTGTTCGATACGCCGAACACTGCTTAAACCGCAGTTTTGAGCAATATCCGTTGCCTTGCTCGCCCACGGCGAGATGGTGCCAATACGCGGAATCACCCCTATCGACTGCCCGGAGGGTTGATTGATCTGCTCGGGCTCATCGATCGTGTCCGCTTGGAGTAGCGCTTTGAGCTTGCGGGTTTCAGCGGCGGTGAGGGTTTGCTCGACATCAACCCAATAG
This sequence comes from uncultured Ectothiorhodospiraceae bacterium, assembly GCA_913056315.1. GTDB lineage: Bacteria > Pseudomonadota > Gammaproteobacteria > Nitrococcales > Nitrococcaceae > Spiribacter. Next base: position 12,730 of record CAJXMZ010000021.1, read on the forward strand.
ACAGAGCGCGCCAGCAGTGTAGCCATATCTGGCAAGGCCGCTTGGGCTTTGGCCAATAAGCGCGTATCGGCCACCACTTCAGGCGGGGCTTTCGCAATCAATACGCGCATCATGGCTTAGGGCTTTAACTGTTCAGCAAGCACCGCCAGCACTTGGCGCGCAGCCGCACGACGCGTTGGCTCGCCGTCGGGAGTTTGTAGGCGTAAGCGCGAGCCTTTGCCGCGCTCAGCGATAACGACTTGATAGCGGGTTAAATCAGCCTCAGGCGCTGAGCGCCAAAACGCCAAATCAGCAGCCGACACATTGGGCAACCAGCCACCGCTGTCTTCCTCATCGATATCGGCGCCCAGCACCGTGCCGGCATCGTAGCGAATGGTATGGCTAAGGCCTTGCTGATCCGAGCTCAACAAAGCAAACCCACTGCGCTCCAGCGCGCGCCCAGAAACCGCCCACGCGGCACTGGGGGGTAAACCCAGATCCAACACAATCTCGCCATTGAGGGTTTGCAGATAGCCACTGCCATCAAGCGTGGGCTGATCGGATGAGCGAATGATCTGATCCGCCGGTTGTGCGTTTTCATCAGTGCTCGCAACCCTTTCGTTGGCCGGGCGCTCGAGCACGTTGGGCGGTTGACGCAGTTGCTCAGCGGCAAGCTTTGCGGGATCGGGGTCTCCACCGAACCAACCACAGCCAGCCAAGATAACGCCTAAACCGGCGACTAACGCCCTAGCAAACCATGGCTGACGACGCTGCATAAAGTTGTTAATCACAATGCTCCTGCTAGCTTTAACGCCTGGCGAACCGGTTCATGGTGTTGCTCAGACAGTGGAGTCAGCGGCAAACGCAGCGCCGGCCCAATCAGGCCCATCTCAGCAAGCGCCCATTTAACCGGGATCGGATTGCTCTCTAAGAACAATGCATTATGCAACGCCGCCATCCGCGCATCGAGCGCTTCTGCTTCGCTGGGGTCATTGGCCAGTACGGCTGCACACATGCGATGCATTAAATTCGGCGCCACATTGGCTGTTACCGACACGCAGCCTTTCGCCCCGGCATTCATCAGCGCAAGGTTGCGAACATCCTCACCACAATAAATATCGATGCGATCACCACACCGCTCAATCAGCTCTTCGGCTCGCTCAAGGCTACCGGAGGCCTCTTTAATGCCCACAATATTAGCAATGCCGGCAAGCCGATCGACGGTCTCTGGTAACAAGTCACAGCCTGTGCGGCCGGGCACGTTATACAAAATTTGCGGGATCGCAACCGATTCGGCCAGGTAGCGAAAATGCTGATACAACCCCTCTTGGGTTGGCTTATTGTAGTAAGGCGTCACGAGCAACGCGGCCTCGCAACCGGCCTCCATGGCAAAGCGGGTCAGTTGTTCGGCCTCACGCGTTGAGTTGGCCCCACAGCCGCCCATCACCGTTACCCGCTGGTTGGCAATTTCAACCACCCTGCGCATGACATGGCAGTGTTCTTGATGATCGAGCGTGGCTGACTCACCGGTTGTCCCCACCGCGACAATCGCATCGGTGCCTTGGGCAATGTGAAACTCAACTAAACGCTCAAGAGCGGCCTCATCCAGGGCCCCGTCGTTTTGCATTGGTGTGGCCATGGCGACCATGCTGCCCTGGAACATTGGCATTTTCCTCTCATGCACTATCAATCCGCGGATGTTAGCCCCGTGCCCCCGGAGTGACAAGCGGATAGCACCAGCGAACATGCTATAATTTGCCGCTTCGCTTGCGGGGTACTAGGGCCATGTCGAGCAGCGCCATACAAAAAAACTTTTTGGTGATATCCGCGCTCGGTGAGGATCGCCCGGGCATCGTCAACGAGCTAGCCAAGTTAATTGCCGAGACTGGCTGCAGCATCGAAGACAGTCGAATGACCGTCTTAGGCGGTGATTTTGCGGTCGTTTTATTGGTCGAAGGCCGCTGGAATGAGCTGGCTAAGCTCGAAGCGGGTCTGCCCTCAGCCGGCCGGCGCCTTGGCCTGACCGTTAACGCTCGGCGCACGGCCCCGGTCACCCAAGAGGGCAACTTACTGCCGTACAGCGTTGAAGTGGTATCCATCGACCACCCGGGCATTGTTCATCAATTAGCCAACTTTTTTGCCAGCCGCGAAATCAATATTCGCGATCTGACCACCAGCACTTACGCCGCGGCGCATACCGCTACGCCCATGTTTCAAGTGCAAATGACCATCGATGTCTCGGCGGCGTTGCACACCGCTCGGTTGCGCGAAGAATTTATGGACTTATGCGACCAACTCAATCTTGATGCGATTATCGAACCCTTGAGGCAGTAACCCATGACGGAATTGACCATCGACGCACCCGTACCCGATTTCTCTTGCCTAACCGATACCCAAGCGACCTGGCAGCTTAGTGCGCAGCGCGGCCGCTGGGTTGTTTTGTATTTCTTTCCCAAAGCCAGCACACCCGGATGCACGGTCGAAAGCGAAGCGTTTCGCGACCTCGACCCACGCTTTAACGAGTGCAATGCACAGGTCGTGGGAATTTCGCGCGACGGCCCGAAAGCGTTGGCCAATTTTCGCGCCAAACACGACTTTCCCTTCCCATTGCTCAGCGACAAATCTCAGACCATCTGCAATCAATTTGGCGTCATGCGCGACAAAATCATGTTTGGCAAACCGGCCCGCGGCATCGAGCGCAGCACCTTTTTAATTGACCCCGACGGCCTCCTTCGCCAAGCCTGGCGTAAGGTGGAGGTTGATGGTCATGCCGAGGCCGTTTTAGAAACACTCAAAAACCAGCAAGCGGGGTAATTGAGGCGATGCGTCAGGTCTATTTGCTCGACACTTCCGTCTTGCTGCATGACCCGGCGGCATTATTTCGGTTTGCTGAGCAAGACCTCTATTTGCCGCTGGCCGTACTGCATGGGCTCGATGCGGCTCGTCACGGCAATAGCGAAGAAGCCCGTAACGCGCTCCAAGCGGCGCGCTTTTTAGACGAACGCTTGGCTGGCGTAGCCCCGCAAGACTTAGAACGTGGCTTACGCTTGGGCGAGGGCCTCGGGCGGTTGTACTTTTTGAGCGCCGATGCGCCTGAGACACCCTCGGTACTCCAAGCCGCTCAAGCGCTTGCGCATAGCCACCCTGATGTGCAGATCACCGTGGTGGCTCGTGATATCAACCTGCGCATTCAAGCCAACGCCTTGGGGCTGCATGCCACTGATCACGAAAGCGAAGCGCCACTAGATGATCCCGACCTGCTGGCAACGGGTATGCATAACGTTGATTCAGCTACCGACCTAACCCGCGCTGCGACAACCCAAGGCGCGCTTGCCAATGAATTTTTGCTGCACGGCAATCAAGGCTGGCGGCTAACCCTGACCCAGTCCGGTGACCTAACGCCCGAACCGGTGATTGACTACAGCAGTGCAGGTGAATCGGTGTGGGGCATTCATGCGCGCAATCACCAGCAAACGCTCGCCCTGAATTTGCTCATGGATCCCGAGGTTGATTTAGTCACCCTGCTCGGCCCTGCCGGTACGGGCAAAACATTACTCACACTCGCCGCTGGGCTAGCCCAAACCTTGGAGACATCCACATACGACGAAATCCTTATGACCCGCGCCACCGTGGCTATCGGCGAGGATATTGGCTATTTGCCGGGAAGCGAAGAAGAAAAGATGACCCCGTGGATGGGTGCGCTGATGGATAATTTAGAAATTCTCAGCGCGCCGGCTGCCGGTGCCATGGGAGCCGGCAGTGGCAGTCGTTGGGGGCAAGCAGCCAGTCAGGACTTACTGCAAAGCCGAATTCGAGTACGCTCGCTTAATTTTATGCGCGGACGCACCTTGCTCAACCGATTTATGGTGTTGGACGAGGCGCAAAACCTCACCCCACAGCAAATGCGCACACTGATTACCCGAGCCGGCCCGGGTACAAAAATTGTGTGTCTGGGTAATGTCGCGCAAATCGATACCCCGTGGCTGACGCCGACCACATCAGGGCTGACCTATTTGGTGCGGCGCTTTCGGGATTGGCCCCATAGTGGTCATCTCACCCTAACCCGCGGTGAGCGCTCCCGACTGGCTGCGCACGCCAGCGATATTCTCTAGCCCAATTCTTCTGCCGCAGCGCGCGGCCAAGCGTTCATCACCGCTTGAATTAAATTGGCCAGCGGGATAGCAAAAAACACACCCCAAAATCCCCAGATACCGCCAAAAATTAGGATCGCAATAATAATCGCGACGGGGTGCAGGTTGACCGCTTCTGAAAACAAAACCGGCACCAGAACATTGGCGTCAATGGCTTGAATAATCGCGTAGGCGATTAACACCCACATAAACTCACTACTGGTGCCAAATTGAAAGTACGCCACGATCGCAATCGGCAGCGTCACCACAATCGCGCCCACATAAGGAATGATGACGGACAGCCCGACAAGCAGCGCCAGTAACATCGCAAAATCGAGGCCTAGCAATAAGAACGTTAAGTAGCTGCCTGACCAGACAATTACCACTTCGATAAATTTTCCGCGCACATAGTTGCCAATCTGCAAATCCACCTCATGCCACACCGATACCGCAAGCCCGTGGTGGCGGGGCAAAAAGCGCCCGGTCCAGCCTAAAATTTTGCTCTTATCCCACAAGAAAAAGAAAATCAGGACCGGCAGCAACACGGCATAGACCAACAGGCTAATCACCATGACCACTGAGGCCAACGAAAACGACGATGCCAGTGCCCGGGCGTAGGCAAGCGCTTCACGCCGAATCCCATCCAAAAGCGCGGCCACTTGCTCGGTTGAAAAATAGGCAGGGTAGCGCTCAGGCAAACGCAGCAACGCTTGTTGACCTTGCTCAAGCATGGCCGGCAAGTTTTCCACCAACTGAATAAGCTGGTTAACAATGGTTGGCAGCAACGCCACGAGCACCGCAACCAAGCAGATCATAAACACCAGGTACACCCCGAGCACGGCAACGGTGCGACCAACACCCTTGCGCACCAGTAAGCGCACCAACCCCTCGAGCAAATAAGCCAAGACGATCGAGGCAAACACCGGTACCAGCATGCTGCCAAGGAACGTCACCACCGCTAGGCCGACTAATAGCAATACAGCTAGACCCACCACTTGAGGATCACTCAAATGGCGATAAATCCAATCGCGTACGGTGTACATCGGTGTCGACACAGCAACCTCCCTGAAGCGCGTTATACTCTCCCATAAGATGATGACCAGCGCGACCCGAAGTAATCATGACAACCGCCTTGCTATGACAAGGGCAACGCTGCTCGGCCTGTGCATGGCGGTACTCATTGGCCCAGGGGCTCAATGGGTTAACGCCCAAGATAGCCGGCTCGACACCAATCCAATGCCACTCAACCAATCACTGCCCAGTCTGGGCAGCCCCGCTAGCCAAGCCTTAAGCCCAGGCGAAGAAGCACGAATCGGCCAAGAAATGATGCGCGAAGTGCGCGGCGCGCTCGACTGGGTTGAAGACCCGGCCATTAATGCCTACATCCGCGATTTGGGGGCGCGTATTGCCGCGGCAACCTCAATGCCCGCGGCGCATTATCAGTTTTTTGTTATTGATGACCCGCGCATTAACGCCTTTGCTATGCCCGGGGGCTATATCGGCATTCATAGCGGTTTAATTACCGCTAGCCGCACCGAAAGCGAACTGGGCGCAGTGGTCGCGCATGAACTCTCACACGTTACGCAGCGCCATATCGCTGAGCGTATTGCTGCCGCTCAGGGCACCAACCTGCGCACCGCCGCGATGGTGTTGGCTGGATTGCTGATTAGCTCGCAAAACCCGCAAGCCGGAATGGCCGCCGCCACCTCTGGCATGGCCAGCGGCATCGACTCGCAATTGGCCTATTCGCGCGAACATGAGCGCGAGGCCGACCGCCAGGGCATGCGCATTCTGGCCAATGCCTCGCTCAACCCCCAAGGCATGCCCGACTTTTTTAACGTGCTAAACGACGACAGCCGCTATCGGCGCACGCCCCCACCGTTTTTAAGTACTCACCCACTCACTGAAGCGCGTATTGCCGATGCGCGGGCGATTGCTAATCAATTGCAGCCCAAAACACCGTTCGAAAGCCCTGACTATGTTTATGTTCGTGCGCGGGCACAGGTGCTGGGGGCAGATAACCTGAATGATACGTTGGCGGCGTTTCAGGCGCGCATGGCCAGCGATCCTTCCGCAGGTGAGCGCTACGGGTTAGCGCTGGCGCTCATTCAAACCGGTTCTCCCGAACGGGGCGCGGCGCATCTGAACGCCCTGCGCAAAGCCAACGGTGAAAACGGCTTATTGCATTTAGGCCTTGCCGAAGCCAGCCTTGCGCAAGGTCAAGTCGACACGGCGATCGAGCAGTTAGAACAGGGTTTGAGTTTATTTCCCGATCAAACGGCACTGCGCTACCAGCAAGTCGAGGCGTATTTGCAAGCGAATGCCAATGCCAAAGCCGTCGCACTAACGCGCACGCTCACCCATGAGCAACCCGATGCGGCTGAGATTTGGGCACTGCATGCCAAAACCTCAAGCCAAGCGGGTGATCAGACTGAATCGGCTATCGCTATGGCACACTACTATGCGGTGCAGGGCGATCTAGAAGCGGGGCTATCACAGCTACGCCAAGTCGACTCAAACACTGCAAGCGCCAGCCAGTGGGCTCGGGCAGAAGCATTGCGAGCGCGCTGGGAGCGGCGCTTAACCACCGCGAGCTAGGCATAAAAGGGAGAGGGCGGATGGCCGATGAGCGCGGCAACGGGCAGCAAGACTGGGCTGAGTGGCTGAGTTGGCTTAACCTCAGCCATGACCCGCTGGCCATCCAACGATTGCTCGAGCAAAGCACCCAAGCACTTCGGCAGGCCACCACCCCGCAACAGGCGGCCAAGCAGGTGGCCGAGGCGATGGCTGCAGAGTCGGCGCGGCGACGCGAGCAGGGTGAGGGGCTTGCCCAAGCCCTGCAGTCTTGGGCCAAAACCCTGGCATCGATCGCACCGCTGCTACCTGATTATCTGGGCATTGACGCCAATCTCAGCGCCTCGCCAGTGCTTGGTCCCTATCCGCGTCAACAAGCACTATTTCAAGCGCTGCAACGCGATAGCGATGCCTATCAACACGCCCTCGCCCAGCATCTTGATTCAGTAACCACCCTGACCGAGCGATGCACTGAGGCGTTTCGCGATGCGCTCGGCGCGGACAACACCCAGACCGACGCTGATGCGTTGAGTCCTGAGCAGTTAATTGAACGCTGGTCAGCGGTTGCCGAACCGATTTATGAGAAGTGGCTAGACGAAGCCGACACTAAGACGCGCCTAGCCGCACTAACCAATGCTTGGAGTGCGCTGATTAACACCCTGAGAGATTTGGCGGATGGGTACTTTGAAGCCCTGGGACTGCCCTCAACCCGCGCGATGGATGATCTCGCCCACGAGCTGCAACGTCAGCGTCGTCAACACCGCCAAGCCATTAACGACCTGCGCGCAGAAATTGCCGACCTTCGCCAACAAACCGGCCAAGATAAACCGTGAGCAGCGGCATTACCCCCAGTCAGACCGTCGCCGAGACCGATAACGGGATACTTTGGCGCTTTGGCAATGCCACAAAGCCGCCGTTACTTATCGTCTATTCGTTGGTCAATCAGCCCTCAATTTTAGATCTTACACCCGGTCGCTCCATGATCGCGCGGCTTGTTGATGGAGGCTACTGCGTTTATCTATTGGCTTGGCAACCCCCCGGCTATGCACGGCGCTTTGTTAGCCTAAGCGATTATATTCGGGGCGATATTTGCGATGCGCTGGTCCATATTCATCACACCCACGGCCAGCCCGCGCATTTACTTGGCGTTTGCCAAGGCGGCGTGCTCGCGCTTTGCTATGCCGCGTTGGCCAGTGGCTACTCGAATACTGATGCTCGCCAAATTCGCAGCCTCACCACCTTGGCAACGCCGTGGGATACCGGCCATGCCGAGGATCAGCTCGCTGAATTAGCCCGCGGTATTGATTTTCAGGCCTTGGTGAAGGCCACGGGCAATATCGCCGGCGAGCCATTGGCCGCGGTGTTCGCCAGCCTCAAACCCTTTGCACTCGGCCCGCGCCGCTACAGCCATCTCAACACCGTTATGGCCCAGGGCGAAAAAGCGGTGGCGGAGTTTATGCGCATGGAGCGCTGGATGTACGACGGCCCAGACTTAGCTGGCCAAGCATTCGCAGAATTTGCCGAACAGATTTATCAAAACAACGCGCTAGCCAATGGCAACCTCGTACTGGATGGCACCTCAATTACGCTTGATGCCATTCACGTGCCAGTATTCAGTGCTTATGCCAGTGATGATCACTTGGTTCCGCCGCGTTCGGCTCAGGGCTTAAGTACGCTCATTCAAAGCGATTGCACCGAAGTGGCTGTAGCCGGTGGACACCTTGGGCTATTCATTAGTACTCGGGCCCACCGTGAGCTCTATCCCGTGCTGCTGGATTGGCTAACAGCGCATTAACATCGTTGCACTGCAGCAACGAAAGCGCTTGCGTCTGAGCGTTCAGGCGATTAGTTTCACCTATCGGATCGATAAAGCGCCAAGAGGAGGAGGGCAGGCCACGCATCATTTAGAAAAACGATGTGGCCACCACCCAGATAAAGCATCCGGCACAAGGATGCGTGTTGGGAGACCGAGTCTCCCATTTTTTTGCTAGCCGATGCTGCGTCGCAACACCTACCCGCCTTTGTTTAGAAGCTACAGAACAATGCGCCGTTAACGGGCAGGTTGGCGCCATTAATGTAGCCCGCCTCGTCGGCGGTTAAAAACGCCACGGCCCGGGCGATATCACTGGGTTCACCCATATCACCGGCAGGAATTTGCGCGACAATCGACTCGCGCACTGGATCGGGAATGGCATCGGTCATGCTGGTTTTGACATAGCCGGGCGAAACCGTATTGGCAGTCACCCCTTTAGGCGCACCCTCTTTCGCCAGCGCCATGGTAAAACCATGCAGCCCGGCTTTGGCCGCTGAGTAATTGGTTTGCCCAAACTGTCCGGTTTGGCCATTCACCGAAGAGATGTTAACCACCCGACCAAAGCCCGCTTCGCGCATGCCTGCCACAAACTGACGGGTGACGTTAAAGGCGCCGTTGAGGTTAATGTCAATCACCGAGCGCCA
>CAJXMZ010000022.1 GCA_913056315.1 uncultured Ectothiorhodospiraceae bacterium
AAAGCAGGCTGAGAGCACGATCAGCGCGGCAAGGACGCTAAAGAGCACAGACAGAGAAACCGTATTCATCGGTGTGGTTTACCGGCCAAGGATGAGTTCGAGCACGATCTTGGTGCCCACATAAGCGAGTGCCAGTAAGGCAAACCCGGCCAGTGTCCAGCGTATTGCGGTGCGCCCGCGCCAGCCGTAGCGTATTCGCCCTTGCAGGAGCGCGGCGAACACAACCCAAGCCAAGATCGATAGGATGGTTTTATGAGCGAGGTCTTGGGCGAGGAGGTTGTCGACAAATAACCAACCACTCAACAGCGAGATCGACAATAGCGCAAAGCCGCTGCCGAGCAACTGAAATAACAGCGCTTCCATGTTTTGCAGTGGCGGTAGCAGTCCGAGCACTGATGAGGCTCGACGCTGACGCAGGCTACGCTCTTGCCATGCCAGTAGCAGCGCTTGGGCGCTGGCCAGTCCCAGCACCGCGTAGGCCAGTACCGATGAAATCACATGAATATCGACCGGTGCCCCAATGGGGATGAGGCTACTTCGCGGCACGCCCCAAAGGGCGGCTAAAACGATACCCAAGGCGGCTAGAGGAAATACGACTAAGCCGAGGCTTTGCACCGGGGTGCGCAGGGCGGCGGTCACCACCATTAAGGCCATGAGCCAGCCAAATAACGACACCGCATTAAATAGCCCCAAATCGACACCCTGAGCGGTCCATGCCGCTTGCCACAGAGCCACCGCGTGCAGCACCACCGCCAATGTCGCGATCAGGGTGCTCCAGCGTTCGCTTTGCGCAATGGGTAAGCGAGCACGTAGGCCAGCGACCAATGTGCCAAAGGCGCCCGCGTAGCAGCCCACGGCTAAAACAATCAAAACGCTTTGTGGCATACGGGGTGTGTTAAAAACCTGCGCTCGTGAACGAGGATAAATCATCGCACACAAACCCAAGGCATTCGAGCAATACACCCACCCAGTCCGAGCAAACACCCTGATATACTGCCGATCAAAGTGCGCAGTATTGACCCTAAAGGTCGGCAAACTATGTTTGTTACTTTAAGTAATCGTCTTGATGCCATGAGTAAACGCCTTCGGGGTAAGGGGCGTTTGACCGAGGACAATATTCAAGAAACCTTGCGCGAAGTGCGTATGGCCTTGCTCGAGGCTGATGTTGCATTGCCGGTGGTGAAAGACTTTATTGCCCAAGTGCGCGAGCGTGCGTTGGGTGCTGAGGTCATGAAAAGCCTCACGCCCGGTCAAGCCTTCGTTAAAATTGTCCACGACGAGCTTGTTCAAATTATGGGCGAGCGCAACGATGGGCTTGATCTCAATGCTCGGCCACCCGCGGTGGTTATGGTTGCTGGGCTGCAGGGCTCGGGTAAAACCACAAGCATTGCCAAGCTGGGGCGATTGTTGCGCGAGCGTGACAAAAAGAAAGTTCTCGCCGTTTCGCTGGATGTCTATCGGCCGGCGGCGATTGATCAGCTTGAGCGTCTTGCAAGCGAGGTTGGGATGGATTTCTATCCAACCGACCCCACTGGCGATGTGGTGGCAACAGCCCGCGCCGCGGCCGATCAAGCGCGCACCGGTTATTACGATGTGTTGCTGGTTGATACCGCTGGGCGGCTGCATGTTGATGAAGCCATGATGAGTGAAGTTCGCGGTGTGCACGAGGCAATTACACCGGTTGAGACACTGTTTGTGGTCGATAGCATGACCGGCCAAGACGCGGTGAATACTGCGCAAGCCTTCGACCAGGCTTTGCCGCTGACGGGTTTAATTTTGACCAAAGCCGACGGTGACGCTCGTGGCGGGGCGGCGTTATCGATACGCCAAATCACCGGTAAGCCGATTAAGTTTATGGGCGTGGGTGAAAAAACCGATGCCCTCGAGGCGTTTCACCCGGACCGTATTGCTTCGCGCATCCTGGGTATGGGCGATGTGCTCAGTTTGGTCGAAGAGGTTGAGCGCAGCGTCGATCACTCCCAAGCCGAGCGCATGGCGGGCAAGCTTAAAAAAGGCAAAGGGTTTGATTTAGCCGATATGCGTGAGCAAATGCAGCAAGTCGCACGCATGGGCGGTATGGGCAGTCTCATGGATAAGCTGCCGGGCATGGGGCAAATGAGCGAGCAAGTCAGCCAAAAGATGGATGACAGCCAAGTCAGCCGACAAATTGCCATCATTAACGCCATGACCCCCGGTGAGCGTCATCGCCCCGAGGTGATTAATGGCTCGCGAAAGCGCCGAATTGCGGCGGGTTCAGGGCTGCAGGTGCAGGATGTTAATCGTCTGCTCAAGCAGCACAAGCAGATGCAAAAAATGATGAAGCAATTCAAAAAAGGCGGCATGCAAAAGATGATGCGCCAGCTTGGTGGCGGTGGGGGGGCTCCCCCCGGTGGAATGCCACCCGGGGGTGGACTGCCGCCGGGGCTTGGCGGGCGCTAGCGCCGCAGGTACACTACGCGGTTTACTCAATCGCTCTTAGGTTAGGGATAAGCATGGTTACGATTCGTCTGGCGCGCAGTGGCGCCAAAAAGCGGCCTTTTTACCACGTTGTGGTTACCGACAGTCGCAATGCGCGCGACGGCCGGTTCATCGAGCGCCTTGGATTTTTTAATCCTGTCGCCGCTGGCCAAGAGGTGCCTTTGCGTTTGGACATCGCCGCGGCTGATCGTTGGATCGCGCAGGGCGCACAGCCTAGTGATCGGGTTGCTCAGCTGCTTCGGCAGGCGCGTCGCAGCGCAGCCAGCGAGGCCGAAAGCGCCTGAGCGAATGGCCAGGGAGCCGGTGAGTGGCGCGAGTGATTACGTCACGCTCGGCGAAGTTGTTGGGGTTCATGGGGTTCGGGGTGACGTTAAGGTCTTCTCGTCTACCCGGCCACGAGAAAATCTGTTCGACTACCCGGTTTGGACGCTCCAGCGGGACCAATCGCAAAGCGATTACGCTGTACTGAGCACACGGGTTCAAGGTCGAATAATGCTGGCCCGGCTCGACGGGGTGAACGACCGGGATGCAGCCATGGCGCTGCGCGGCAGTCAAATTGTTGTGCCGCGCTCGGCGCTGCCAAACATCGGGCCCGATGAATATTACTGGGCACAGCTCACGGGGCTCAGTGTAGAAACAATGGCGGGTGAGTCGCTTGGACAAGTGACTGGCTTGCTAGAGACCGGCGCGAATGATGTGCTGGTGGTCAAGGGGGATCGAGAGCGACTAATCCCCTATGTGCCAGAACAATTTGTAAAGCGCGTGGACTTAGTGGCTGGCGTTATCCAAGTTGACTGGGATCCGGAGTTTTAGCGGTATGCGGTTTGACGTGATAACGCTATTCCCGGACATGCTCAGCTCGATTATGGGTTACGGCGTGATTGGTCGAGCACTTGATGCCGGCCATATCCAGCTTGTCACCTGGAATCCACGCGACTACGCCACGGATCGCCACCGTGTGGTTGATGATCGCCCTTACGGCGGCGGGCCAGGCATGGTGATGAAGGTTGAGCCGCTGCGGGCCGCTATTCAGGCTGCCCGCGAGGCGGCCGCGCCGGCGCCGGTGGTTTATCTCTCACCAGAAGGTGAGACGCTCGATAATACGGGCTCTCAGCGCCTGGCTGAGTTAGAGCGAGTGATTTTGCTCTGCGGTCGCTACGAAGGCGTTGATGAGCGTTTGATTGACTTAGCGGTCGATCAGCGACTGTCCATCGGCGATTATGTCGTCAGTGGGGGTGAGTTGCCGGCCATGGTGGTCATTGACGCGGTGGCGCGATTGTTGCCCGGGGTTCTGGGTCACGCCGATTCGGCCGCAGATGATGCGTTCGCGCAAGGGCTGCTCGATTGGCCGCATTTTACCCGTCCCGAGGTTATCGAGGGGCGAGCGGTACCGCCGGTGTTGCTAAGCGGCGACCATGAAGCGGTACGGCGCTGGCGTTTACGCGAGGCGCTCGGTCGAACTTGGTTAAAACGTCCCGATCTGCTTGCGCAGCGCGGGTTAACAGATGAAGAACAGGCACTGCTCGATGGCTATCGGGCTGAGCACAAAGACTGACTGACAAGGGATGCAGTGATGAGCAATATCATTGAAACGCTAGAGCGCGAACAAATCGATAAAACGGGCCGCTCGCTCGATAGCATTAACCCGGGCGACACCGTCTTGGTCAATGTGTGGGTGCGTGAGGGTAACCGTGAGCGCACACAGCCGTTCGAGGGCGTGGTGATCGCTAAGCGCAATCGGGGGCTGAATTCATCATTTACGCTGCGCAAAGTCTCTCATGGCGAGGGCGTGGAGCGTGTCTTTCAGCTGCATAGCCCGCTGATCGAGAGCATGAGTGTTAAGCGCCGGGGTGATGTTCGCCGGGCCAAACTCTACTTCTTGCGCGAGCGTCGCGGTAAGGCAGCGCGTATCAAAGAGAAGATTCGCGCAAAGGATAAAACAGCCAGCTAAAGCAATTTAGTGCGGGTTTTCGGCGTCGTTCATCCCCATTAGGTAGAGCACGCCGTCTAGCCCGATGGTTGAAATCGCCTGACGGGCATTTTCCTGAACTAACGGCTTGGCATGAAACGCAATGCCTAGCCCGGCCATGCCCAGCATCGGCAGGTCGTTGGCGCCGTCACCCACCGCAATCACCTGTGCAAGCTCAATGTTTTGTATCTCAGCCAAATGGCTGAGTAGCTCGGCCTTGCGCTGACCGTCAATAATTTGGCCACTGACCTGTCCGGTGAGTTGCCCATCAATAATTTCCAATTGATTGGCATACACGGTGTCGATGCCAAGGCGTTTTTGTAGATGCTGGCCAAAATAATCAAAGCCGCCGGAAATTACCGCGGTTTGGTAGCCCAGCACCTGTAGCGTTTTAATCAGTCGCTCCGCCCCTTCAGTCAGCGTTAAACGCTGCGCAACACGCTCCAGCACTGCGGCATCCAAGCCAGCTAAACAGGCAACGCGTTGGCGTAGGCTCTCGCTAAAGTCGAGCTCGCCACGCATCGCCGCTTCAGTAATCGCAGCGACTGACTCACCGGCACCGGCTTCGCGCGCAAGCTCATCGATGACTTCTTGGTGAATGAGCGTGGAGTCCATGTCAAAGACCACGAGCCGGCGATTACGGCGGTAAAAGTTGTCTTGTTGGAATGAGATATCGATATCCATTTGCTGTGAAATCGATAAAAACGCCGCTTTCATGGCATCGGCATCGGCGGGCTCGCCGCGCAGTTTTAATTCTAAGCATGCTCGGCTGGCGCCGGTTTCGTCATGTAAGGGGCTGCGTGCCGAAAGGCGAACAATGTCCTCAATGTTGAGGCCATGTTGCGTGGTGACCGTGGCGATGCGTGCGATTTGCGCAGCGGTCACCCGGCGGCCTAAGAGCGTCAGCACATAGGCCGATTGGCGCTCGCCTTTGACCCATTGCTGGTATTCGGCGTGGCTGACCGGTTGAAAGCGCACGCGCAAATCGAGCTTATGCGCTTCGAACAACAAGTCCTTTAACACAGCGGCCGAACCGTTCGCGGCAGGAATCTTTAGCAGTATGCCCAAGGCGAGGTTTTCATGAACCATAGCTTGGCTAATATCCAAAACGCGCACGTCGTATTCCGACAAAATGCCCATGAGTGCCGCGGTTACCCCCGGGCGGTCGCTGCCTGAGAGGTTGGCTAAAATAATCTCGCTATCGGCTTTGGCGTTGCTCATGAACTCGCTCATCAGGACTGAAGCGCGTTATTGTAAGGTAAATTTCCATGGAGCTCAGGCCAATGACCGATCCGGCTAATACCAACAACGCGGACTGGCGCGCTCAGTTAACCCCCGAGCAGTACCGGGTAACACGCCAAAAAGGCACAGAGCCGCCATTTAGCGGCGAATACAACGACACAAAAGCGCCTGGCGTTTTTCATTGTGTGTGCTGCGGCCAAGCCCTATTTGATAGCGAACATAAGTTTGATTCAGGTACAGGCTGGCCAAGCTTTTGGGCGCCCCAAGCGGATTCGGCAGTGCGCACCGAAACCGATCGTGGCTTAGGCATGACTCGCACCGAGGTGCTTTGCCAGCAGTGTGATGCCCACCTTGGGCATGTGTTTACCGATGGGCCGGCGCCGACGGGTCTGCGCTATTGCATTAATTCGGTAGCGCTAGATCTAAAACCGCGCCAAAACGGTGCATAACCTTGTCGTTGCAGGCAATCCGCCGGTATAGTGAAAATCACAGCAAACTCACTGACTTCGGGACATAACTATGCAAGACGTCGCGCCGACCGGAGATCCGGAATCGCCGTCTGATCAGACGAGTCAAACCGCCCCCCACCCGCGCGCTGGGCAAACCATGACGGGGGCGGAGATGGTCATTGAGGTGATGGCGCAAGAAGGCGTCGATACCGTCTTTGGTTATAGTGGGGGCGCAATTTTGCCAACCTATGACGCCATCTTTCGGTACAACGAGCGCGAGCGCCCGAGCCAAGGTGATGACCCGATGCGACTCGTGGTGCCAGCTAACGAGCAGGGCGCGGGGTTTATGGCCGCTGGCTATGCGCGCAGCTCGGGCAATGTGGGCGTGTTTTTGGTGACCTCAGGGCCGGGCGCAACCAACACGGTGACGCCGATTCGCGATTGCATGGCCGACTCGGTGCCGGTGGTCTTAATCACCGGTCAGGTTGCCCGCAGTGCCATGGGAACGGATGCGTTCCAAGAGGCACCAATCGTCAACATTATGGGCAATTGCGCCAAGCATGTGTTTTTGGTCACGGACCCAGAGCGTCTTGAAGATACCATTCGCACCGCCTTTGAAGTCGCACGCTCGGGCCGGCCTGGGCCGGTCGTCGTTGATTTGCCCAAGGACGTGCAAAATTGGAGTGGTGAGTTCAAAGGCAGCGGATTGCTGGGCATTCGCGGTTACCGCCAGCGCATGGAGTCATTGCGGCAAACGGAAATTTCAGCGGATAAGGCGAAAGACTTTTTTGCCATGCTGTCTCAATCCAGCCGCCCATTACTGTATATCGGCGGCGGCGCGATTCACGGCGAAGGCGCGCAAGCGGTCTCGGCATTTGCCAAAGCTTATGGCATTCCCAGTGTGAGCACGGTCATGGGCTTAGGCGCGGTGGATACCACCGATGACCTACATTTACACATGCTGGGCATGCACGGCACGGCTTATGCCAACTACGCGGTTGAGGATTGTGATTTTATTATCGCGGTTGGCGCCCGGTTTGATGATCGCGTGGCAGCCAAAGCCGAACTGTTTGCGCCCCTAGCTGAGCACATTGCGCATATCGATATTGATGCCGCGGAGATTGGCAAGGTCAAACGGGTTGATTGGTCCCATATTGGCGAAGCGGGTCGGGCAATGACTCAGCTGTTGGCGTATGGCCGCGAAACGCAGTTTTCGCGCGACTACAGCGCGTGGGCCGAACACTGCCGCTCGCTTCGTGAACGCCATCCCATGCGGTTTAAAGAAGATGGTGAGTTAATCCAGCCACAAGCGGTGATGCGTCAGCTCAACGAGATTACCGACGGTCGAGCCATTATTGGCACCGGCGTCGGGCAGCATCAAATGTGGGCAGCGCAATACCTCGATTTTCGCCTGCCGCGCTTGTGGATGACCTCAGGATCCATGGGCACGATGGGGTTTGGTCTACCCGCGGCGGTTGGCGCGCAGTTTGCCAATCCAGATGCCTTAGTCATTGATGTCGATGGCGATGGCAGCTTGCGAATGAATTTGGGCGAAATGGAGACCGTAACCACCTATAACCTGCCGGTTAAGGTGTTGTTGTTAAATAATTGTGGCGACGGGATGGTGCGCCAGTGGCAGCGGCTTTATTTTGGCGATCGCTTCTCGGGTAGTGATAAATCATTGCACCGCAAAGACTTTATTAAAGCGGCTGAGGCCGATGGGTTTGGTTTTGCCGAGCGCGTGAGTGATCGTAATGAACTGGGCGCGGCGCTCAAGCGTTTTGTCGACGAGCCGGGTCCTGCCTTTTTAGAGGTGATGATTGACCCAGATGCCGGGGTGTATCCGATGGTCGGGCCAGGGCAAGGCTATAAGCAAATGGTCACCGGCGAGCATATTCCCGGTCGAGAAATCCCAGAAATCGGTCGAGGTGGGCGGGTCGACCCGAGCGAGGCTTTTTAGCTCGGGCTTGAATTGATGTTGGTTCATCCCCACTTCGTTGAGATCATGGGGTTACCACGGATACAAAAATGAGCGACGCAAACACTCCCGAAACCCACGAGTTTCAGGCTGAAGTCCGGCAGTTGCTGGACTTAATGATTCATTCTCTCTACAGCAGCCGCGAAATCTTTTTGCGCGAACTTATCTCTAACGCCGCCGATGCCGCTGATCGGTTGCGTTTTGAGGCCCTGCAAGACGCCGCATTATTTGAAGATGACCCAGACCCGCGCATCACCCTAGCGGTTGATAAACAAGCCCGTACCGTCACCATCACCGATAACGGTGTGGGTATGAGTCGCACTGATGTCATCGATCACCTTGGCACGATTGCTCGATCGGGCACTAAGCGCTTTTTGGATGCGCTAACGGGCGATCAAAAACAAGACGCCCAACTGATTGGGCAATTTGGCGTTGGCTTTTACTCCGCCTTTATCGTGGCGGATGAAGTCAGTGTGCACACACGCCGTGCCGGTGAGGCTGCGGATACCGGTGTGGTCTGGCGCTCGGATGGTAAGGGCACATTTACCCTCGAGGATAAGCCACGTGCGGCGCGCGGGACTGACATTACGCTGCACTTAGCTGAAGATCAGGATGAGTTTCTTGAGCCCCAGCGGTTGCGCAGCATTGTGCATCGCTACTCAGAGCATATTGCGCTGCCAATCGAAATGGCCGATGAGCAGGGCGAGATGCAAACGCTTAATCAGGCCTCGGCATTGTGGATGCGGCCTAAAAGCGAGATTAGCGACGAGGACTACCAACAGTTTTATCAACAGCTGAGTTTCGACATGGAAGCGCCGCTTGAGTGGCTGCACAACCAAGTCGAGGGCAATCAAGCCTATACCTCGTTGCTGTTTATTCCAGCGCAACGGCCTTTTGATTTGTTTGAGCCTGAATCAGGCCAAGGGTTAAGGCTGTATGTGCGACGTGTGTTTATCATGGAAGATCGCGAACACCGCCTGCTGCCGCGGTATTTGCGCTTTGTTCGGGGCCTAGTTGATTCTGATGATTTGCCGCTGAATGTCTCGCGCGAGCTATTGCAGCATAACCGGCTGATCGATCGCATTCGGGCAGCCTCAGTCAAGCGTGTGCTCGAGGCCTTGGAGCGCATGGCGCGTGATGATGCCGAGCGCTACAGCAAGTTTTGGAATGCATTTGGCACGGTGCTCAAAGAAGGCCCGGTTGAAGATCCCAGTAATGCAGAAAAAGTGGCGGGGTTGTTGCGCTTTCACTCCACCCATGATGAGCAAACCGCCAGTGTGTCGCTCGCGGATTACATCGAGCGCATGCCGTCAGGCCAAGAGGCGATCTATTACCTCACCGGTGAGAGTTTAGCGGCGGTGCGTAACAGCCCGCATCTAGAGGTCTTTCGTAAGCGCGGCGTTGAGGTATTGCTGCTTGCCGAGCCAGTTGATGAGTGGCTGGTTACGCATTTATCAACCTTCCAAGAAAAGCCCCTGCGCGCCGTGACCAAGGGTAAGCTTGAGCTTGACGGTATTGGCAATGATGACACGACGCAGGCGGATGCGCCTGAGCCAAGCGAGTCGGTGAGCGCGTTATTAAAGCGCATCGGTGATTCCTTGGGTGAGCAAGTCTCAGAGGTTCGGCCGAGCGCTCGGTTAACGGATTCACCGGCCTGTATTGTGGTGGGCGAACACGATTTTGGTATGAATATGCAGCGCATGTTGCAAGCCGCCGGGCACGACTTGCCCGCTCAGTCGCCGGTGCTGGAGATTAACCCGGAGCATCCGATTATTCAGCGCCTGGCTGACGACGCCACAGCGCCAATCGATGAGTGGGCGGCCTTATTGTTTGAGCAATCGGTGCTCATGGATGGCGGCCGGCTCGATGATCCAGCAGGATTTGTGCGGCGTATGAACCAGTTGCTCGCGTAATGGGCGCATCAGCGCCGGGAGCAGCGTTTGAGCTAAAAGGGCGGATGGCCACGTTAAGTGTTCTACGCGTGCTCAATGCCGATACGAACGCTGTGTTGGTCCAGCTTGATGCGCGGCTTGCGCAAGCGCCTGGCTTTTTTGATGGGATGCCCTTGGTTATTGCGCCGGGACAATCCGTGGCGCTTGATACCCCGGCTTTGGTTGCGTTGGTCAGTGGACTCAAAGCCCGTGGGCTCACCCCAGTAGCAGTTGCTGATTTATCCAGTGAGCAGGCGGCTGAAGCGGGCTTAGGGCTGCTGCGCAACCTGGATGCGCCAAGCCCTAAAGCCGCATCGGCCCGGCCGACTAGCGATTCGCCATCGGCTTATCAGCCGACACGAGTGGTTACTACTCCCGTGCGCTCAGGCCAGCAAATTTACGCGCGTGGTGGTGATTTAGTGATCACCGCGGCAGTGAGCGCGGGCGCGGAAGTGATGGCGGATGGGCATATTCATATTTATGGCAGTTTGCGCGGGCGTGCGCTGGCCGGGGTGCAGGGCGACGTGAATGCGCGTATCTTCTGCCGATCGTTGCATGCTGAGCTAGTGGCTGTTGCCGGGCATTATCGGCTGAGCGAACAAATGGATGCCGAGCTCATCGATGGGCCGGTGATGATTGCGTTGCAGGGCGATGATCTGCAACTAAGCGCGGTATAGCGCAGGAGGTTAATGTGGCGCGGATTGTGGTGGTAACTTCAGGCAAAGGCGGCGTGGGCAAAACAACCACAAGCGCGGCGTTCGCCGCTGGGTTGGCGCGCGCGGGCCATCGCACGGCTGTAGTGGATTTTGATGTGGGCTTGCGCAATCTCGACCTGATTATGGGTTGCGAGCGCCGGGTGGTGTACGACTTTGTGAACGTCATTAATGGCGAAGCTAACCTCAACCAAGCCCTCATTCGCGATAAGCGCACTCAAGGCCTGTCCATCCTGCCGGCTTCACAAACGCGAGATAAAGACGCGCTGACCTTCGAAGGGGTTCAAGCCGTGCTGGAGGGCCTGGCGGAGGATCACGACTATATTGTTTGTGATTCACCCGCGGGTATTGAGCGCGGTGCGCATTTGGCGATGTATTTTGCTGACGATGCGCTGGTGGTTACCAACCCGGAGGTCTCTTCGGTGCGCGATTCTGATCGTGTGCTGGGATTATTATCGAGTAAAACGCGCCGCGCCGAGCAGGGTGAGGATCCGGTTCAGGAGCATTTGATTATTACGCGCTACGTGCCTGAGCGCGTGGGTAAAGGTGAAATGCTCAGCGTTGAGGATGTTGGTGAGATTTTGTCGATCGACTTACTCGGCGTCATTCCTGAATCCAGTGCGGTGCTCAACGCGTCAAATTCCGGTGTACCGGTGATCCTCGAAGAACAAACCGACGCTGGGCAAGCCTATGACGACGTGGTCGCACGTTATCTTGGCCAGCAGCGCGAGCATCGCTTTATTACTGAGAAAAAAGGCCTCTTTGGCCGGTTGTTCAAGGGCTAGCGTGATGGGATTTTTAGATTATTTTCGCGCCGAGAAAAAAACCAGCGCTTCGCTTGCCAAAGAGCGTTTGCAAGTGATTGTCGCGCGCGAGCGGGGTGCGCGCAGTGGTCCGGACTACTTGCCAGCACTGCAAGCGGATATTTTGGATGTAATCCGTCGCTATGTAGCGGTTGATGAAGATGCGGTGCGCGTGCAAGTTGAGCGTGAGGGTGAGTATGAGGTCCTAGAGCTCAACGTGGTTTTACCCGACGAGGATTAACGATCGCTTTGCGCGGTCACATCGACCTGCATGCGCAAGCGCTGACCGGGCTGCAAATAGGTATTGGTTGCAATATCGTTCCAGCGTTGAAGATCGTTAACGCTCACATTAAAGCGCTGGGCGATCTCATACAGCGAGTCCCCTTGGCGAACTCGGTAGTTCACGGTTTGCATACGCTCAGCGGGGCTAGTCGTTCGCTGCATTGACGGGCTAGCTGTTTGGCTGGCGCTATTTTTGGCCCATACAGCAAGCTGCTCACCCACGGCGAGCGTGTCGGTCGGCGCCATGCCGTTCCAACCTGCGAGTTCGCGTACACCCACATCATAGCGTTGGGCGATAACCCAAAAACTCTCGCCCGCTTGAACAACGTGGTTACGCCGGTGGCGGTTGTCGCGGCTGCGATTGCGGGTGGCCGCTTGGCGAGCGTCGGCACTGAGGCTGTACTGCTCGGATGGACGGCTGGCGACCGGCACTAATAGGTGATCACCCGCGCGAATAATATGGCTGTCGATGCTGTTGGCTTGCTGCAACGATGCAACGCTAATTCGGTAACGCCCGGCAATTTGACCTAGGGTCTCCCCCGCAGCGATGGGGTGGCGCTTCCAGCGCATCCACGCTTGGCTTGGGGTCTCACGCAAGCGGGTTTGAAACGCCGTTGCGCGATCATGGGGCAACAGTAGCCGGTGCGGGCCCTCCGGTGCGGTCGCCCAGCGGTTAAAGCCCGGGTTGAGGGAATAGAGCGTTTCAATATCAATCTCAGCCAATTCTGCCGCCAGTGCTAAGTCGACTTGGTGTTCCAGATCAACAACCGCAACCGCGGGTTGGTTGGCGATGGGCGTTAGCGCGATGCCGTGGCGGCTTGGATCCGCGACCAACTCGCTAACGGCCAATAAACGCGGGACATAGTTCATGGTCTCGCGAGGTAGATCTAATGACCAATAGTCGGTGGGACGGCCGGCCCGTTGGTTGCGTTTAATAGCTCGTGACACGGTGCCTTCGCCGGCGTTGTAAGCCGCTAGCGCCAACAGCCAGTCACCATCAAACATTTCATTTAAGTAGGTGAGATAGTTAAGCGCAGCGTCGGTGGCTGCCATGACATCGCGACGTCCGTCGTACCACCAATTTTGCTCTAACCCATAGTGTCGGCCGGTTGCTGGAATGAACTGCCAAATACCCGCCGCGCGCCCGTGCGAGTAGGCAAAGGGCTGAAACCCACTTTCGACAACCGGCAATAGTGCGAGCTCTTGGGGCAAGCCACGAGCCTCAATGGCCTCGACGATTAGATGCAGGTAAGGCTTAGCGCGTTCTGAAACCCGCAGCCAATAATCTTCGCGCCCGGCATAATCGGCAAACTGCGCTTGTACCCGCGCATTGTCGTGCCCCGGTATTGCATAGCCTGAGCGAATCCGCGCCCATAGGTTGGCTGGCGGTTGCTCGGGTTGATTGGCGGCGGTGATCGCTTCAGCACTTGATGGCGTGTCGGTGGTGTTGGCATGAGCACCATTGGCCTGCTGGTTGCGATCGGCCGGGAGGTTGGCGCAGCCTGCGATGATTACGCAAACCGCGATGGCGACAAAGCGCTTGGATACCCATAAATAGCGTTTCAAAAGTGATCTTTCCAATCGCGTAATACGGCAAAAACTTCGGCTGGGGTTTGCAGCGCCCGTCCGGCATGCTGGCTTGCCTGATCCATCACAGGGGGCTCATCCCAGCGCAAAAACGGATTCGTTTCGCGCTCTTCACTGAGTATTGATGGCAGCGTAATGACGCCATTTTTACGCTGTGCGCTGACTTGTTGAATGCGTTTTTGCAGATACAGGTTGTCCGGTTCGACCGCCTGGGCGAAGGCTAAGTTGGCTGCCGTGTACTCATGTCCGCAGTAAAGCTGTGTGTCGGGGGGTAAGTCGCGAAGTTCGGCGAGGTAGCCAACCATCTGCGGGGCATTGCCCTCAAACATGCGCCCACAACCGCCAGCAAACAACGCATCGCCAGCGAACAGGATCTTATCGCCGTAATAGACGATATGATCGAGGGTATGCCCCGGCGTTTCGAAAACCTCGAAGGTTGTATCCAGACCCGGCGGATCAAAGCGATCGCCGGCCTTCAAAGCATGCGTGAGTGCAGGGATGCGATCGTCATTCGGCCCAAACACTGGAATACCCCCGGCGGCCAGTTCAGCAACGCCACCGATGTGGTCGTGGTGGTGATGGGTCACCAAAATGCCCGCGAGCGCAAGACCAAAGCCCTGTAGCGCTTGCTCAACGGGGGCGGCTTCGCCGGGATCAACAACAATGGCGCTGTCGCTGTTTGGCGAACGCATGACCCAGGTATAATTGTCGGCAAGAATTGGGACCGGTGTGATTTCGAGCATGGGGCATATGCTACCGCGCGCGCCGGTTTGCCTCAAATCCAGGTCGGTTGTGTATTGGTTTAGGAGCGGATGATGAATGGGCTGCATCAGTGGTTAGCGACGCCGCCCGGTCAAGTATTAGCTGAGCGCGAGACGCGATTGTTGTCGCGTCGGCTCGCTGGGCTATATGCCCAACGCGTTTTGCAAATCGGTGACTATGGCCGTGGGCACTGCCCGGCGGTTTTTGGCACAGCGCGGTTGTGGGTGCTTGATCAGGCGCAATCTGCGGCTGTGGATTTATGTGCCAGTCCACAGGTGCTGCCGCTGAGCTCGGGGAGTGTTGATGTGGTTATTTTGGTCCACCAGCTCGAGTTTGCTTCGCGCCCCCATCAAGTCATCCGTGAAGCCGCCCGGGTGCTTGCGCCCGAAGGCCATTTGTTGGTGTTGGGGTTTAACCCCTACAGTCTTTGGGGGCTGCGCCGCTATTTAAGTCTTGGGCATAGCCAGCCGCCTTGGTCGGGGCAGTACCTTAGCGCCTTTCGTATTCAAGACTGGATGCAACTGCTTGGCCTGACGCCACGTCGGCATGAAAGTCTGTTGCCGATGCCGCCCGTGGGTGGGTTGAGCCGCCTAAAGCCAAACACCGCACCGCTCGGGTATAGTGCCAGTCTAGGTGCAGGTTGGCGCTGGCTCGGAGGGGTTAACTTGATTATGGGTCAAAAGCGGGTCAACGGCGCAGTCAGCCCAGCCAAGCCACAGCGTCAACGATTTCAATTAATACCCGGCGGGCTCGCGCAGGCGGGCAGTAGCGCACGGCATTCGCGTGAAGGAACATCGCATGAGCGCGGTTGAAATTTATACCGATGGCGCCTGCCGCGGAAACCCTGGCCCCGGTGGTTGGGGTGCGTTGTTGCGATACGACGGCATGGAAAAATCGCTCTGTGGTGGTGAGTCACACACCACCAATAATCGCATGGAGTTAATGGCGGCCATTCAGGCGCTCGAGGCACTGACTCGGCCTTGCGAAGTCGACCTAACAACCGACTCGCAATATGTGCGCAAGGGCATCACCGAATGGATGGCGAGCTGGAAGCGCCGAGGTTGGAAAACCGCCTCGCGCCAGCCGGTAAAAAATCGTGATTTGTGGGAGCGATTGGATGGGTTAGTTCAGCAACACACCATTCGCTGGCATTGGGTCCGTGGGCATACCGGTCATGCCGACAATGAGCAGGTCGATGCCCTGGCCAATCAAGGGATCGATGAACTCATGCAGGAGAGCCACTAATGCGGCAAATTGTTGTCGACACTGAGACCACAGGGCTTGAGGTTACCGAAGGCCATCGGATTATCGAAGTGGGTGGCTACGAGCTGGTTCAGCGCCGTCCCACTGGGCGTACTTTTCATGAATACCTCAACCCCGGCCGAGCCGTCGATACGGGAGCGTTTGAGGTGCATGGCATTAGTGATGCCTTTCTCGCTGATAAGCCGCGGTTTGCTGACATTGCGCAGGCGTTTATTGAGTTTGTGGGTGATGCTGAAGTCATTATTCATAACGCGCCGTTTGACGTGGGGTTTTTGGATCATGAGCTAGCGCGCTTGGGGCAGGCTTGGGGGCGGCTTGAGGATCATTGCCAGGTCACGGATACCTTGGTGTTGGCGCGTCGCCGTCATCCTGGGCAACGCAATAGTCTCGATGCGCTTTGCCGACGGTATGGCATTGATAATAGTGGCCGAGTGCTGCACGGCGCGTTATTGGATGCCGAAATTCTCGCTGATGTTTATTTAGCGATGACCGGCGGTCAAGTCACCCTGCACTTGGGTGCCGAAGACACTGGCAACGCCGCATCTGGCCAGGCCGAAGTGGTTCGCCCGGTCGCTGCTGATCGGCCACCACTGCCGGTTATCGAACCTGATGCAACTGAACGCGCGGCGCATGAAGCATGGCTTGACCGGCTGGATCAGGCCAGCGGTAGCCCCTGCCTGTGGCGTCAACAACCCGCTGACAAGGAGCCGGTATGACGGCGCGACCGCTGATTGGGCCCGTTCGGGCCGTTACCTTTGATTTGGATTTCACCCTCTGGGATTTAAGTGGCGTATTGCGTCATGCCGAGCAGGTTTGCCAGGGGTTTATTGAACAGCGCTACCCGGCGCTGGCACAGCGTTATGATATTGAGGGCTTTGGCACATTGCGCGCGCAAGTCGCGGTGCAAAACCCAGCGATCGCCCATGACGTGACGGCCCTGCGCCGGGCGGCATTTGCTCAAGCCGGTGAGCATGCCGGCTATACCGGGGCGGCGCTGGAGCGCTTGGTTGAAGAGGCGTTTGAGGTGTTTCTCGAAGCTCGCCATGCCGTTCGTGTGTATGACGATGCCCTGCCCATGCTCAAAGCCCTTCAGGGCCGCGTTAAAGTGGGTGCCATTACCAATGGCAATGCTGAAGTTCAGCGTTTGGGAATGGCTGAGTATTTTGATTTTGCACTCAGTGCGGTCGAATTGGGTGCGGCCAAACCGGCGCGGTTAGTTTTTGAAACCGCCACTAATCGTGCCGGGGTTGCCTCCAGCGAGGTGGTTCATGTGGGCGATGATGTCCACAGCGATGTCTTTGGCGCAGCGCAATATGGCATGCAGGCGGTTTGGCTCAATCGTGACGGTGCGGCTTGGCCGGCCGACGTCGAGCGAGTGCCTCACCACGAAGTGCAAAGCCTGGGCGAGCTTCAAGGAATGTTGCTCGGCTTAATTGAGGAGCACAGTGAATGAGCGATACGCCGCGCGGATTTGGGCTGATTGTGATTGGCGATGAGTTGCTCTCGGGTAAGCGCGAGGATAAACATTTTCCGCATCTGCTTGGCCTTTTGCGTGAGCGCGGCCTCGAGCTTAATTGGGTACGGTTTATAAGCGATGAGGCCAGCCGTATCGAGCAAACCTTGCGAGAAACGTTTGCCAGCGGTGATGTGGTTTTTAGCTGTGGCGGAATTGGCGCCACACCCGATGATCGTACCCGTCAGTGTGCCGCCGCCGCCCTGAATCGCGATCTGGTGTATCACCCTGAGGGCGTTGCCATTTTGGAAGCGCGCTTTGGTAAGCCGGTTGAGCCTGATCATCGGTTACAAATGGTGTGTTTTCCCGAAGGCGCGGCGTTAATTCCCAATCCGGTTAATCAGGTGCCCGGGTTTAGTGTGGAGCGGCATTATTTTATGCCGGGCTTTCCGAGCATGGCCGGGCCGATGATGGAGTGGGTGCTGGATCATCACTACACGGATTGGCAAGACTCGGCGCGTTTGAGCGAACGGGCCATTAAGGTCGATGGCGCACGCGAGAGCGATGTCATTCCGTTGCT
This sequence comes from uncultured Ectothiorhodospiraceae bacterium, assembly GCA_913056315.1. Lineage (GTDB taxonomy): Bacteria > Pseudomonadota > Gammaproteobacteria > Nitrococcales > Nitrococcaceae > Spiribacter. Next base: position 17,491 of record CAJXMZ010000022.1, read on the forward strand.
AGAAGATTTTGAAAAAGCCCATCCTTCGCTGCGGTTATCGTGCCTACCAAGTTTGCGCGGTGAGGCATTTGCACTCGAGCTTGGCCTGCGCGGTTCACCCGCTGAGGTTGGCGCGGCGATGCCGCAGTTATGTGAACAAGTTCAAGATTTGGGTTTTGCATGGCAGCCCGTTGATTTGAACCCAACAGAGTAATTAGCCCGTGACAACACAGCGGATTGATATGGCCATGGTTGTACGTGTAATTGCATTAATTGTGATCGCGCCTTTGCTTGGGTTATGGCTAACCGGGCAATCTGTTGAAGCGTTCTTGCGCTTTCCACCACGGCCCATTGCGCCGGCACCCAGCAGTTTTACGCCGGTGTTTTTTGCGATCTACGCCGGGCTGATTATTGCAACCTTAGGGCCGTTTGTGGTGCGCATCCTGCGCACCGCCCGCGCTCGCTCGAGCGCCAGGGCCCTCAGTCAATCTGCGCGCCGAGTTTATCCGGCCTGGGGTTGGTGGGGCTTGGCCTTGCTGGTGGTGAGCTGGATTGTGGCTTGGGTGCCGATCGATGGTTTGGAGCAGGCGCGGCGGTTGAGCTTTACCCCACTGTGGATCGGTTACACGGTTGCGATAAGTGCGTGGGTAGTGCGCCGTGGGGGTCGCGCTTTGCTCGTTGAGCAGCCGTGGCGGTTTGTCGCATTATTTCCGGCCAGCGCACTGTTTTGGTACCTGTTTGAATATTTGAATCAATTTACGGGTAACTGGATTTATGCGGGCACCGGGGTTGATGATCGCGACGCATGGGGTTGGTTCTTACGCTCAGCATTGCCGTTTTCAACCGTGTTGCCGGCGGTGCTAACCACGCGCGATTGGTTCGCAACCTACCCGGCGTTGTTTTCTGGCTTGGATACCTTTGCACCGCTGCGCGCCCGCTCGCCGCGGCTGGCTGCGGCATTGGCCATGGCGTTAGGTAGTGTTGGATTGCTGGCTGTGGCGATTTGGCCTAACGCGCTGTATGCCACGCTTTGGGCAGCGCCCCCGCTGATCATTGTGGCCGCGCAGCAGCTTTCTGGGCAGCGGCATTTGTTTACGCAAGTGGCTCAAGGGGATTGGCGTGATTCGTGGCTGGCTGTCATTGCGGCGCTGTTTTGCGGATTTTGCTGGGAGCTTTGGAATGTCTTTAGTCTTGCGCGCTGGACTTACCACATTCCCCACGCCCAGGTGCTCCACATCTTTGAGATGCCGCTACTTGGCTATGCTGGCTACCTACCATTTGGTATAACGTGTGTCGTTGCAGCACAAATATTAGTGGGCGTTGACCCACGTGCGCGCTACCGATAAGCACAAACATTCGTATTTAAGGGACACCATGCACGCCTATCAGCGTCGAGGAACGATGACCCTAATCGCATTAGCGCTGCTCATCGTGCTCGCCTATGTGGTGCCCTATGGCTTTTTAACCGGCGTGAGCGCATGGAGCGGCGCGTTTTTGTTTTGGACCCTTTTTGGTCTGGCCGCTATTGCATTAATTTTTCGCCTGGTTTCTGGGTGGAAGCCATGACCACCGGGGTACTCGTTGCCTTAGGCCTGTACGCTGCGCTGGGGTTATGGGTGGCCTTAGCTGCACGGCGAGGGCTTGGCAGCGGTGCGGGTGAATACTATTTAGCCGGCCGCCAAGCCGGTGGTGTGATTTCTGCGCTGAGTTACGGCGCGACCACTTATAGTGCTTTTATGATGGTGGGCTTGGCTGGCCTGACCTACGCCGGCGGTGTCGGCGCGTTGGGGTTTGAGTTGGTCTACTTAGCGGGTTTGGGATTAGTCGCTATTTTTGGCCCGCGCTTTTGGTTAGCCGGCCAGCATTTTGGATTTATTACGCCGGCAGAAATGCTCAGCTATCGTTACGCAAGCCGCTGGGTTGGCGGCATTATGGCGATCGCTGCGTGCGTTTTTTTGATTCCCTACAGCGCGGTGCAGCTCATGGGCATTGGTTATTTGCTAGCCGGCGTGACCAATAGTGCGATTGGCTTTGAGGCGGGCATTTTAATCGGTGCGGCACTTGCCTTGATTTGGACACTCGCGGCAGGTTTGCGCTCGGTGCTTTGGACCGATGCCTTGCAGGTGGTTGTGATGCTAGTGACTAGCTTGCTGGCGGTAGGGTTTGTGGTTGTTGCTTTGGGCGGTCCGCAGGGCTTTATGGACACCACCGTTGCTAATCATGCGGATTGGCTTAGCGTGCCCGGTCCGGGGTTATTTAGTTTGGTGACCTTTATCGGGCTGACACTGCCTTGGTTTTTCTTCTCGATTAGTAATCCACAAGTCAGTCAACGGCTGTTTACCACCCAGTCGATTGGTGCGCTGCGGGTCATGTTGCTGGGCTTTTTGCTGCTGGGCTTTGTCTACACCATGGTCTCGGTGATTTGGGGCTTTTCAGCACTGGCGTTGCTACCTGACCTAGCCTCAGCCGATATGGCCACGCCGAGCCTGCTTGCCTCAGGCGCCGTGCCGCCGATTGTGGCGATTATTTTGGTGGTCGGGATTGTGGCCGCGGCAGTCTCGACGGTTGATTCGATTTTACTAAGCTTAGCTTCGTTAGCCGCGCGTGATGTGTATGCCCCGCTGGTGCCTGAGGGCCGCGGCGAAATGATTGCGGGCAAAGTGGTCATGCTGGTTGTAGCGGTGCTTGCGATTTTATTTGCGCGCTTACAGCTTGATTTGATCACCATTTTATCGGTGGCCTCATCAGCTGGGTTACTCGTGACGGTGCCGGCGATTGTAGGGACATTTTTTTGGCGTCGCGGCACGGCCGCTGGGGCCATTGTGAGCATGTTGGTTGCCGGTGTGGTGGTGACGTACTTGCAAATCGGTGGGCACAACCCACTGGGGGTTCCGGCTTCGGTTTGGGGTGGTGGCCTGGCGGTGAGTCTATTTGTCGTGGTCAGCTTGGTTACGACCGCTCCACAAGCGCGCGCCGATGCCTTCTTAAAGCCGGTTAATGACGGGGTGGTTCGTCACCAAATACGTTAATCACTGATGTTGGCAAGCAAGTCATCGCGCAAGCTCTGTGATAAGGGGTCTTGGGGATCTAACCAAATGCCAAAATAGGCCGCGGCAAAATCACTACCCGCTACTCGGCCAACCGACTCGCCATTAAAACTCAACTCAGTACCTAAATCGGGTTGATAATCCATGCGATAGCGATCACCTGCTTCTACGCCTTCATAAAGCGCATGGAACTGCTCGATTTTCGGCGTAAGGCGGGCTAGCTCGGCCTGACTTAATTGGTCTTGCAGTTTGGTTGTCGCCGCCCGGATGATGTCGTCAGCACTGATGGTGTGAAAGTATTCAATTTCAAGGCGTCGCGGCGTATCGGCAGCGAGTACCGCGGCAGCTGGCGTGTTCGCGGGCAAATAAAGACCTGCTGCATAGACGGTAAAGAAAATACGATACCGAGCGACGCCGGTGCCTGTGAGTTGCAGTGACTGATCATTGCTGATGACACTGCGATCAAACATTGCCCCGCTTTCTTCCACTTCGGCTAATGCTGGAGCGCTGGTCAAAAGTAGCCCGGTGACCAGCGCGAGGTGCATTATTCGGGTTTTCCTGACTCGCCTTGGGAAGGAATTCACTGACCCGCTCCCATGGCCTCGCTGCGACGAAAGAATAGGGTGACCGTGCCAACCCGAAAGCCAAACTTGGTGACTTCGGCGGTGTTGATGAGGGTATTCTCGTCGGCTAGCACCATCCAGTCATCAAACTGCAAATTCCAAGTGCGATCGCCCACATCGAGCGCCAGCGTATAGGTCCAATTTAAAGCGTTGCCGTAACGCTTGCCGGTT
>CAJXMZ010000023.1 GCA_913056315.1 uncultured Ectothiorhodospiraceae bacterium
CCAGCGCGTTATGGCGCCACCAGGCTACCCGGTAAACCGCTGCTTGAGCTGGCCGGGCAGCCAGTTATTGCGCATGTTTGGCAAAGGGCCTGCGAAAGTGGCGCCGAACGGGTGATTATTGCCACCGATGACCCCCGGATTGAGACGGTCGCGCAGCAATTGGGCGCAGAGGTGTGTTTGACCCGCTCGGATCATCGCAGTGGGACGGATCGGTTGGCCGAGGTTGCGACCAAGCGCCAACTGGCTGACGACCAGATCATTGTTAATCTGCAAGGCGATGAGCCACTGATGCCGCCAGATTTGCTTAAACAGGTCGCTTCAACGCTTGCCGCCGCGCCAATGGCGGCAATGGCAACGCTATCCACAGCTATCACCGACTCCGCCGACTATGTCGATCCACATACCGTTAAAGTGGTGAGTGATCATCATGGGCGCGCTCTGTACTTTAGCCGCGCGGCCATTCCATTCGCCCGCGATAGTCAAGCCCACGCCGGCATACCAACGGCTGCGCAACGGCATTTAGGGATCTATGCCTATCGAGTGAGTTTTCTGCAGCGCTACGCTGATCTGCCCAGCAGCCCACTCGAAGCGCTCGAACAGCTCGAGCAGCTTCGGGCGCTGCAAGCCGGGGAGTGGATACAAGTGGCCCAAGCCACACAAATCCCTGGGCCGGGAATCGATACGCCTGCCGATCTAAGCGCGGCTGAAGCGCAAATTAATGCACTAGGGAAATAGCGCGATATGGTGAATTTATTATTTGTTTGCATGGGTAATATCTGCCGATCACCCACGGCTGAGGGGGTGTTTAGGCAGCGGGTACACACCGCAGGACTGAGCGAGCACATTCAAACCGATTCCGCCGGTACTCATGACTACCACATTGGCCGCTCACCTGACCCGCGTTCGCTGGCCGAGGCCGCGCGCCGAGGCGTGGATATAAGCGATTTACGCGCCCGGCAAGTGGATTCGTTTGATTACGAGGCGTTTGATTACTTGCTGGCAATGGACGAGCGCAATTATGACTGGCTCATTGCCGAAGCGCCGCGCGCTGCACACGCAAGGATTCGTGGCTTTTTAGAATTTGCACCCAGTCGCCAAGAGCGCTGGGTGCCCGATCCCTATTTTGGTGGTGACGATGGCTTTGGCCATGTCTACGACCTCATTGACGAGGCCGCGAGTGGCTTATTGGCGGAAGTCCGCCAACGCCATCAGCTATGACGACTCATCCGTTGGCAGGCGAGGACGCCCAGACCAACGCCGCGGGTCATCGGCGGCGGCCGGTGCGGCGTCAGCCTTTGGCTTAGCCGGACTGCGTCGCCGCGTTGCCGGCTTTTTCGCCGGTTTGGCTTCGACTTCCCCGGCGTCGGCATCTGCGCTAGCCGGCGACGATGCCGGTGCGAGGTCCTTATCGCTTGGATCACCCTGAGCCGACGGACTATCGTCGGTATTTTCCTTTGCCTTGGGCTTAGCCCGAGTGCGGGGCTTAGTCGGCTTGGCCTCAGACTCGCTTGTCGCGGTTTGAGAATCGCTGGCGGCAGGCTGAGCATCGGCCTGCGTATCCGCGCTCGTCTCGGTGTTGTCCAGCTCGGTTCCATCCGTGGCACGCGTGGCTGCACCACCCCGACGCCGGCGACGGCCCCCACGACGGCCGCGACGACTCCGACCACTTGAAGTGGAAGGGGTGGTTTGTTCACTGGATTCGTCGGCGTTGGATTCTGAGCTGGCTGCTACAGGCTGCGGTGATTCGGCCGTCTCTGCGGCGCTGTCCTCACCTTGGCTGCGCGGCCGGCGTTGACCGCTGCCACCCCGGGCACCATTGCGATTGGCACCGCCACGACGGCGGCGATTGTTGTTTGCGCTGCTGCGGCTGTTGGCTGCCTCATCCGTACTGTCTGTCTGCTTTGATGCGGCCCCTTGTGTATCAGGGGTGCTCGGCTCACTGCCGACTAAGCGCTTAATCCATCCCAACAAGCCAGGGCCGCCCTCGGTCGCGCTTGGCGCAGCTTGGGGCTGTGCTGGCGTGGTGGGGGTAGTGGGTTTGCGGGCGGGCGCTGGGCTGGTCCGGGTTACGCCCTGAACGGCCGGAATTTCAGCGCGTGAGCGATCAGCGGACGCCGCGGCCTCGGTGCGGGTGGGCTCGCTAGGCTGTTGCGTCAACTCAAAGCTGTTATCGGTGACATCCTCGTCGGTGCGCACGCGTTGTAGCTCGTAATGCGGCGTTTGTAGGTGACGATTTGGAATCAAAATCACATCAATGCTGTTGCGCGTTTCGATTGTGGCTAAAATGCCGCGCTTTTCATTGAGCAAATAGGTCGCCACGTCGACTGGCAGCTGCGCGAGCACCTTACCGGTCTTATCCTTCATGGCTTCTTCTTCAATAATGCGCAACACCGACAGCGCAAGCGATTCGACGCTGCGGATACTGCCTTGGCCGCTACAGCGGCTGCACAACTCAAGCGATGACTCACCCAACGACGAGCGCAGACGTTGACGCGACATCTCCAGCAATCCAAACCGTGAGATGCGGCCCACCTGCACGCGCGCACGGTCTTGTTTGACTGCCTCGCGCAGTTGATTTTCGACATCGCGCTGATTGCGATTGGGCCCCATGTCAATGTAGTCAATCACGATGAGGCCGCCTAAATCGCGTAACCGAAGCTGCCGAGCAATTTCATCGGCGGCCTCTAAGTTGGTTTTTAGCGCGGTTTCTTCGATATCAGCGCCCTTGGTTGCACGCGCTGAGTTAATGTCGATCGAAATCAACGCCTCGGTGTGATCAATAACAATCACACCGCCGCTGGGTAGGCGGACTTCACGTTGAAAGGCTGACTCGATTTGGCTTTCGATTTGGTAGCGGCTAAACAGCGGCACCGGATCATCATAAAACTTCAGCTTTTGCAGGTTATGCGGCATGACCTGCTGGATAAACTCGCGTGCGCGCTCATACACATCGGCGTCATCGATTAAGATCTCGCCAATATCGGTGCGCAAGTAATCGCGCAACGCGCGAATAATGACGTTACTTTCTTGATAGATCAGTACCGGGGCAGTGCGCTCTTCACCGGCTTTTTCGATGCTGCTCCATAGGTTGAGCAGATAGTCGAGATCCCATTGCAGTTCTTCGGTGCCGCGGCCCATGCCGGCTGTGCGAACAATTAACCCAGCCCCCTCGGGCACCTCGAGTTCACGCAGCGCATCGCGAATTTCTGATCGCTCTGCGCCCTCAATACGACGCGACACACCGCCTGCGCGCGGATTATTGGGCATAAGCACCAAATAGCGGCCAGCTAAGCTAATGAACGTTGTTAACGCCGCACCCTTGGTGCCGCGCTCTTCTTTTTCGACCTGAACCAGGACTTGCTGGCCTTCTTTAATCACCTCGGCAATTGAGGCTTTGGCTGGGTCGACGTTTTTGCCTTGGAAGTATTCGCGAGCAATTTCTTTAAACGGCAAAAACCCATGACGCTCGGCGCCATATTGAACGAAGGCTGCTTCTAGGCTGGGTTCAACCCGGGTGATGCGACCTTTATAAATGTTGGATTTTTTACGCTCGCGCGCAGGTGTCTCAATATCCAGGTCATACAGGGATTGGCCATCGACAAGGGCGACGCGCAGTTCTTCTGGCTGCGTCGCGTTGATAAGCATTCTTTTCATGCTGAATTAATCTCCAGCGCCTACCCGACGTCACCGCCCGCGCATACAGTTCGCCGGCGCATTGCTCTTTAACTAGGGCAAGCGTCATCGGCGCGAGGGCTGCTTGTAAGCACCTCGTCAAACAACTGATTGGCAGGGCTAAGAGACCCGTCATGGGGATTCCCTATGCGGGCGCCAGGGCAGGCGCGTTTATCATTGAATTTTTCTACTACCGGGGCCCGGCCTTGGCCGATGCCCTAAAACATTCTTCCTAGCTTGGGGGACGGGCGCCTACAGGCGCATTAATCATTCCGCGCAAGCCGGCGCAAATAATACCAATTATCCACGCCGGCGTCCAAAGCCCTGCGATCTATGGCAGGCTTGCGGCATAGCAGCAAAGCAAGGCACGAATGTGGCGGGTGTAACCAATGAAATTGTTCCTGAGGAGTTAGCCGGCCAACGCGTCGACAACTTCCTTATCCGCCATCTTAAAGGCGTCCCAAAGACCCGCATTTATCGGTTGTTGCGCCGCGGCGAAGTCCGCGTCAATGGCGGGCGTATTAAACCCACGCATCGGTTAAATGCCGGTGATCGGGTCCGTATTCCCCCGGTGCGCCTGGCCGAGCGCGATGATATACCGCCTTCGCAAACGGTGATGGAACGGCTTGAAAACGCCATCCTGCTAGAAACCGATCGGCTGTTAGTGATTAACAAACCCTCAGGGCTTGCGGTGCATGGAGGCTCAGGCATTGCCTATGGCGTGATCGAGGCGTTGCGACAAATGCGGCCAAAAGCGGCGTTTTTAGACTTAGCCCATCGCATTGATCGCGACACCAGTGGTTGCTTAGTGGTGGCCAAACGCCGCTCGACATTGCGCTCGCTGCACAGCTTGTTTCGCGATGGGGCGGTTGATAAACAGTATTTGGTATTAGTCCATGGGGATTTGGGGGCCAAGGTTCGGCGAGTGAACGCTGCGCTGAATGTTGTGTCTGCTAAAGGCGGAGAGCGTTGTATGCAAGTTGACCGGCAGGGGCAAAAAGCACGAACTGACTTTACCGCGCTTGAGCAAGGCAGTGGCTGGACATTAGCGCGGGCCAACTTATATACCGGGCGGATGCACCAAATACGCGCGCATGCCCAGCATATTGGCCATCCAGTCGTGATGGATAATCGCTACGGCAATGCCGAAGCCGACCAAGCCTTTCGGCCATTGGGCTTGCGGCGATTGTTTTTGCATGCCGAATCGATTCGCTTTGAAACCGAGGCGACCGGTCCAGTGCACATCAACGCGGCACTACCCGAGGACCTAGAAGCCGTTTTAACGCGTTTGCGCAAGCAACCACTAATACAACCGGAGTGTAATTAATGCGCGATGAGGATGAATCTTGGGCCCAAGACAGCCTGCGCGAGATCGCCCTAGAAGGCGTGCGCGAGCGGCGTCGCGCTCGGCGCTGGGGAATATTTTTCAAACTGATCGTTTTGACCTACCTCATCACGATTTCAGTGATTTCGCTGCGACCGGCGCTTAACCTAAGCGACTCAGCCCGCACAGATGCTCACACAGCGGTCATTACCATTGATGGGGCGATTATGGCGGATAGCCCAGCCCGCGCGGAACGCGTCATTGCTGGACTTGAGCGCGCTTTTGCAGCCCCCCAAGCCAAGGGCATCTTGCTGGCGATTAACAGCCCCGGTGGCTCGCCGGTGGAATCATCCCGCATCTACCAAGCCATCCAGCGTCTGCGCGCTGAAAACCCAGAACAACCGGTGCACGCCGTCGCTGGCGACAGCCTGGCCTCGGGGGCTTATTACATTGCCGCGGCCGCCGATCAAATACACGTTGATGGCGCCTCGGTGGTTGGATCGATTGGCGTGATTACGCGAAGCTTTAATTTAAGCGATGCACTTGAGCGGCTTGGCATTGAGCGACGCATTTATAGCGCCGGCGAGCAAAAAGCGGGCCTGGACCCGTTTACTGACGCTGACCCAACGTCAGTGGCGCAGCTCGAGACCATGCTGGATGACATTCACGCGCAGTTTATTACCGCCGTTGAGCAAGGCCGTGGTGATCGGCTAACCGGCGATCCGGATGAATTGTACTCAGGCCGCATTTGGAGTGGTCGACAGGCTATCGATAATGGCTTAGCCGACGCGCTGGGCACACCCCACAGCGTCGCACGTGATGTCATCGGTGCGCCGACAAGCGTTGATTACACACCCCAGCAACAATGGTTAGATCGTGCGATCGAGCGATTTGGCGCCAGCGTCGTGCGCGCTTGGATGCAAGTCAATCCAACGATTCGCTAAGGCCTTGCCACACCCACTTGCCCAAGCAGGCGATTCAGGGCGATTAGCGGCAGTCCAATCAGTGCGCTGGGGTCATCACAGACAATACGCTCGAATAAGCTGATCCCTAATCCTTCCGCGCGAAAGGCCCCAGCGCAGTCGAGCGGTTGGTCAGCGCGTACATAACGGCGAATGGCCTCGGTTTGCAAACGACGAAATTGCACATGCGTTGGCACCTGTGCCACCCGTGTATTGCCGGTTGCCGGGTCATACACCGCAACGGCGGTGTAGAGCGCGACCTGTTGACCCGATGCGGCAGAAAGCTGGGCAATCGCGTTGTCCTGCGTGTGGGGTTTGCCCAAAATTTGATCGCGACAAACGCTGCATTGATCCGCCCCAATCACAATGGAATCGGCCTCGGTTGCAGCCACAGCCGCGGCTTTTTGGTGAGCCAGCCGACACACATAGTCCTCGGCTTTCTCACCACGCAGTCGTGATTCATCAACATCAGGTGAGCGCACGCTAAAATCAATGTTGAGTTGCTCGAGTAATTGGGCTTTGTACGGCGAGCTTGATGCCAGAACCACCGTGGGCATGGGGTAAGACTCCTAACAGGGCGAATTGTGACGACATTTTGACAGGTATACGCGACGGGCATACCATTCGCCGATTATGCAAGACGTCGATCTGCCGCGCCATATTGACTTAGAGCGTATTGGGCGTGAGCCCCGTGCGTATGCTGGCAAACTACCCAGCCAATCCATGGCAAAGCTCATGGGCCTTGTCGATGATGCCGCAGGGATTGAAGCATCAATTCAGGTGGAGTGGGCGCAAGACCAAACGCATGCTGCCATTCGTGGCGAATGCGGGGCCTACGTCACGCTGATATGCGAGCGTTGTTTAGAGCCGATGGATGCGCGCCTTGCGGGAGAATTTGAGGTTTTGGCAGTTGATCGTGCGCAACAAGCCGACGATCTGCCAGTGGATCAAGCCGTGGTGGAGGCGCCGCGGGGGCAACTCGATGTGGTGTCATTGATAGAAGATGAGCTCATCTTAGGATTGCCGGTGGTGCCACGCCACGAGGATACGGCTTGCGATGGTGGTCAGCGCCATTTCGGCCCTGAAGATGAACCGCTACCGCAAGCAGAATCGCCATTCGCTGCTTTGGGGGCGTTAAGGCAAAATAATGGCAGTAGCGATACGCGTTAACACGACTAATTAGTAGGAAACATCATGGCCGTTCAAAAATCGAAAAAGACACCATCGCGCCGGGGCATGCGCCGCAGCCACGACGCATTGGGCAACCCGACACTCAGCACCGAGAGTGCAACCGGCGAAACACATCGCCGCCATCACATCTCTGCCGATGGGTATTATCGGGGTCGTAAGGTCACGACAGGGCGCGACGAATAACCCGCGCAGCCTAACGACATCATGACCGCGCCGGCCGCTGCCGCCGCGGTCTTTCTTTATCGTGAGCAGAGTAACAACGCACATGAGCAAAGCCTGCACGTTGGCCATTGATGCCATGGGCGGCGACCACGGCCCTGATGTGACGATTCCGGCGGCGCTCAGCGCACTACGCAAGCACCCCGAGCTTGATCTAATACTGGTCGGTGATCAGGCAATTCTTGAGCGCGGCATCACCGCGGCCCGCGCAAACCATGAGACCCGGTTACGGGTGCATCCAGCCAGCGAAGTCGTGACTATGGATGACCCGCCAGCCCAAGCCCTGCGTTATAAAAAAGACTCCTCCATGCGCGTGGCCATTGATCTCGTCAAATCCGGCCAAGCGCATGCTTGTGTGAGCGCGGGCAACACCGGCGCGCTCATGGCAACGGCGCGCTACGTACTCAAAACCCTGCCGGGGATCGACCGGCCTGCCATTTGTACGACCATACCCTGCATTGGCGGGCGCTTTCGCATGCTGGATTTAGGCGCCAATGTCGATTGTGACGCCGAGCACTTATTTCAATTTGCCGTGATGGGCTCGGTGTTGGTGGAAGCCAGCGGCGATAGCGATCGTCCCCGCGTTGGTTTGCTCAACTTGGGTGAAGAGGCCATCAAGGGAAACGATCAAGTCAAACATGCGGCACAGTTGTTACAAGACAGTGATCTCCACTATGTTGGTTATGTGGAGGGGGATCGGATGTTTCGTAATGTCGCTGATTTGGTGGTGTGCGATGGCTTCGTGGGGAATGTTGCGCTCAAAAGTAGCGAGGGCGTTGCCGCCATGATTTCACGGTTTTTGCGTGAGGAATTCCATCGTAACCTTCTCACCCGCCTGGCTGGGCTCGTGGCCTTGCCGGTACTCAAAGCACTGCGTAGCCGCCTTGATCATCGCCGCTATAACGGCGCGAGTCTGTTGGGCCTGCGCGGGGTGGTGGTCAAAAGCCACGGCAGCGCCGATGCGTTTGCGTTTGAACAAGCCATTGAGACCGGCCTGCTCGAGGCGCATGAGGACATTCCTGGGCGAATCGATAATCGCCTGGGTGAGGTGTTTGCGCAGGAGCCATCGTCTTGAACCACGCCCAGCTTCGATCCACCGGTAGCTATCTACCTGAGCGCGTCATGGAAAACGCCGAGCTCGAAGCATTGGTCGATACCAGCGATGCCTGGATTCGTGAGCGCACCGGTATTGCTCGTCGGCATATTGCCGCGCCAGAACAAACCTGTGCCGACCTAGCCGAACAAGCGGCACTAAGCGCAATGGCGGCCGCGGGATTAGGGCCCAACGACATTGATATGTTGGTTGTGGCGACCTCCACCCCCAATCAAGTCTTTCCAAGCACCGCTTGCGGCTTAATCGAGCGACTCAATTTGCGTAGTGGCGTGATTGCGTTTGATGTAGCGGCTGCCTGCTCTGGCTTTGTGTACGCATTAGATATCGCCAATCGCTTTATACAAACCGGTGGAGCAGGGCGTGCCCTGGTCATTGGTGCCGAAGTCTTTTCGCGCATTCTCGATTGGAGCGATCGCAGTACCTGCGTGCTTTTTGGTGATGGCGCGGGTGCAGTCATTATTGAATCGGCCAGCGAGCCGGGCATTTTATCCACGCATTTACATGCCGATGGCCGCCAAGAGTCACTGCTCAACGTGCCCTGGGGCGTATCGCAAGGCTATGAAGCGCTAGAAGGCGGCCGTGGCAAAGTCAGCATGCGCGGTAATGAGGTCTTTCGAGTGGCGGTCCGCACACTCGGCGCCTTGGTGGATGAGACTCTGGCTGCCAACAACCTCAAGCGGGGTGATGTCGACTGGCTGGTGCCGCACCAGGCCAATATTCGCATTATGACCGCGACAGCGCGCCAACTGGGCTTGCCACTCGAGCGCATGGTGAGCACCGTTGAAAACCACGGCAACACCTCGGCCGCCTCAATCCCACTGGCACTCGATCATGCGGTTCGTGATGGCCGTATCCAGCGCGGTGAACTATTGCTGCTTGAGGCCTTTGGGGCGGGGTTTACCTGGGGCTCAGCCCTTATTCGCTACTAATACTGGTAGGACTATGAACCAACGCAACGATCTTGCTTTTTTATTTCCAGGCCAGGGCTCGCAATCCATTGGCATGTTAGCCGAATTGGGTGAGCGCCACGCCGTGGTGCAAAAGACGTTTATTGAAGCCTCTGCAGCCATGGGCGAAGACCTGTGGGCGCTGGCTAACGAGGGGCCAGAAGCGCTTCTCAACCGCACAGATCACACGCAACCGGTCATGTTGACCGCCGGTGTTGCGGTCTGGCGCGCTTGGCTCGAGGGTGGCGGCGTATGGCCCGCCCGCATGGCCGGTCACAGCCTAGGCGAATACACCGCGTTAGTGTGTGCCGGCGCATTGGACTTTGCCGATGCGGTGGCGTTAGTGCGCGACCGCGGCCGTTATATGCAAGCCGCCGTCCCTGAGGGCGAGGGCGCAATTGCCGCTGTATTAGGCCTTGATGATGAGGCCATTGCCGAGGTTTGCGCGAATAGTGCCGGTGCTGAAGTGGTCGAGCCCGTTAACTACAACGCACCGGGCCAAGTGGTGATTGCCGGTCACGCGCCAGCAGTGGAGCGGGCCATAGAAGCAGCCAAACAAGCCGGCGCCAAACGCGCGATGTTGTTACCCATGAGTGTTCCGGCGCATTGCTCGCTCATGGCCCCGGCGGCCGACCAGCTGGAACAACGACTAGCGGGCGTTACGCTGACTGAGCCTAATGTGCCGGTTGTGCATAATGTCGATGTCAGCGTTAGCGGCTCGCCCGAGGCGATCAAGGCACGGCTAGTCGACCAAGTCCGCTCACCGGTGCGCTGGACCGAATGCGTTCGTGCGCTTTGCGATGCGGGCATCACGCAGACGATTGAGTGCGGGCCGGGGCGCGTTTTAGCGGGCCTGAATCGCCGCATTGACCGGCAGCTCGGGGCGCAAACGATTGATAATCCGGATCGCCTAGCGCAGGCATTGAATAGCATGGAGGTGGCATGAACATTCAACTCGACGGCCAGGTGGCCCTCGTCACGGGCGCAAGCCGCGGGATTGGCCAAGCGATCGCCACCGCGCTGGCGCAGTCGGGCGCGCAGGTTGTCGGCACGGCAACCAGCGCAAGCGGGGCGGAACAAATTAGCGCGCATTTCCAGTCAGCCGGACTGGTGGGCCGCGGTGTGGCCTTGGATGTCACCGATAGCGATCAGGTGAGCCAGGTTCTGGCCGAAATGAGCGCTCAAGAGGGCACACCCACACTTTTGGTTAATAACGCGGGCATTACCCGCGATAATCTTGCCATGCGCATGAGTGATGACGATTGGGATGCGGTGATTAACACCAATTTAAGCAGCGTATTTCGTATGAGCCGAGGTGTATTGCGCGGCATGATGAAAGCGCGTCAAGGCTGCATTATCAACGTCGGCTCGGTGGTCGGGCTCATGGGTAATGCAGGACAGACAAATTATGCCGCGGCGAAGGCGGGTTTACTGGGGTTAACGCGCTCGCTGGCCCGCGAAGTCGCCAGCCGCAACATCACCGTGAATGCCATCGCGCCAGGGTTTATTGAAACCGATATGACGCGCGCGCTTGACGACGAGCAACGCGCGGCGTTGAGCACACAAATCCCACTCCAGCGCCTTGGCCAGCCCGCGGATATTGCCGCGACGGTATGTTTTTTGGCCTCGGCCGGTGGGCGCTACATTACCGGTGAAACCATTAATGTGAATGGTGGCTTATTAATGACTTAACACGACGCTGGCAGATTGCTGGCGGATTCCATAGAATGTCGACGCATTCGGGGCATGGCCTTTAATTCCGCAATCCAAGAGGTAGGAGCGAGATGAGCAGTATTGAGGAAAGAGTTAAAAAGATTGTTGTTGAGCAACTGGGCGTGAAAGAGGCAGAAGTGACCTCAGAAGCCTCATTTGTTGACGATCTGGGTGCCGATTCACTCGACACCGTTGAGCTGGTGATGGCGCTTGAAGAGGAGTTCGAATGCGAAATTCCTGACGAGGAAGCCGAAAAGATCACAACGGTTAAGCAAGCAGTGGATTACATTAACCGCCATCTCGAGGAGTAATACCGAGCCGAGCCCGGCTCGTGTACCCCGGATGATGACACTGACAGGGCCGGCTTGGACCGGCCCTGTTGGCGTGCAAAGGACGATCACAAAGGGAGAGCGTGAGTGAACGGAAGGCGCGTAGTGGTCACTGGAATGGGCATTGTCTCGCCAGTTGGCAATACGGTTACAAGCGCTTGGGCCAACATCCAAGCCGCTAAGAGCGGTATTGGACCCATTGAGCGGTTTGACACCGATGCCTTTTCGGTTCGCTTTGGCGGTGAAATCCGAGACTTCGACGTCGAGGCCTACATCGCGCGTAAAGACGCTCGAAAAATGGATCCCTTCATCCACTATGGCATCGCGGCGGCGATGGATGCGCTTGCCGATGCCGGTATTACCATTGATGAAGACAACGCGGATCGCATTGGCGTGTCCGTTGGCTCAGGTATTGGTGGCATCCACTCGATTGAAGAGGGCCACAAAAGCTTTTTGCAGGGTGGACCGCGCAAGATCTCACCGTTTTTTATCCCAAGCGCCATTATCAATATGGTCTCGGGTAATTTATCGATTCTACTTGGCGCCAAAGGCCCGAACGTGGCCACGGTAACCGCGTGCACCACCGCAACCCACAATATTGGTATGAGCGGGCGCATGATCGCCTATGGCGATGCCGATATTATGATCGCCGGCGGTGCCGAATTTGCGACCACGCCGACCGGGTTAGGTGGCTTTGCCGCCGCCCGTGCATTATCAACACGCAATGATGACCCGGCCGCGGCCAGCCGGCCTTGGGATCAAGACCGCGATGGCTTTGTGCTCGGTGACGGCGCCGGGATCTTAATTCTCGAAGAATACGAGCATGCCCGCCGCCGCGGCGCCAATATCTATGCCGAGCTTGCTGGCTTTGGCATGAGTGGCGATGCGCATCACATGACCTTACCCGCCGATAGCGGGGAGGGCGCTCAGCGCTGCATGGAGCTTGCACTGCGCGATGCGCAAATGAATCCCGAAGATGTTCACTACATCAACGCGCATGGCACTTCGACTAAAGCCGGGGATCGGGCTGAAGTGCAAGCGGTTCGCAGCACCTTTGGTTCGCACGCAAAAACTTTGCCGGTGAGCTCGACAAAATCCATGACCGGTCACCTATTGGGTGCCGCCGGCGGGGTCGAGTCGGTGTTTACCTTGCTCGCCATGCGCGACAGCGTTTTACCGCCAACGATTAACCTCGATCAGCCTGATAGCGATTTAGCGCTTGATTTTGTCCCCCATGAAGCCCGTCAACAGCGTATTCGTGGCGCGCTGTCTAACTCGTTTGGCTTTGGCGGCACCAACGGTACCGTCATATTCCGCGCGCTGGACGCGTGATTGATCCGCTCAGCGTTTGTTTAGTCAACGGCGAGCCCATCGGCTCTGACGGCGTTGATGTCGGCGATCGCGGCTTGCGCTACGGCGATGGCGTATTTGAAACCCTTGCCATTGTTGATCACCAACCCACCCTGTGGCAGCGCCATCTCGAGCGACTACAACGCGGCGCGCAACGTTTAGGCATCGAACAACCCGACTTAGCGCAAGCCCTGCATGCGGATATCGCGCAGCTGACACTGCCGGCCTTGGGCGTTTTACGCATAACCCTCACTCGCGGCAGTGGCGGGGCGGGCTATGCGGTTCCGGATCACCCGGCACCTCGGCGTATCATCCAAGTCCTGCCACCCATCCAGCGCCCCGCGCAGCATTGGCAAGCGGGCATCGATGTCATCACCTTAACCACCCGCTTGGCCTGCCAACCCGCCTTGGCCGGGATCAAGCATCTCAACCGGCTTGAGCAAGTACTGGGGCGCCAAGAATGGAATGATCCAGCCATTGCCGAAGGGCTTATGGTGTCCACGCAAGACGAGCTTATCGAGGCAACCGCGGCTAATCTATTGGTTGAGCATCAAGGCGAATTAATCATTCCCGATACACAAAACTGTGGGGTCGATGGTGTGATGCAAGCGTGGTTAGTTGATCAAGCCCAACAACAAGGCGCTCGCGTGCGACGCGCCCGTCTAGAAGCGGCATTGCCGGGCGATCATGCGCTCATGCTCTGTAATAGCTTGATTGGCCTGTGGCCTGTGGCAACAATCGATGGCCAGTCTCACCCATGGCCCAGTTGGTATGCCCCGTTAACGATTGCGCTTGAGCAAGCACGTATTGCGTTAACCCCGACGGTAATGAGGTGCGCATGACGCCAGTGCGTTTGCCACGAGCGGTTTTGTTCACGCTCATTGCTGTGTTTTTAACGCCCGCGCTGTGGCTAAGCGCTGAAATGATTTCATTGAGTCATTCCAGTTTGGTTAAAGCCACCGATACGCTCGCCCCAGACGAGCGCAGCATTAACGTGCCCGCCGGGGCGAGTTTTGCTGATGTCACCGAGCAAATGGTCGATCGGGGTCTAATCGACAACCCCTTACTGCTGCGTGTTTGGGCGCGTTGGCAAGGCTATGCTGAGCAACTTCATGTCGGTGAGTACGCGCTAAGGCAGGGCTTAAGTGCCACTGAGCTGGTTGCCAACATGGCGCAAGGCCAAGTCATTGAGTACACCTTCACCATTATTGAAGGTTGGCAGGTGCGAGAGTTGCTCACGGCGCTTAGTGCCAACCCGTATTTGCGCCAGACACTCGCGCCCGATGTCGACCCCAGTGCTGTGATGGCCGCCATTGACCGAGAAGGACGCCCCGCTGAAGGGCAATTTCTGCCAGAAACCTATCACTTTCCCAAAGGCAGCACCGATGTCGCGCTACTCAAACGTGCCAATCGGGCCCTTGAGCGCGCACTCGAGCAGGCATGGCAGTCGCGCCAAGCCAATTTACCCTTCGATACGCCAGAAAAAGCCCTCATCCTAGCCTCGATCATTGAAAAAGAAACCGCTTTAGCCTCGGAGCGCCGCCGTATTAGTGGGGTCTTTACTCGCCGCCTTGAGCAAGGCATGCGCCTACAAACCGACCCCACCGTTATTTATGGCTTAGGCGCTGATTTTGACGGCGATTTACGGCGTAACGACTTGCGCACCGATACGCCTTGGAATACCTACACGCGTCACGGCTTACCGCCAACGCCCATCGCGCTGGCCGGCGTTGCCTCCATTCAAGCCGCCGTTAATCCCGCCGATGGCGAGAGTCTGTATTTTGTCTCGCGCGGGGATGGCAGCCATGTATTCTCGGCCACCTTAGCCGCGCATAATGCAGCGGTCAGGCGTTATCAATTGGGTATCACCAGCGAGTAACCATGCACAATCGCTTTGTCAGCATTGAGGGGATTGAAGGCGCGGGGAAGACCACCGCCATGCGCACGCTATCCAAGTGGGTGAGTGAGCGCGGGGGCGCGGTAGTGGAAACGCGCGAGCCAGGCGGCACCGCGTTGGGCGAGGAGCTGCGCGCTATCCTGCTCAACCACCGCGATGAGGGGATGAGCGCGCTGAGCGAAGTGTTACTGATGTTTGCTGCGCGTGCTGAGCATATTGAGCGCGTCATTCAACCCGCGCTTAACGCCGGGCAATGGGTGATTAGCGATCGCTTTAACGACGCGAGCATTGCCTATCAGGGCGCCGGTCGCGGTCTGGGGCTCGAGCGGGTTGAGGCACTGGCGCACTGGTTGAACACCGGCTTACAACCGGATTTAACGCTATGGCTGGATGTGCCGGTTGCCACGGGTTTAGCGCGGGCGGCTGGACGTAGCAGCCCTGATCGATTTGAAGCCGAGCAAAGCGCGTTTTTTGAATCTGTACGCAGTGGCTATCAATGGCTAGCTACGCGTTATCCTCAGCGCATTGTGCGTATCGATGCGAGTCTTGATCCGGCAGAAGTCAACCAAGCGATTTGTGCCGTGCTAGAGGCCCATTGTGTCGACTGAGTTAGCGCAACCCGCACACGCGCCACTGCCATGGCACACGCACGCTTGGCAGCGCTTTAACCAAGCGCTAGCGGTGCAGCGTAGCGCGCATGCGCTTTTACTGGCTGGGCCCACAGGCTTAGGCAAGCGCGCACTCGCTCAAGCCATGGCGGCCCGCGTACTGTGTGATCGACCCAGCAATGACCTAGCGTGTGGCCAGTGTCGCGGCTGCCAATTGCGCCTGGCCGGCAGTCATCCCGATTACACCGTGATCGAGCCCGAAGCCGGTGGCAGTGGCATCCTAAAAATTGAGGCCGTACGGCAACTGACCACCTTTAGTCAACGCACCAGTCAATATGATGGCTACCGCGTTGCAGTATTGGCGCCGGCCGAAGCAATGAACCGCCATACCGCCAACGCTTTGCTCAAAACGCTCGAAGAGCCGCCGGCGTCGGTTATGCTGATTTTAGTCAG
Source organism: uncultured Ectothiorhodospiraceae bacterium (assembly GCA_913056315.1). GTDB lineage: Bacteria > Pseudomonadota > Gammaproteobacteria > Nitrococcales > Nitrococcaceae > Spiribacter. The sequence continues at coordinate 15,780 of CAJXMZ010000023.1, forward strand.
CCATCGACCTGCGCTGTTAGCGGCAACCATTCGCAGCCGCTGCCAAATCTTAACGCTCAATCCACCACAGCAATCCCAATCGCTGGAGTGGCTTACCGCACAGGGCATTGAACAACCTGCGCTCGCGCTAATGCTTGCCGGCGGGGCGCCACTGGCAGCGCAAGCGATCGCCGAAGCCGGCGGGACGCAGCAGTTTGCTGAGCTTATCGATGGCGTTGCTGCGGTTGCTGGGGGCAGGGCCAGTGCCGTCGCCGTGGCCAGTGAATGGCAAGCCATCGGCGCGCGCGAGACCACTGAGCTCATGCAACGACTCACACTGCTTTTGGCGCGCTATCAAGCGCTTTCGTCGTCGAGCCCCGGGCTACCCGCATCGATTGAGCCCCTAGCCCGGGCAACCGCGCCCAAACGCTTGCAAAGCATTGCCGAAAAACTCTATCAGCTACGCGCTGCCACCTCGCAAAGCCTGAGCCGAGAACTCAGCGTTGAAGCGCTATTTTTGCTTTGGACTCGCGCATGATTGTTGATTCGCATTGCCACTTTCACCTACTCGAGCGCCCCGACAGTGCGGATGCGGCCTTGGCTGAAGCCCAAGCGGCCGGCGTTGAGTACTTTTGCAATGTTGCCGTTGCCATTGAAGAGCGTGAACGACTGCTGGCTTTTAGCGAGCGCCATCCCAATGTATTTACCAGCATCGGCGTGCATCCCTGCGGGCAGGGTAGCGATCCCAGTGCGCAAGCGCTGGCTGCAATGGCTGACCATCCGCAGGTCATTGCGATTGGTGAGACCGGCTTAGACTATGGCAACGGACAAGGCGATTATGGCTGGCAGCAAGATCGATTTCGTCGGCATGTTGATGCCGCCCGGCTTGCTGGGTTGCCCATTATCGTGCACAGCCGATTGGCCCCCGCCGATACGGTCGCGATTTTGCGCGAAACCAATGCCCAAGACGTCGGCGGGGTGATTCATTGCTTTGTCGAGGATGCAAAAACCGCCAATGCGCTCCTGGCGTTGGGATTTTACCTCTCGCTGAGTGGCATTTTGACCTTTCGCAACGCCGAAGCACTGCGTGAGACAGTGACAGAACTGCCGCTTGAGCGCTTGCTGGTCGAGACCGACTGCCCCTATCTAGCGCCAGTACCCCATCGGGGCCAAGAAAACCGTCCCGGCTGGGTGAGCGAGGTGATTGAGTGTATTGCTCGGCTTAAAGGCCTCAGCCCCGAGGACGTGGCTGAGCAAACCGCCAACAATTTCTTTCACTGCTTTGCTCGCGCGCAAGCCCGGCGCTAGACCAGCTGCCCGAGAATGCGAAACCCAGCAAAATAGGTCCCAACCCCCGAACCCAGCGTGGCAAAAAAGAACACCAATAACGTTCTGGCCACTCGGTTGTGCCACCAACCCCGCCACTGTGTGACCGCCTGACGCAGGGTGCGAAAGTCCTCGACTCGCGGGCGCCGGGCAAAGGTCTCGATGCCCGCGGCCACAAAGCCTGCACCAATCGTCGGATTAAGCGAAGTCAGGGGGGCGGCAAAAAACGACCCAATAATCGTTAACACATGCCCCCGGGCCAACAGCGTACCCAGGGCGCAAAAGCTGCCATTAATGAGCACCCAATCGCCGACTAAGCTCCAACCCAGCGCGGGACTGCGCGAAAAACCAATGGCAAAACCCATTAACACCACACCCACAACGGCCCACGGAATCAGCTTAGGCCAGCGCGAGGGGGTAGGGACTTGCTCAAGGGTGTGCCGCTGGGCTTGCGGGTTTTCCACCCCGCGCTCGAGTGCGGCCTCTAAGCCCTCTAAATGCCCTGCACCCACGACAACGAGTACTTGCTGAGGTGGGGTGGATGCGCGTGCATGCTCTTCGATCAGCCGGGCTGCCATAAACTGATCGCGCTCGCTAATCAGTGATTCGTAAAGGGTTGCCGAGCCGCGGGCAAACTCATTAAACGTCGACTCCAGCATATCGCCTTGCTTTAGACGCTCGATATCCTCACCGGTGACTTTTTGTCGCGACAAAAGACTGCCCAAGAGACCGCTTAACAGCGAAAAGCGCTGCCACCAGGGGGCTTTGCGATAGACGCGCTTGAGGGTTATTCCAATCTCACGGTCAATCAGCCAAAGCGGTTTATTTAAGCGCTTAGCAGCCCGCGCCGCGGCTTCAAGCTCAGCGCCTGGCTTAATATCAAATTGATCAGCCAGGCGTTGCTGATACGCACCGAGCGCCAAGCTGGCGGCGACCATGCCGGCCTTACCCGAGCGAATGACCTCAAATAAATCTAGCTGCTCGAGTGCGTTGGGGTTGGTTAATTGGTTATGCCGGCTTTCGCACAGCTCAACCGCAATGGCATCAAAGTCGCCCCGGTCGATTTCGCGACGCACATCGGCAATGCTTTGTGGCGAGACATGGGCGGTACCCAGCAAGACAAAGGTGGTCTCACCAACATGCACCCGACGAACTAAATGCGAATTCTCAACGTCGCTCATGGAGCTGTCTCAGGCCAAAAGCCTATTATCGCGGTGCGAGCGATCATTGGCTAGCGCCGTTACCGCTTGGTATCGGCTAATTGCCAGCATAAGAGCGCAAAATACGTTCGATACGGCGCCGCTTCGGCCACAATGTCGCTTGCCACGCGGTTATCTTGGCTTGCAAACACATCCGCCTGACGGCGCAAGACCAAATCCCCCTGTGACCACACATCCGCGTCTTTGCACACAAACATACTCCACATCGCGACCGTCCATGGGCCAACCCCACGGGTTTGCGTCATGGCTTGGTTTCGCTGCGGATAGTCCAGCGCTAACCATTGCGCAATTTGCGCATCGGGCAGCCCGGCGAGGTAGGTCAGGGTGGCGCGCTTGGTTTGACTTAATTTAGTGGGGGCATCCGAGCGCAATAGGGCAAGCAACTGCGCATTGTTATGGTTTGCACGTTGCATGAGATCGGCAAACATAGCGCTGGCCGCTTGCGTGGAGACTTGTTGACCGACAACGACACGGTACAAGCCCAGTCGTGGATCTTCACCATAGTAATCAGGAATAGACAAAATGCCAGCACGTTCGCAGGCGTTCGCGACAGATCGCGCCGAGTGCGTGCACAGGTGTTGCCAGGCCGCTGCGGCGGTTGGGTCGGGATGATCCTCGGTATTCATAGCGGTGAAGTGTGCCTGTTTAGGGTAGTAACGTCACATTGCGGTGCGCGCTCCACCACACCATGAATGCGTGTAATATATATTATGTTAAATATTAGCACTTGATACTGAGATCGATCCATTGCAACTACGGCGGATAACCCAACAAAGCCTCCCCATCCACCCGGATATCCCACTCTTTCGCACTAAAGGCCTGCGCATCCGGTAGCGACAACACCGCCTCTATAAACACCGCGACCGTCTGAGCATCGGTTAAATCGCCTTGGGCTTTCATTGCGCGAAACGACTCTACCGCCGGAAAGTCCTCAACCGACTGCGCCCGAATGAGCGCTTGCATGGGCGTATCCACCACGCCAGGCCGCAGGCTACCAATGGCGATATGACTGTCCGCAAGCTCAGCGGCAATGACTTGGTAAGCCATATGAAGCGCTGCTTTGCTCAAACAATACGCGCCCCAACCCGGCAAAGCCCGGTGGGCAGCCCCCGATGAGATATGCAAGATGCGTCCACCGCTCATCATTCTTGGCCGCAGGCGCGCGGATAAGGCCAGTGGCGCTTCAACGTTAATCGCCAAGCTCTGTCGTAGCGCATCCGCTGATTGCTCGAGCAGCGGGCCGACGGGCTCAAGCACCCCGGCGTTATGCACCACATACCGCACGGATCGATCAGCCACTGCCGTTTCGATCGCCTCGAGTCCGGCTGGCGTACTCACATCAGCGGGACAGGCTTGGATATGGCTGTGCTGGGTGGCCAGCTCAGCCAATGGCTCGGCTCGACGCCCCACCGCGATGACGTTGTGATGACTATTAGCCAGTTTCACGGCAAGCGCACGCCCTATTCCGGTGCCAGCGCCTGTAATAATGCTCACTGGGTTATCCATGCCACAGCTCCACTAGACCACCACCCGAATTGGGTCTTTAGCCTGCCAGGCGTGAATATTTTCCAGCGTTTGCTCAACAATACGTTGGCGTGCAGTGCGTGAGCCCCAAGCCGAATGCGGTGTAACCAACAAATTGGGGATATCCGCGTCGAGCAAGACATTACCATTACGCGGCGGCTCCTCGGTGAGCACGTCCATACCCGCCCCGGCAATTTCACCGCGCCGCAGTGCATCGGCTAAATCATCTTCATTAACAATTCCGCCACGGGCGGTATTAATTAACAGCGCGGTGGATTTCATGCGCGTAAACACCTTTGCGTCAATTAAATTACGGGTCTGGTCAGTCAGCGGGCAATGCAGAGTCACCACATCAGCACTGGCAATGGCCTGGTGAAAATCAACTCGCCCGGGACGCACTGTACTGGCGCCTGGGCGCTCGGCAACTTCAACCTGCATCCCCACTGCCTCGGCAAGCGTGGCAACGGCACCGCCCAACTCACCATGCCCGACCACAAGCAGTGTCTGCCCGGCCAGTTCGCGAATCGGGTAGTCCAAAAAGCAAAAGTGTGGCGCCTGCTGCCACCG
>CAJXMZ010000024.1 GCA_913056315.1 uncultured Ectothiorhodospiraceae bacterium
CCGTCGAGCATTGGCTGCCCTAAGCCCTCGCAACCCAGCGGCGCACCAGCCGCTAACCCAATAGCGGTTTTAAATAACGCCCGGTATGCGATGCCGGGTTGGTCGCTAGTGTCTCAGGGGTGCCGATGCCAACGACTTGGCCGCCACCCGACCCGCCTTCTGGTCCCATGTCGATCAGCCAATCACAGGTCTTAATGACATCGAGGTTGTGTTCGATTACCACCAGCGTATTGCCTTCTTCGCGCAATCGGTTGAGCACTTCGAGCAGTTTTTGAATGTCATGAAAGTGCAAGCCCGTGGTGGGCTCATCCAAAATATAGAGCGTCTGGCCTGTGCCGCGGCGCGAGAGTTCGCGGGCGAGTTTGACGCGCTGCGCTTCACCGCCAGACAGGGTCACGGCGTTTTGACCCAGCCGAATATAGCCCATGCCGACATCGGTTAATGTCTCAAGCTTGCGTGCCAAGGCAGGGATGCTGGCAAACACAGTGAGCGCATCGGCCACACTCATGGCTAAAATATCGGCGATGGTATAGCCGCGGTAGCGAATTTCGAGGGTTTCGCGGTTATAGCGCGCGCCGGCGCAAATGTCGCAAGGCACGTAGACATCGGGCAAAAAGTGCATTTCCACCCGAATAACGCCCTCACCCTGACAGGCCTCGCAACGGCCGCCTTTAACGTTAAAGCTAAAACGCCCCGGTCCATAGCCGCGCGAGCGCGCCTCGGATGTGGCTGCGAAGAGCTCGCGAATGGGCGTGAATAACCCGGTGTAGGTGGCTGGGTTGGAGCGCGGTGTCCGCCCAATCGGGCTTTGATCGATGTCCACGACTTTATCGAAGTAGCCCAACCCCTCGATGGCATCGCAGTCAGCGGGGGTTGCATCCGCGCGGTTGAGTGCGGCCGCGGCGGCCGGGTAGAGGGTGTCGTTGACCAAGGTCGATTTGCCCGAACCCGATACGCCGGTGACGCCAATAAACAGTCCAGCCGGAAAATGTACATCAACGGCTTGTAAGTTGTGGGCGCGAGCCCCGCGGATGGTAATGCCTTTGCCGGGGTCGGCGGCTCGGCGTTCAGCGGGTATCGCGATGCACCGCCGGCCCGCAAGGTAATCACCGGTAATGGAATCCGGTGCGGCCATAATGTCCTCGGCGGTGCCGCTGGCCATCACCGCGCCGCCTTCGTGCCCGGCGCCGGGGCCCATGTCGATGACATGATCCGCCGCGCGAATGGCCTCTTCATCGTGCTCGACGACAATCACGGTATTATCCAAATCGCGTAAGTGACGCAGGGTCTCGAGCAGGCGGTCATTGTCGCGTTGATGCAAACCAATTGATGGTTCATCCAATACGTACATCACGCCCACTAAACCCGCACCAATTTGACTGGCTAGACGAATGCGCTGAGCTTCGCCACCCGATAGGCTATCGGCGCTGCGCGCGAGATCGAGATACTCCAGGCCGACATTAACCAAAAAGCGCAGGCGCTGGTTGATCTCATTGACGATGCTCTCGGCAATGGTGGCCCGGGAGCCTTCAAGCCCTAAATGCGCAATTTGATCGGCGGCTCGCCCAATCGACAAAGCGCTAAGTTGCGGTAGCGTCCAGCCCGCGACTTCGACATGGCGGGCGGCGGCATTAAGACGACTGCCCTGGCAGGCTTCGCACACCCGGCGAGTGAGATAACGCGAGAGCTCATCGCGCACCGCGGTTGATTCGGTCTCGCGGTAGCGCCGCGCCATATTGTTAATAACGCCTTCGAAGGGGTGTTGCTGGGTGGTTTGGCCACCACCGCGGGCGCCGGCGTAGTGAAATGTAATCAGCGCATCATTGCTGCCATACAAAATCGTCTGCTGCAGGGGCTCGGGGAGCTCGCGCCAGGGCGTGTTGACGTCAAACCCATAGTGCGTGGCCAAGTCATGGATAATTTGGCCGTAGTAAGCGTTGCGGCGGTCCCAGCCACGCACCGCACCGGCCGCGAGCGATAGTTCGGGGTGAGTGACGATACGCGCGGGGTCAAAAAATTGCTCGACCCCCAGGCCATCACAGGTTGGACAGGCGCCTTGCGGGTTATTAAAAGAAAATATTCGTGGCTCGAGCTCGGCAATGGCATAACCACATTCCGGACAGGCGTAGCGCGCTGAAAACACGAAATCGTCGTCTTCTGGGGCGTCCATGTTGGCCACCCGCGCAATCTCATCGCCCAACGACAGGCAAGTCTCGAGTGAGTCGGCGACGCGGGTGGCTAAATCGGCACGAATGCGAAAGCGATCAACCACCGCGTCAATGGTATGCGTGCGTTGGGCATCCATGGGCGGCAGGTCATCCAGGTCGACGACCTGGCCATTCACCCGCGCGCGCACAAACCCTTGGCGGCGCAAATTGGCAAAGACCGCTTTATGTTCGCCTTTACGCTCACTCACCAGCGGTGCCAGCAGCATGACGCGCTGACCCTCGGGAAGGGCGAGGATTTGATCGACCATTTCGCTAACGCTTTGTGCGTTCAGCGCGGTGCCATGCTCTGGGCAATGCGGCGTGCCAGCGCGGGCAAATAACAACCGCAAGTAGTCATGAATTTCGGTCACGGTGCCCACGGTCGAGCGCGGGTTATGCGAGGTGGATTTTTGTTCAATCGCAATCGCCGGCGATAAGCCTTCAATGCGATCGACATCGGGCTTATCCATCATTGAGAGAAACTGCCGGGCGTAGGCTGACAGCGACTCGACATACCGGCGCTGGCCTTCGGCATAGAGCGTGTCAAAGGCAAGCGAAGACTTACCCGAGCCCGATAGGCCGGTAATCACAATGAGTTTGCCGCGCGGCAGTTTTAGGTGAAGGTTGCGCAGGTTATGGGTGCGGGCCCCTTCGATGACGATGGTATCCATGGCGCTACCAATTCAAACAATTTGTTAGTATACCGCGCTTAGGCAACATCAATCCCAAAGGGGCATGCGTGCACGGCAAACAATCATCCGCCGCCGGGCCAATGAATTCCGGTGAGCGTCGAGCCACAGCAGGGCTGGCAACCATTTTTGGTATGCGCATGCTGGGCTTATTTTTAATTCTGCCCGTGTTTGCTCTCTACGGCACCGAACTGGCTGGCGCGACACCCATGCTGATTGGGTTAGCCATTGGCGCCTATGGTTTAACCCAAGCGCTGCTGCAAATCCCTTTTGGCATGTTGTCGGATAAAATCGGCCGTCGGCCGGTGATTGTCATGGGCTTGCTGATTTTTGCGCTGGGCAGTGGGGTGGCTGCCGAGGCAGACACCATTGGCGGTGTCATTTTGGGTCGCGGGCTGCAGGGGTGTGGTGCCATTGCCGCGGCGGTCATGGCGCTTGCTGCTGATTTAACCCGCGATTCACAGCGCACCAAAAGCATGGCGTTTATCGGCATTAGTGTTGGCGCGGCATTTTTGATTGCGTTGGTGGCCGGGCCCATGATTGCCGCTACAGCCGGGCTCAGTGGCGTGTTTTGGGCTACCGCGGCGTTGGCGCTGGTGGCTGTAGCGCTGCTGTATGGCGTTGTCCCCGCGGGGGGTGAGGCTGCGTTTCGGCCCGAGGTGAATGCCCGCGCGGGTGCGCTTGGTGTGGTCTTGCGCAATCCCGACTTATTACGCCTGGATTTTGGCGTACTCGTTTTGCATTTCATTCTCACCGCGAGCTTTGTGGTGTTGCCGGTCATTTTGGAATCCCAGCTTGGCGTTGCGCGCGCGGATCACTGGATGATTTATGTGCCGGTGTTATTGGTCTCGGTAGCGGGGATGGCGGCATTAATTAGTATTGGCGAGCGTCGGCGTATCTTGCATCGACTCTTGGCTGGCGTGGCCGTCTTGGTGATCGTCGCTGACTTAGTCTTGGCGGGTTTTAGCGATTCCCTGCCGCTATTTATTCTTGGCCTGTGGTTGTTTTTTGTTGGCTTTAATACCCTCGAAGCCAGCCTGCCCTCGTTGCTAACGCGCTTTGCCCCGGAAGGGATGCGGGGCACCGCGTTGGGGGTGTACGCCACGGCGCAGTTTTTAGGCGCTTTTTTAGGCGGCACACTTGGCGGGCTTGTGTACGGCGGCTTCGGTGCTGACGGGGTGTTTTTAGCCTGTGCCTTGGCGGCGGGCATTTGGCTTATTAGCGCGCTGGGGCTCAAGGCGCCGGCGGCCTATCTTGATTCAGCAGACCCTGCAACGGAGGCATCATGACCGATGTAATTGCACCCCACGGTGGCGTGCTCAAGGATCGACGCCTCGATGCGGCGGCCGCGCAAGCGGTTAAGCAAAGCGCGGTCGATTGGTCGAGCTGGGATTTAACCGAGCGGCAGATTTGCGATTTAGAGCTCATCGCCAACGGCGGTTTCTCACCACTGGAGGGGTTCTTGGGCCAAGCCGATTACGAGCGCGTGCTCAAAGACATGCGCTTGAGCGACGGCACCCTATGGCCGATGCCGATTACCTTGGATGTCAGCGAAGCATTCGCCGATACAGTGGTGTTGGGCGATAAAATTGCGCTGCGCGATCCCGAAGGGGTGATTTTAGCGGTACTCACGGTTACCGATTGTTGGCGGCCAGATTGGGCTGAAGAAGCGCAACAGGTGTTTGGCACCACCGATCGCGCCCACCCCGGCGTGGCCTACTTATATGAGCAAAGCCATCCGGTCTACTTAGGTGGACCCATTGATGCGCTGAGCTTGCCAAGCCACTACGACTTTACCCACCTACGGCCAACGCCCGCTGAGCTGCGCGAGCGTTTTCGTCGCAATGGCTGGCGCCGGGTGGTGGCGTTTCAAACCCGTAACCCGATGCATCGGGCGCATGTTGAGCTGACCTTTCAAGCCGCGCGTCAGGCCGAAGCCAATTTGCTGATTCACCCGGTCGTGGGCATGACAAAGCCCGGGGATGTGGATCATTACTCGCGCGTGCGCTGCTATGAGCATGTCTTAAAAAAATACCCCGAGCAGACCACGGCGCTGTCGCTATTGCCCTTGGCCATGCGGATGGGCGGGCCGCGAGAGGCGCTTTGGCATGCCATTATTCGGCGTAACTATGGCTGTACGCATTTTATTGTTGGCCGCGATCATGCCGGTCCGGGCAAGGGCAGCGACGGTGAGGAGCTTTATGGCCCTTACGATGCTCAGGAGCTGGTGACGCGTTACCGCGATGAGCTGGGCATCGAGATGGTGCCGTTTCGGATGATGGTGTATGTCGAAGAGCGCGCTGGTTACGCCCCGATTGATGAGGTTGACGAGACCACCGAGACGGTAATGAATATCTCGGGCACCGAGTTTCGTCGGCGCATGCGCGAGGGGTTGGATATTCCCGCGTGGTTTGGGTATCCCGAAGTGGTCGAAGAGCTGCGCAAAACCTACCCACCGCGCGCTCAGCAGGGCTTTACGTTATTTTTTACCGGGCTATCGGGCTCAGGTAAGTCGACCATTGCCAATGCGGTAATGGTTAAGCTCATGGAGCGCGGCGGCCGTGCGGTGACGCTGTTGGATGGCGACGTGGTGCGTAAGCATCTATCCAGCGAGCTGGGTTTTTCTAAAGCCCATCGCGATTTGAATATTCGGCGTATTGGGTATGTTGCCGCTGAAATTACGCGCAATGGCGGTGCGGCGATTTGTGCACCGATTGCCCCGTATGCCAGCACCCGTGCAGCGGTGAAAGACATGGTGGAATCAGCCAATGGGGGCTTTATTGAAGTGCATGTGTCCACGCCGTTAGCTGAGTGTGAGCGTCGTGACCGTAAGGGCCTGTATGCCAAGGCGCGGGCGGGCCAAATCACTGGCTTTACCGGCATTGATGATCCTTACGAGGCGCCGAGCGCGCCAGCGCTTCGTATTGATACCACCGATCAAACCCCAGAAGAGGCGGCTCAACAGGTTTTGTTAAAGCTCGAAGGATTGGGCTTTATCGATTTAAGCTAACCGCTCATCGGTTGGCATTTCAGGCATAGGGTTGAAACAGGTAAAGTGTTGGGTTAGTGCAGGTTGCATGGACGCACTGGTTCAACCCGTTAATGGAGGCCGTCATGGCGCGTGGAATTAATAAAGTTATTTTGGTGGGTAATCTCGGGGCTGATCCCGAAGTTCGTTATTCAGCGGCAGGCAGCGCGGTCACCAACGCCCGTGTTGCAACCACCGATCAGTGGAAAGATCGCCAAACCGGTGAGCAGCAAGAGCGCACCGAGTGGCATCGTTTGGTGTTTTTTAGCCGGCTTGCTGAAATCGCCGGCGAGTACCTCAAAAAGGGCTCAAAGGTTTATGTTGAGGGCCGTTTGCAAACGCGTAAATGGCAAGGCCAGGACGGCCAAGACCGCTACACCACCGAGATTGTGGTTAACGACATGCAAATGCTCGATGGCGCCGGTGGTGGCATGGGCGGCGGTGGCGCGAGCAACAACGCCAGCAGTGGCAATTCGCAAGCGCAGTCAGCGCCCCCAGCGGATAGCCCGTCACAGGCTAGCGAAGCGGCCGCGCCAGTGGATGACTTCGACGACGATATCCCGTTCTAAACCGGGTCGTTTAAGTATCCGGCGATTCGGTAGTGGATAGCGCTCGTAGCGCGTTATCCACACTGGCCACGATTTCACGCCGTTCGTTACCCAGCGCACTGGGCGCAATCGGCTCACCAATGCGAATACGAATCACGCCGCGCTTGGGCCATAAGCGTCCAATCGGCAACACCGCATCGCTGCCTTCTATCCAAATCGGCACCACCGGCACGGGGTGGGCATCAAGTAGTAGACCTATCCCCGGTCGCAGCGGTTGTAGCGTGCCGTCTTGCCCACGTTGGCCTTCCGGAAACCAAATCAATGAGTGACCGCGTTGCAAACTGCTTGCCGCGAGGGCCAGGCTGCGGCGCGGTGCTTGCCCCGGGTCAATGGGCAGGATGCGTGCAATGCGGCTAAACGCCCGACGCCATGGCGAGGCAAACAATAATCCGGTCCAGCCGGCCCAAAACACGGGCTCGATTTGTGCACGCGTCATCATGCTGGTCAGGGCAATGGGGTCATAGGCGCTGATATGACGCGGGGTGATTAAGTAAGGCCCATCACTGGGCAGTGAGCCGCTGACTTCAATTCGCGCAAATGCCCGGTTGAGTAGCCGACAAATGCCCAATAAGCCAACGGCGCCGGCATGGCGCAAGGCCCCGCGCGGTGCGAGTTGGCGTTGATCGGCCGCAGTCAGTAAGGCGTCGGGGGTGCGTAGCGCTTGGTTGAGTTGCTGGGCCTGGGTCTCGCTGGTTTGGTGGGCCTCAGCATGAATGCACTCAGTTAATAGATCGCGGACAGTCTCAACACGCCCGATCGCGGCGTCGTCGAGTTCAATGTGTGCGTGCTCTCGCAGGGCAATGCTGAGCTCAACCCAGCTCAGCGAATCCAAGCCTAAGTCGCGGTTGAGCTGGGTATCGGGGGTGAGGCGTTGATCGGCAAAACGTGTGGCTAAGTACTGCCATGTGGCGTTGGCCGCCGCGTCGGCCAGTAATGCTTGGTCTTCCGGGGCCATATCCTCAGGCGCAATGGGTGCTGGCGATGGGGTTTGCTCGCCAGTGGTCAAAGCGGTGTAGTGATCGGTCAAGCGATGCCGGCGCAGTTTGCCTAGGCGGGTACGCGGCAGTGGGTCGGCGCTAATTTGGACATCACCCACCGCATGGTGGCCGGGTAAGTGTTCCATGGCGGCTTGGATTGCCGTATTGACATCAATGCCGGTGTTGGCTGCATCGGCCGCGTCGTCTGTGACAATCACCGCGGCGAGTCGGCCATGGGTTTCCAGCACCCCGGCTTCGCGAATGCCTGGCTGCGCGGCCAGCGCGTTTTCGATGCGCTCGGGGTCAATGTTTTCGCCGCCAGCCAGCACAATAGTCGATGATAAGCGACCGCGCAGGTGCAAATAGCCCTCGGCGTCAATCTCGCCGGCATCACCGGTATGCAGCCAGCCCTGCGCATCAAAGATAGCCGCTTGGTCTAATGCGGCATTGCGATAGCCGCCGAATACATTGGGACCGTGGGCAAGGACTTCGCCGTTTTCGATGCGCAGTGATACTCCGGGCAATGGCTTGCCGGCGGTTTCTAAGCGCGCTTTACCGGGGGCGTTGAGGGTGAGGATGGGCGAGGTTTCGGTTAGCCCGTAACCGGTGGCCAGTGTCCAGCCCAACATTTCTAGGCGCTTGCCCAGCGCCGGGTCGAGAGCGGCAGCGCCGCTCACGGCAAGCCGTAGGTCCGGGGCGAGCTGGCGCATAACGGGTCGAAATAACCAACGCCCGGGATGGCGCCCGGTATATCGCTGCAAGCCCGCGCACAGACCGATGGCTGAGCTCAATAGCCGCTCACGCCAGCGCTGATTGCCGCCGATACGCTCGGCAAGCCGGGCCCAAAGTGCTTCATATAGCCGGGGGACGCCCAATAAAATGGTGGCTCGGCCCGCGCGTAACGCCTCGGCAATACGCGGTCCGACTAGCGAGCGCGGCAAAATTAGGGTTGCCCCCACAGCTAAGACACTTAAAAGCCCGATGCTAAAGGGGTAGACGTGGTGCAAAGGCAGCGGCAGCAGAACGCGGTCTTGGCGATGGGCAATGCCTTGTTCGAGCAAAGCCTCGACGTTGCTCACCAAGTTGTGGTGCGTCAACGGCACCCCTTTGGGCGGCCCAGTGGTGCCTGAGGTGTAGAACAGTGCGGCCACACTTTGTGCCTCAATGCTGGGGAGTGGTTGCGCGTCCTGATCGTCTGCCGGCTTAGCCACATCGGCGACATTAACGATGCCGCCCGGTGGGTTGCAGTCGGGTAAGCGCTCGCGTAGCTCAGCGGTGGTGATGATTTGCCATGGAGCGGCATCATCGACCACGTGGGCTAAGTCCGCGGCCCCCATTTGCGTATCAATGGGGGTTATCACGCCACCGGCGGCCATAATGGCCAAGGCAGTTTCGACCCATTGGGCGCTGTTGGGTGCCAGCAATAAGACCCGCTCGCCGGGGGTTAGGCCTGCCTGCATCAAGCCCTTGGCAATGGCTTGGGTGCGCTGTTGGAGTTGTTCGTGGCTAAGCCGAATGGCGCCTTCGGCTTCAATCGCATGAATGGCGGTGTGATCGGCTGGGTTGCCTGGGGCAAACACCAAGTCCAGTACGTTTGCTGCGGCCATGCTAGCGCAACCCCCGATAAACCGGATGATCGGCGATGGCGAGCATGGCGGTGTCGCCATCGGTATCCCCATAGGCATAGATGGGGGTGTAGTCGCTTGGATTGAGTTCGGCTTTAAGGCGTCGGACCTTTTCTGGTCCGCGGCAGTTTTCACCAGCGAGATCGCCGGTGATTTGTCCATTCTTGCGGGCTAGCTCAGTCGCGATGAGTTCTATGCCCTGCGCCTTTGCCCATGGCGCAATCCAATCGCGAATCGAGGCTGAAATGACGATCACTCGGTGGCCTTGCTCACGGTGCCAGTCGAGCTGCTCACGCGCTTGTCGGCGCAGTAGCTTGTTTAAGTGCTCGCGCCCATAGCGTTGAGTGATCGCTGTAAAGTCAGCCTCGGGCATGCCGCCAAAAAAATGGGTGAGCACTTGGACTTTGGCGGTATCGCGATGCACACGACCGGTTAATACCCCCAGCAACGCGGGGGCGAGGCGGATGCCGGCTGCCAAACAACGGCCTATGCCAAATTCACGCACCAGCAGGTCGCTTAGCGTGTCACGCCAGGTCAGTGTGCCGTCGAGGTCAAAAAGCGCCAGCGGGTGTGGCTCTGGCATAAGAGACTTCCGTTAAAGTTGAGCGTTCTATTCTGCCCAGACTCCGGCGCGGTTGCACGTTATCCACGGGAATGACTGGTCAGTGGCCAGCGGGGTGAGTAAAGTTCGCCTTCAGATAAACACACTCTAGGGATGAAGGAGTCGACGCCCATGGCCACCCCGCATATTAGTGCCGAACCCGGTGATTTTGCCGAAACTGTGTTGATGCCTGGCGACCCACTGCGCGCGCAAGTCATTGCTGAGCGTTTTTTAGACAACGCCAAAGAAGTCACCGCCACGCGCAATATGCTGGGCTATACCGGGCACTATAAGGGCCAAGCGGTATCGGTGATGGGTTCCGGCATGGGCATTCCGTCGATGTCGATTTATGCCACCGAGTTGTTCACGCAGTACGGGGTGGAAAAAATTATTCGTGTCGGCACCTGTGGTGGCATCAGCCCGAATGTGGCTTTGCGCGATGTGATTGTGGCCATGGGCGCATCGACTGACTCGAGTGTTAACCGAACGCGTTTTGGTGGCCATGACTTTGCCGCGATCGCCGACTATGGCTTGCTTGAGGCCACGGTGCAGGCCGCGCGCGCAGCAGGGGTAAAGGCCCAAGTCGGCAACGTGTTTTCGTCAGAACTGTTCTATAACCCCACGCCGGGGCTTTTTGACATGATGAAAGCCCACGGCATTTTGGCCGTCGAAATGGAAGCCGCCGGGCTCTACGGTGCCGCGGCCGAAGCTGGGAAACGCGCAGTCAGTGTGCTAACCGTCAGCGACCATGTGGTCACGGGGGAGTCGACCAGTGCCGAGGTTCGGCAAAATAGTTTTGAGCAGATGATGACGGTGGCCCTCGACGCAGCCGTTGCAGCGGATTAGCCCTACCAAGGAGCGGTTGAATGCGGTTAACGATTTTTGGCACCGGCTATGTCGGCTTAGTCACCGGTGCCTGCTTTGCCGAAGTTGGCAATGACGTGATTTGCGTGGATGTGGATGAGGCCAAAATTGCGCGCCTCAACCGCGGTGAAATTCCGATTTATGAGCCGGGTCTTGAGGCCATGGTGGTGCGTAATCGCGAGGCCGGACGGCTGCGCTTTACCACCGATGCCGACATGGCAGTCCATCACGGGCAATTGCAGTTTATTGCCGTGGGCACGCCGCCTGACGAGGACGGCTCGGCCGATTTGCGGCATGTGTTAGCCGTGGCCGCAACCATCGCTGAGCACATGGATAGTTATAAAGTCGTCGTGGATAAATCGACCGTGCCCGTGGGTACCGCTGATCGGGTGCGCGAGGCGATGGCTGCGGGCTTAGACGCGCGCGGCGAGTCGCATGCTTTTTCGGTGGTGTCCAACCCCGAGTTTTTAAAAGAAGGCGCGGCGGTCGAAGATTTTATGAAGCCCGAGCGGGTAATCGTGGGTAGCGATGATGATCGGGCGCGCGATTTATTGCATGCGCTGTATGCCCCGTTTAACCGCAATCATGATCGGCTGATTAGCATGGATGTGCGCTCGGCTGAGCTAACTAAATATGCCGCCAACGCCATGTTGGCAACCAAAATTAGCTTTATGAATGAGCTAGCCAACATCGCCGACCGCGTGGGGGCGGATATTGAGCGGGTGCGCATTGGCATGGGCTCAGACCCACGCATTGGCTATCACTTTATCTATCCCGGCGCGGGTTACGGGGGGTCGTGCTTTCC
Organism: uncultured Ectothiorhodospiraceae bacterium; assembly: GCA_913056315.1. Taxonomy (GTDB): domain Bacteria; phylum Pseudomonadota; class Gammaproteobacteria; order Nitrococcales; family Nitrococcaceae; genus Spiribacter. The sequence continues at coordinate 11,405 of CAJXMZ010000024.1, forward strand.
TAAGGATGTCTCGGCACTCACCCGCACCGCACACGATGTCGACTATGTTGCGCAGTTGTTGCAAGCGGTCGAAGAGGTGAACGAGCGTCAAAAGCACTATGTGTTTAACCAAATTCGCCAGCACTACAACGGTGAGTTGGCGGGCCGGCGCTTTGCGCTATGGGGGCTTTCCTTTAAGCCCAATACCGATGATATGCGCGAAGCGGCGAGTCGGCGGTTAATGGAATCGCTATGGGAGGCGGGCGCGTCGGTACAGGCTCACGACCCCAAAGCCATGCCTGAGACTGCGGCTTTGTATGCCGATGAGCCGAAGTTGCAGTTATGCGATACCCCGGAGCAAGCGCTGGCGGGTGCGGATGCCTTGGTGGTGATGACTGAGTGGAATTTGTTTCGCAGCCCTGATTTTGCGCAAATGGCCCAACAGCTCAAGGCGCCGGTTATTTTTGATGGCCGCAATATCTATGATCCAGACGTGCTCGCGCAACATGGCTTTTATTATTATGCGATCGGCCGCCCGCCGCTGCGTCCCGACAGCCCATCGGTGAGCGCATGAGCCAGGATGTCAAAGCGCTGCCCATCCACCCGGTGATTTTATCCGGTGGGGTTGGGTCACGGCTGTGGCCGTTGTCGCGCGAGCAATACCCAAAACAATTTTTGGACGTGGCCGCCAGCGGACGCACCTTGCTACAGCAAACCCTTGAGCGGCTCGAGGGCGTGGCGGGGCTGGCTGCGCCCCTGGTGGTGTGTAATGAAGCGCATCGATTTTTGGTCGCTGAGCAGTTGCGCGATAACGCGCTGGGGTCAGCGCGCATTTTGCTTGAGCCGGTGGGTCGCAACACCGCGCCGGCCGTCGCGGTGGCCGCGCTGCAAGCATTGCAAGACGATGACGATGCGCTATTGGCGGTGTTCCCGGCCGACCATGTGATTCGCGCCGCTGCGCCATTGCGCGATGCCCTCGAGGCGGCGTTTAGCGCGGCGGCGGCGGGTTGGTTAGTCACGTTTGGCATCACCCCTGATCGGCCTGAGACCGGTTATGGCTATATCGAAGTCGGCGAGCCCCTCGAGACCGGTCAGTCGGCTGCGCAGGTTAAACGGTTTGTCGAAAAACCCAGCGCTGAGCGTGCCGCTGAGTACTTGGCCGACGGCGGGTTTTTGTGGAACTCGGGCATGTTTGTGATGCGCGCATCGACTTATCTCGACGCGCTGCAAACGCATGCGCCGGCCATTTTGCGCGGTTGCGAGGCGGCGCTGACTACCGCCACGCGTGATTTAGATTTTATTCGCTTGGGCGAGGCGGGTTTTGCCGAGTGCCCGGCCCAGTCAATTGACTATGCGGTCATGGAGCATACCGACGCGGCTGCGGTGATTGCGTTGGAGGCTGGCTGGAACGATTTGGGGTCGTGGACCACACTAATGGACGCAGCCAACGCCGATGCCAATGGTAATGTCCTGCTGGGTGATGTGATCGCTGAGGAGAGTCAGCACAATTATATTCGCGCCGAAAGCCGTTTGGTGGCCACGGTGGGGTTAGAAAACCATGTGGTGGTGGAAACCGCCGATTCGGTATTAATTGCCCCGCGTGAGTCGGTGCAAGCGGTAAAACAAATCGTTAAGCGCCTACAAGAGGGCAAGCGCAAAGAGGCGGTTGAGCATCGCCAAGTCCATCGCCCTTGGGGCAGTTACGAGGGTTTGGTCAGCGCTGAGCGATTTCAGGTCAAGCGCATTATCGTCAACCCTGGGTGTCGGCTGTCATTGCAAAAGCATCATCACCGCGCTGAGCACTGGGTCGTGGTCAAAGGCACCGCTCAGGTGGTCCGCGGCGATGAGACGTTCATGCTGGGCGAGGATCAGTCCACCTATATCCCGTTAGGTGAGGTCCACCGGCTTGAAAACCCGGGCATGATTCCGGTCGAGCTGGTGGAGGTGCAGTCGGGTAGCTATCTGGGCGAAGACGACATTACCCGCATTGAAGATATTTATGGCCGGTGAGTGCATTGTTAGTGACACACCGCACTAGTATTCTGCCGCTATGACACAGAAAGTTTTTGTTCGCACCCACGGCTGCCAAATGAATGAGTACGATTCGATCAAAATGGTCGATGTGCTTGCGGCTGAGGGTGACTACGAGCGCGTCCAAACGCCGGAAGCGGCCGATGTGATTTTGCTCAATACCTGCTCGATTCGCGAAAAAGCGCAAGACAAGGTGTTTTCAGAGCTGGGTCGCTGGCGCGAGCTCAAACAAGCCAACCCTGGGTTGGTCATTGGCGTGGGCGGTTGTGTGGCGAGCCAAGAAGGCGCCGCCATCGTTGAGCGCGCGCCGTTCGTGGATATGGTCTTTGGCCCACAAACCCTGCATCGCTTGCCGGAAATGGTGATTAAAGCCCGCGATACCGGTCGCTCGGTGATTGATGTGAGCTTTCCTGAAATTGAAAAGTTTGATCGCCTGCCCGAGCCGCGCGCCGATGGCCCGACGGCGTTTGTTTCAATTATGGAAGGCTGCAGTAAGTACTGCAGCTTTTGTGTGGTGCCTTATACCCGCGGCGAAGAAATCAGCCGGCCGTTTGAAGATGTGCTGGCGGAATGCGCTGAACTCGCCGAACAAGGGGTGCGCGAAGTCACCTTGCTCGGGCAAAACGTCAACGGCTATGACGGCGGGATGGATAGCGGTGAACGGGCTGATTTGGCTTTGCTAATTCATTATGTTGCGGCCATCGATGGGATTGAGCGCATTCGCTTTACCACCTCGCACCCGCTCGATTTTAATCAAGCGCTAGTCGATGCGTACGCGCAGGTTCCAGAACTGGTTAACCACCTGCATCTGCCGGTACAAAGCGGCTCAGATAACGTCTTGCAGTTAATGAAGCGCAATCACAGCCGTGATGTGTTTTTAGATTTGGTTGCTCGGCTACGCCAAGCCCGGCCTGATATCACGCTGTCCTCTGATTTCATTATTGGCTTTCCCGGTGAAATGCGCCAAGACTTTGAAGACACGATGGATTTAGTTGAGCAGGTTGGCTTTGATCAATCGTTTAGCTTTGTCTTTTCGCGACGGCCGGGCACGCCCGCGGCGCAATTGCCCGATGCCACACCGCGCGATGAAAAAAAAGCCCGCCTGCAAAGGCTGCAAGCTAAGCTCAATGAAAACGCCCAGGCCATTAGCGAAGCTATGGTTGGGAATATTGAGTCGGTGCTAGTGGATGGCCACTCACGTAAAGACGATCAAGAGCTTAAAGGGCGCACGCAAAACAACCGGGTGGTGAACTTTCCTGGCAATGCGCGCTTGATTGGGCGATTTGTACGCGTACGAATTACCGAAGCCAAAGCCAATTCGTTACGGGGCGAAATGCTCGATATTGATACAGCGCGCGAACCCGCGCTGGCCAAAGCGGCGCAAGCATCATGATGCAGGTTTGCTCTTGAGCGCCCGGCCTGAGGCAATCGACTTTACCCTCGCCCCTGCGGATAACGAGCGACTGGCCAATTTATGCGGTCAATTCGATGAGAACCTGCGCCAGGTTGAACGCCAGCTGGGCGTTGAAATTGAAAATCGCGGTCATCGTTTTCGCGTTATTGGTGATAATGACGCAGCCAGCGCGGCCGGCACGGTTATTCGCTCGCTCTATGAGCATACCGCGCGTGAGGTAATCGGCTCCGAGGCGGTGCATCTGCAGCTGCGAACGGCCAAAGCCGAGTCGGCGATGGCCGACGCTGATGACGGCAACAACGAAGCGGTTGACCCCAATGAAGTATCCATTCGCACCAAAAAAGGCCTCATTCGCGGTCGTGGCCCCAATCAGCGCGAGTATTTGGCGGCAATACAGCGTAATGACCTAAATTTTGGTGTTGGCCCAGCCGGCACCGGTAAAACCTATCTTGCGGTGGCCTGTGCGGTTGAAGCGCTGCAGTCTGATCAGGTGCAGCGTTTGGTGCTGGTGCGCCCAGCGGTGGAGGCCGGTGAGCGTTTAGGCTTTTTGCCCGGTGACTTAAGCCAAAAAGTTGACCCGTACTTGCGCCCGCTCTACGACGCAATGTTTGAAATGCTGGGTTTTGAACGAGTGAATAAGCTCATTGAGCGTAATGTCATTGAGGTTGCCCCGCTGGCGTATATGCGCGGTCGGACCCTCAATGGGTCGTTTATTATTTTGGATGAAGCGCAAAACACCACCGTTGAACAAATGAAGATGTTCTTAACCCGGCTGGGGTTTGGCTCAACGGCCGTGATTACCGGTGATGTCACGCAAATCGACTTGCCGCCGGGTAAGACCTCGGGTTTGCGCGATGCCATTGATGTGTTGCACGAGCTCGAGGGCGTGAGCTTTACCTTTTTTAATGCCAATGATGTGGTTCGCCATGACTTGGTACAGCGTGTGGTGCGTGCCTACGATCGTCGCGAGGCGGATGCGCCACCGCGCTAGCTCGCCATGATTGACCTGGATGTGCAGTCGGCAACGCGCGCGTGGACACCCCCATCGGCTGATTTTCAACGCTGGGTTGAGGCGGCCTTGCACGGGCGGCGGGATGCCGCCGAACTGGCCATTCGTCTGGTTGATGAGGCCGAGAGTCAGCAACTCAATCAGCACTACCGCGACAAAGACGCGCCAACCAATGTGTTGTCCTTCCCCGCGGATCTGCCCGAAGGCGTTGAGCTGGCGCTATTGGGCGATTTAGTCATTTGCGCTCCGATCGTGGCCGCTGAGGCCGCTGACCAGGGTAAAACCGCGCTTGCGCATTGGGCTCATTTGACTATTCACGGTACCTTGCACTTGCTTGGCTTTGATCATATCTCTAGCGTAGATGCTGAACGCATGGAGGGCGAAGAGCGTCGGGTGCTTGCAGACCTGGGTTATCGCGACCCGTATAGTTAAGGACGCCAAGCCAGCGGCACGATCGGTTAGGGCACTCAGGTAGCGCGCTAACCCATCGACCGCCCGGTCGCTAACCCGAGGTGTTAAGCAAACGCATGAGCGACGACCAATCCGGCAGTACCCGCGCCAGCCACCGGAGCTGGCTTGAAAAAATGGGCCAAGCCTTTCGAGGTTATGCACCCAGAGATCGTGAGGAGCTTTTACAAGCACTCAGAGCTGCGCATGAACGCGCCATACTCGACGCTGAAGCGTTGTCGATGTGTGAGGGCGTGTTGCATGTCGCTGAGCTGCAGGTGCGCGATATTATGATCCCGCGCTCACAGGTCTCGTTATTGCCCCGATCGGAGTCGGTCTGGGAGCTGCTTCCCACCATTATCGATAGCGGCCACTCGCGCTTTCCAGTCACCGGCGATAGCCGTGATGATGTGATTGGGATTTTAATCGCGAAAGATTTACTGCCCTACCTCGACCCGCAGCACGAGCGTGAATTTCATTTGCGCGAACTATTGCGCCCGGCGTTGTTTATCCCCGAGAGCAAGCGCTTGGATGCGCTGTTAAAGCTATTCCAAGAAAGCCGTAACCACTTGGCTATTGTGGTGGATGAGTACGGGGGTATGGCCGGCATTGTCACCATTGAGGATGTTATCGAGCAGATTGTTGGCAAGATCGATGACGAGCACGATTTGGATGAAGACACCTGGATACTCAGTCGGGGTGAAGATGGGGGCACGGTGGTGAAAGCGCTCACACCCATGGAGGTGTTTAACGAGCACTTTAATACCGCGTTTAGCGATGAGGAGTTCGACACCATTGGTGGTGTGGTTGCCCATGGCTTTGGTCACGTGCCGCGGCGCGGTGAGCATGTGGTGCTCGAGGGCCTACGCTTTGATGTGGTGCGCGCCGACAGCCGCCGGGTGCATTTGTTGATGGTCACGCCCGATGATCAAGCCGATTAGTCGCCTATGATTCGGCTCGGGCAGCACCTTCTTGCGTTGCTCGCGGGGCTGTTGATGGCGCTTGGCTTTGCGCCCTACAGTCAATGGTGGGCGCCTTTTATTAGCTTAGTGGTGATCTTTGCGCTGGTCGCCAAAACCCAGCGGGCAGGCGGGGTGTTTTCGCTGGGCTATAGCTATGGCCTTGGCTATGCCGGCTTAGGGGTTTACTGGATTTACTACAGCATCGCCAATTACGGCGGTGGGCCAATCGCGGCCATTGCAGCGACGACGGTACTGGTGGCGTTGTTTGCTTTAATTCCCACCGTGGCGTTGTGGCTGGGTTGGTTGGTGGGCCGCCGGCATCGGCCGGCACAGGCTCTATTGGCCCTAGCGCTCGCTTGGGTGCTAGTGGAATGGGTTCGCAGTTGGTTGTTTACCGGCGCGACTTGGCTGAGTGTGGGTTACAGCCAAATCGACACGCCAATCGCCAGCTTTGCCCCTGTGTTTGGGGTCTATGGCTTGGGTTTAATCTTGGTGCTAATCGCCGGTGGCCTAGCGGCCTGTCTTCTTAAACCCTTATCGCTGCGTTGGGCGGTGCCCGTGGTCATGGCGGCAACCGCGCTGCTGGCCGGGGTGTTGCTTGATCGTGACTGGACCACGCCGACCGGGCAGCCCCTGAGTGCAGCACTCATTCAAGGCAATATCGATCAGGCGCGCAAATGGGACCCGAATGAACGCACAGCCATTTTTGCGCAATACACGCAGCAAACGCGCGATGCGCTGGGTGCGGACTTGATCGTTTGGCCTGAGTCGGCCCTGCCGATGGTCTATCAAAATGCGCAGCGACCAATAACGCAGCTCGCCGCTGAAGCCGCGCGTGCGGGGAGCACGCTCATGCTGGGGGCGCCAGCCGCGGATCCGGCGGGTGCTGGGCTATTTAACGCGGTTGTCGTGCCCGGGCAGCCCACGGCGTTTTACTACAAGCGCCATTTGGTGCCCTTTGGTGAATATGTGCCCTTTCGGGATTGGGCTGGCGCGGTGCTGAACTTTGTCGGTACGCCCCTGGGTGATTTTAACGCCGGCACCTCGGCCGCGCCGCTGCAGGCAGCTGGGCATGCGGTGGGCGTGAGTATTTGTTACGAAATTACCTTTGGTGCCGAGATTGCCGCGGCGTTGCCGGCGGCGGAGTTGTTGCTCAATGTTAGCAACGATGCTTGGTTTGGCGATTCGCCGGCGCCATGGCAGCATTTGCGTATGGCGCGTATGCGGGCGCTGGAGCTTGGCCGACCGCTGCTGCGCGCGACCAACACAGGCGCCTCGGCGATTATTGATACGCGCGGACAACTACACGCGCAGACGCAGTTATTTGCCACTACAACCCTCACCGGCGAGGTGCAGCCTCACCAAGGCCTCACCCCCTACGCGCGCTGGCGTGATTGGCCGGTGGTGGCCGTGGCCTCAGTTGGGTTGTTGGCGCTGATGCTCACCGGGCGACGGGGCTATCGATTATTTCGCGATGTCTAGCCCAACCGCACGGGTCTAGTAACCAAGGAGGAGTCCTAAATGAGTGATTCAAACAATCAACGCGAGCATGAAGTCAAAGGCTACGAGCGCATGCTCGAGCGGCTGCGTGAGCGGATGAGTGAGGCGGGTGAGCAGATTGAGCACGGCTATCAAGCGGCGGTTGATCAGGTTCGTGAGCGCAGTGTTGAGCTAGGCGAGCTCACTCGCGAAGAGGCCGATCGGGTGTCGCAGTGGCTACAGCGTGACCTAGAAGACGCGGCCGAATATGTCGAGACGGCGCGCGGAACCTATAGCGATTGGCTGCATATGGATTTACAGCTGGTGGAGCAATGGGCGTGGGATCAGTTTTCATCGGTCGCCGATCAAACCCGGTTGCAGTGGCAGGCCTTTAATCGCGAGCTGCGGGCCGCGGCGCGTTACCACACCGGCGAGGTCACCGGCCCGGGCACGCTGGTGTGCCGAGACTGTGGTGAGCGGCTGGAATTTAA
>CAJXMZ010000025.1 GCA_913056315.1 uncultured Ectothiorhodospiraceae bacterium
TCGGTAAACTCCTCACCGCCTGCAACATTGTCACGTGCGCTACGTTGGTCATCGAGAGAGCGTCGATGCTGGTCGAAATACGCCACCTGCAAGTTGGTGCCTAAGCGCACTCGCCCACTATCGGGCGTGAGCTCACCCAGCAACAACCGCAACAGGGTGGTTTTACCCACGCCGTTCGGGCCGATAATCCCGATTCGATCGCCACGCAAAATACGCGTACTAAAGTCACTGACCAACGTTTTGCCACCGATCGCATAAGAGACACGGTCGGCTTCGGCGACCAACCGCCCCGAGCGATCACCGGCGGCCATGGTGAGTTTGGCCTGCCCCGGCGCACTGCGCCGAGCAGCGCGCGCTTCACGCATCGACTCAAGCGCTCTGACCCGGCCCTCATTGCGGGTACGCCGCGCTTTAATGCCTTGGCGAATCCATGTCTCTTCTTGTTTGAGCTTTTTATCAAACCGCGCTTGATCAAGCGCTTCGGCATGCAAGCGTTCGGCGCGCCGGCGCAGGTAATTTTGATAATCGCCCGGCCAGCTTGTCAGCGCGCCGCGGTCGACTTCGACGATGCGCGTGGCAATGGCCTGCAAAAAGGCACGATCATGCGTTACAAACACCACACTGCCGCTAAACTCGCGCAAAAACCCTTCCAGCCAGGTGATTGCTTCAATATCGAGGTGGTTGGTCGGCTCATCAAGCAGCAAAACATCCGGCCGGCTAACCACAGCCCGTGCCAGCAATACGCGTCGTTTCATGCCGCCGGATAAGTCATCAAACAACGTATCCGCTGGCAAATCAAAGCGACTCAATACGGCCTCGACCCGTTGTTCCACTTGCCAACCATCCGCGGCATCGATCGCTGCTTGCACTTGCGCGAGCGCATCGGCGCTACCGCCCTCACTCATGGCCTGGGCTAATTGGTAATACTGGGTAATCAGTGAACCGACCTCGCCAAGCCCAGCGCTCACCACTGCAAACACCGAGCCCTCAACGCCGCTGGGTACAGCTTGCTCAAGCCGAGACACCACGACCGCTGGGTCATACCGAACATGGCCGGCGTCTGGACTGAGCGTGCCGTCCATCAGACGCAACAAAGTCGACTTGCCCACCCCGTTACGCCCCACAATGCACACCCGCTCACCGGGCTCGATACTCAGCTCGGCATGCTCGAGAAGCGGTGGGCCGCCAACGGAAAATTCTAGATCATCGAGCTGGATTAAACTCATAGCCGAGCATGATGGCACAGGCACATGGGCTTCGCCCAGCCGCGCCAATGCTGAGTCAATGTAACGCGCGCTAGGGGCTTGCCGCGTTGGCTAAAAACCGATCCAAATGATCAGCAAAGCGTTTTTTATCTGCTGCCCCCAGCGCGGCCGGCCCGCCGGTGTGAATACCACTTCCGCGCAGCGTTTCCATAAAATCACGCATTTGCAAACGCGCGCGCACATTCTCAAGCGTATACGCCTCGCCACGCGGGCTAAGCGCGCTTGCTCCCTTATCGATTGCCTCGGCAGCCAAGGGGATATCCGCGGTAATCACTAGGTCGTTGGGCTGAATAAGCCGAACGATTTCATCATCGGCAACATCAAACCCAGCCGCCACTTGAATACTATCGATGAGCGCGGACGGTGGGGTTGCGATGGGTTGGTTAGCCACCAGCGTAAGCCGGGCGTTCACCCGCTTGGCGGCACGAAACAAAATATCTCGAACCACGCTTGGGCAAGCATCTGCATCTACCCACAGATGCGCGGGATGCAAGGGGAGTCCATTCATGTCGCTAATCCCCATCCATGTCGCTGTGACATTGCTATAATACGCGCAACCTAGACGCTGTGCCGATGCTAGCCGTTGGAGTTACAAATGCGCGTTGCAAGTCGCCCCCCTGCTTTTTGGTTGTTTCCTGTGGGATTAGTGATTGCCGTTGGCCTCTCACTATTGCCCGGACAATGGCCGTTGTATGCGGTGCTGGCGATAAGCACCGCAATTCTTGGGCTGCCACACGGGAGCTTAGATACCGCTGTGGCCAAGCGGTATTTGCCTTTGCACAATGGGGCGCGGTTACTGGGTTTTTTTGCCGCTTATCTATCATTGGGTGGACTGGTGATCGCCTTTTGGTGGCAATTCCCCAATATCGCGCTGGGCGGCTTCTTACTCTATTCAGCGGTGCATTTTGGCGATGATATTGCCCCACGCATTCGTCAGCCTGGCCCGGTTGGCTACGGCCTTGGGATTATTGCGCTGCCCGTGGCGTTTCACCCCGATTTGGTTGCACCGATTTTTAATGCCCTGGGCAGCGATCAAGCGGCGGTTTTTGTCGCCACTGCCCCTTGGGCGCTGGGCTTGAGCGCTGTGTTGTTTACCGTGGGGTTATATCAAAGCCCGCAGCGCGCCATGAGCGATTGGCGCGATCCCTTATTGCTGATTGCAGCCGCTGCCCTACTGCATCCACTGGCTTATTTCATTGCCTACTGGTGCTTTTTGCACAGCCCGCGACACCTGGAATTGGCCGCGCGTGATTTGGGTTTAAACAACTGGCAAGACAAACTCCGCGCGGTGGCTCCCACCACGCTGGCCAGTTACGCCTTGGTGATTATGGCCCTGCCTTTTTTAATCGGCCTCCCCGCAGACGCCATCGTGCTGCGGGTGATTTTTATTGGGCTGGCCGCGCTGACCGTTCCCCATATGCTGCTTGAGCTTATTGCAGCGCCGCAGCGCGATTAGGCTGCTCAGCAACCTGAGCAATCGTCGTGGCAATTTGATCGGCAGTAACCGCTGACAGCGTCCAGCCTAAATGGCCATGTCCGGTGTTATAAAACACACCCGGGCGTCGCCCTGGCCCAACCTTGGGCATCATATCCGGCATCATCGGCCTTAGCCCTGCCCATGGGGTGACTTTGCGCGTACTCACGCCGGGAAAGCACTGCGCAACCCAATCCACCAGTGGGCGAATGCGATCGGCGCGTATGTCGTAGTTATAGCCGTTGAACTCAGCACTGCCTGCCACCCGAAAGCGATCCTGTCCCAACCGGCTCGAGACCAGTTTGGTCTCATCATCGAGCAAGCTCATCCAGGGGGCGGCCTGTTGGGAGGCCTCATCATCAAGGGATACCGTAATTGAATATCCTTTCACGGGGTAAACATTCACCCGATCACCGAGTTTCGCCGCCAATGCACGACTGCCGACACCGGCACATACGACCACCGCATCGAATGCTTCAAGTCCTTGCTCGGTGGCGATATGAACCCCATCCTCCCGCGCGTTAACGGTATGAATGTCGCAGCCATAACGCATAGACACGCCACGACGGGCAGCGGCATCCGCCAACCCAGTTGTGAATTTGTGAATATCACCCGTGGCATCGGTGGGCGTGTAAAACCCACCGTAATAGCCCCCCGCTAAATTGGGCTCGATATCACGCATTTCAGACGGACTCACCGCCTGTCGCTCCAAGCCACCGCGTGCCAGTAACTTGGTTACCTTGGCCGCATGCTCGAAACCCGCCTTATGCCGATAGATGTGCAAAATTCCGCGATGCTCAGGATCAAAGGCAATCCCTTCTTTTTCAGCCCAACTAAATAGGTAGCGCCGTGCCTCAATAGCCAGCGCCGCGGTCGCTGTGGTGTTGTCCGCGTAGCGCGGGATTGCCGCCATAAACTCAGCAAACCAACTCAGCTTATGCCACGAGGGCTTGGGGTTAACTAGCAGTGGTGCATCAGCGCGAAGCATCCACTTAAGGCCTTTAACGATGGTTGGCCAGTGGTTCCACACCTCGGCATTCGATGCCGAGAGCTGGCCGCCGTTGGCGAATGAAGTCTCCATTGCGGCATAGCGGTTACGCTCGAACAACGTGACCTCAAACCCGCGATTGAGCAGGGCATAGGCAGTCGTCACACCCGTGACGCCACCTCCGATAACAGCAATGCTTTGCATAATGGCTCCCATGATCAGATTGGTATGCGCACACATCGATCGATGCGCGGCTCATACCCCTTCCGTCCTGGTGCCTGAGAGATTCACAGACGACAGCATGCGCTCAGTCTGCTTGCTCCTTCGGCGAGCGCACGTTAAAAACGCGCACTGCTTTTCGGAATTCTTCATGCAAAAGGCGGTTCGGTGGCCTGAGAGATTCCGGGGTCGTTGCTCCTTCGGCGCCGGTATATCGTGATCGATTACCGAACTCTCCCGCGCTTCTGCCTGTTTAGTGTACTACCGCTTGGGTAGCAGAACAAAGCCAGCGCTAAGCTATCCCATCGGTCCGGTCAGTGCGGTAATGCTCGCGGTGACAACCATGATTGCGGCCAGCAAAACCCCCTCAACAAACAAGGATCGCCGTAGCCTGGCAGGCGCTAGACTATCCCCACGCGTGAGCGCCGGGGTGAGGGCGAATTTATTCATCGCCGCGAGCAACATAACGCCGGCAAATAACCCAAGCTTAATGGCAAATAGCTGGCTATAGGCGTTATCCAAGGCGAGCAGCCGGCCGTCAGTGAGTTCATATAACGTCACACCGCCGGCAACGACTAAAACACCGACCGCAGCGATGGCCTTACGACCAAATTCTCTCGCCAAAAGACCGGCGTTGGTCAAGTCGTAACCACAAATGCGATAAAGCGGTATAAACACGCCAATCCAAAACGCGAGCGCAAGCCAATGCAGTGTAATCAAAGCCGGTAAAAGCCAACCACCATGGGCCCCAGGGTGGCCACCGACGCCAAACCCTGCCGCCACCAGCACACTGCCTAATAGGCCAACGGGCAAACCGATCGTTGGAATCATTGCCGCGGCAACCAACACCAGTCCGGCCAATTGAATCAGTAGGGTTTGTCCCAGCGGGGTTTGCAAAACCAGCGCAATCAACTGCGTATCAAAGACAGCGCTTATCGCCCCACCGGCCAAAAAAACCACTTCCGCGGCTAGCCATAACAGCAACACAAACGCTGCTAATAATGCAGCGGCTGGCGCTAGGCGTGAGAGTAGTCGTTTTTCCGCACCGGGGAGTTGTCCTAAACCAGCCAAGCTCAACACCGAGCCCAAGGCTAGGGCCATTGCCACATAGGCCAATGCTTTCATAGCGATAAGCGCTACTTCATTCACTTAGTCGGCATCCACACGAAAGCTTAACTCGCCAGTCATTGTGTGGCCGTCTTCAGACAGACCCCGCCACTCTAAGGTATAACGGCCATCGGGTAGCGCCGGCGGCACGACAACCAACGTCTCGCTGGCCGAGCGCCCGGCTTGCGCGGCTACGTCGAACGATTCGCCATTGGCTCGTGTCAATGTCGTTGTGATCACGCGCATCGGACCATCAAACGGAATCTTTAACTCAGTCGGTGTCGCTACGAGCACCGCTCCGCGTGCCGGCGTTGGTGTTAGCGCAGACGAATGCGCGAATGCACTCGAGCTAACCGCCACACTCAAACTCACCGTCAAGGCGAGTGCGCTGCGCCAACCGGGATTGCACCAACAAGCCATTGCCCTATCCTTTATGTTCACTCATACATCGGTTTCTGAGCTCAACCCACTGCGCGTATTATGTCAACGATGAGAGCATTTACATCAGTCAACGTTTTTGGTGAAACCCTTAAGCCCTGCGGCGTGGATCCGGTTACCGGTTTTTTTCGTGATGGCTGTTGTAATACCAGCCATGCCGATGAAGGCATGCACACCGTTTGTGCCGTCGTCACTGAGGCGTTTCTCGCGTTTTCAAAAAGCCGCGGCAATGATCTAACGGCACCGGTTCCACTGGCGGACTTCCCCGGCCTAAGCCCGGGTGATCGTTGGTGCTTATGCGCGGGGCGCTGGTTAGAAGCCTATCAAGCCGGTGTAGCGCCGTTGGTCGACCTCGAGGCCACGCATGAGGAAACCCTAGCGGTCATTAGCCTTGATATCTTGGCCGAGTACGCCGCGCCGCGTTAATCCATGCAATTAAGTAGCCCTGAGTTTCACGACGGCGGCACGCTACCTTGGTCGGCCTCGGCAGCCAACGAAAACCGCTTACCCACATTAGACATTATGGGTGTGCCCAAGAATGCCAAAACACTGGCGCTGCTTATCAGCGATTTAGACTCACCGCTGGGGATGATCACCCACTGGCTTATTTGGAACCTACCACCCGCTACCCATCGTCTCAGCGCGACTGATTTGCCGACAAGCAGCGCGATCGGGATGAGCGGCTTTGGCAAAGTGGGCTACTTAGGGCCCACGCCGCCCGAAGGCACGCATCGCTATCAATTTACGCTCATTGCGCTTGACCAAAGTCTGTCGCTCAAACAAGGCGCGACGCGCCAGCAATTTGACCGCGCTAGCGCCGGTCATCAACTCGATCAGGCCCAGTTAATGGCCACCTTAGAACGCCATCAGAGCGCGCAATGACCGCGCGCAAAACGCCCTATCGACCGAACGCCTTCTTTGCCACGGTGAACCCGAGTGTTTTTATTGCTTCGGCGCTTATGATCGGCGGATTTGTGAGCTATGGCCTCATCGCACCCGACAGTGCGGCGCAAACGTTTGGTTCACTGCAAGCCTTCATTACGCAATATTTAGGTTGGGGCTATTTATTAGCCGTGAGCTTTTTTGTCGCGTTTTTGTTGTGGCTTGCGGCCAGTCGATACGGCAACATTCGGCTAGGCCAGCCCAACGATCGACCGCAATTTCGCTTTAGCGCGTGGTTTGCCATGCTCTTTAGCGCTGGCATGGGCATCGGCTTAGTATTCTGGGGTGTTGCCGAACCCATCTTGCATTATCAAAACCCACCCACGGGCGCGGCCGGCACGCCAGAAGCCGCACGCCAAGCCATGATTTACAGCTTCTATCACTGGGGGCTTCACGCGTGGGCGGTGTATGTCATGCTAGGGCTATCCGTGGCGTATTTCAGCTATCGCCATGGCTTGCCGCTGACAATCCGCTCAATTTTCTACCCCCTGCTCGGTGATCGAATTTATGGCCCCATCGGTCACGTCATTGATGTGTTGGCGGTATTTGGAACCCTATTCGGCCTTGCAACCTCATTAGGCTTTGGCGCCATGCAGCTGAATACCGGCCTCAATGTGCTTTTTGGGCTGCCGGTCTCATCAGCCTGGCAAGTGGGCATCATCGCCTCAATCACTGGTCTTGCCGTTATTTCGGTGCTCTCGGGCCTAGACCGCGGCTTAAAGTGGCTGAGCCTATTTAATTTGGCCTTAGCGCTGGTGTTTATGGCCTTTGTTTTTATCGCCGGGCCATCATTATTTTTGGTGCGCTTTTTGCTCGACTCCGTTGGCGGGTATTTTCAGCAACTCATTGGCATGAGTTTGTATACCGGCGCCATTGAGGGATCGGAGTGGCAAAAAGACTGGACCATGTTCTATTGGGGCTGGTGGATTGCTTGGTCGCCTTTTGTGGGCATCTTTATCGCGCGTATCTCAAAAGGTCGGACGATTCGTGAATTCATTGTGGGTGTGCTTGGCCTACCCACCTTGTTTGTCTTTGTCTGGCTAACGGTTTTTGGTGGCACTGCCCTTCACTTGGCCATGTTTGACCCAGTCACCGACATTACCCAGGCCGTTAACCAAGACACGACTGTGGCGCTTTACCAAATGCTCGCCGCTTTGCCTTGGAGCCAATTGTCTTCAGGCATTGCGACTTTGTTAATCGCCACCTACTTTGTGACCTCATCCGATTCGGGCACGTTTGTTGTGGATGCCCTCATCTCGCGTGGCGCCAAACACTCGCCCCGACGTCAGCGCGTGATTTGGGGTATTACCGAGGGGGCCGTTGCCGCAACCTTACTCATTGTCGGGGGTGAGCAGGCCTTGGACAGCCTACAAACCGGTGCCTTGACTGCAGGCCTGCCGGTTGCACTGATTTTGCTGATCTCGAGCATCAGCCTGCTTCGTGCCCTGCGACGTGAATTTGATGTCCCCGGCGTGACGCCACAAATTTAGGATTCAATCGGTTTTATGACGAATACCCCGATCACCATTGTCGGCGCTGGCATTGCCGGGCTGACTGCGGCCTACACGCTGCAAAACGCGGGGCTAACGCCGCGCATTTTAGAGGCCAGTTCGCGAATTGGCGGGCGTGTTGACAGCCTGTATTCAGCGCAAGGTGAGGTCATCGCCGATTTAGGCCCGACATGGATTTGGCCGCCCTTTCAGCCGATCATCGCACGCTGGCTCGAGCGTCTTCACTTACCAACCTTTGATCAGTACGACCAAGGCGACGCGGTGCTTGATGGATTTGCACCAACGCCGCGGCGCCAACCCGTCCCCGGCCAATACGGCATGGCAAGAATTGTGGGCGGGCCACAACAACTCATTAGCGCGCTGGTCAAAAACCTGCCGGACGGATCGATTCAGACCAACACACCGGTTGACGCTATTCACGAGCTCGACAATGGCAAGCTTGCGGTGCACACCGATACAACCACGCTAACGACTGAGCGGGTGCTATTGGCCACCCCCCTGCGTTTAACCGCTGAGCGCTTGAATTTACCCGACACGCTCAAACCTGGGGTCACTGCGGCTTTGCGGGCGATGCCAACTTGGATGGCTGCTCAAGCACGGGCGGTGATGACGTATGACGAACCTTTTTGGCGTCACCAAGGCTTATCCGGCCGTATTGCAAGCCGGCAAGGGCCATTGTTTGAGTGCCATGACCACACCAGCGCGCAAGGTCAGGCCAGTTTGTTTGGCTTTGTCGCCACACCGCCTGAGCATCGTGACCCTGAACCGCTCGAACAGGCCATTCTCGCTCAGCTCGAGCGCTGCTTGGGGCCAAAAGCCGCTCAACCGATTGAGTTTCGGGTTCGGGATTGGGCAAAAGAGCCGTGGATCTGTGCGACAGCCGATCGCACCGGCCCGCCTGAACACCCAGCGGTTGGCCCCGATTTGCTACGCAGCGGGCATCTTAATAATCGACTTTGGTTTTGTGGGGCAGAAAGTGCCGATCAAAGCCCGGGGTTAATAGAAGGTGCACTGGCCGCCGGTGAGCAGGCGGCCGAGGCGGCAATCGCTGAACATAAGCGCACGCGCCTGTGACCCCGAGGCAATTTACCCGCTATATCGGCATTGATTACTCAGGCGCTGCTCGCCCTGAATCCGGTTTGCCTGGATTGCGTGTCTATGTCGCCCATGAGGATAACGAACCAAAAAAAATTCATCCCGAGCCAACCGGCAAACATCATTGGAGCCGGCAGGCAGTCTTTAACTGGTTGTTACAAGAATTAGCGAAACCAATGGCTACGCTGGTGGGCATTGATCACGCCTTTTCATTCCCGTTGGCTTACTTTCAGACGCATCGTGTGCGTTTGCATTGGCCGGACTTTTTGAACGACTTTTGCGCTCATTGGCCGACTGACCAAGCGGGTGTGCGCGTTGAGGATGTGCGCCGCGGCCACATTGGCAACGGTCGCAAGCGCTCTGGCAATGCCCGGTGGAAGCGCCTAACGGAACAAGGCATTGGCGCTAAATCGGTGTTTCACTTTGATGTACCCGGATCAGTGGCAAAATCTACTCACGCCGGGCTACCGTGGCTTCATGCGCTGCGCTCGCAGGCCACCCGTGCAGTGCATTGTTGGCCATTTGATGGTTGGCACAGTCGACCCGGGCAATCGGTACTAACCGAAATCTACCCCAGCCTGTGGAGTGCGAACTATCCCCGGGGTAACCGCAGTCCAGATGAACATGATGCCTATGTCGTGGCCGCCGCATTGCAGGCCTATGATCAACGCGGTGAGCTTGCCGCGGCGTTTAGCCCACCGGCTGATCCGGCAGCACGTCACCAAGCCCAGATCGAGGGCTGGATTTTAGGCGTCGCCACCGCCTAAATTGCTTACCGGACGCGCAAACGCGCTAAATCGGCGGCAATTTCATCGAGAATTGCCGGATCATCAATGGTCGCGGGCATATTCCAGTCTTCTTGGTTGGCGATACTGCGCATTGTTGCGCGCAAAGTTTTTCCAGACCGGGTCTTAGGCAGCCGTTTAACCAGCGCACACTGGCGAAAAGCCGCGACCGGGCCAAGTTCATCGCGCATGCGTTGGATGAGTTCGGCGACTAAGTCAGCCTCGCTACCTTGGTACTGGCTACGCGCTACCACCAACGCCAATGGCACTTGGCCCTTTGTCGCATCGTTAACGCCAAACACCGCGGCCTCAACAACATCGGGGTGATTGCTCAGCACCTCTTCCATCCCGCCGGTTGAAAGCCGATGACCAGCCACATTAATCACGTCATCAATCCGACTCATGATGTGAACATAACCATCGGCGTCAATAATGCCCGAATCACCGGTTAGGTAGTGCTCTGGATACTGGCTAAGATAGCTTTGACGGTGGCGCTCACGATCCCCCCAAAGCGCGGTAAAGGTCCCCGGCGGCAGTGGCAGGCGGATGGCGATGTTGCCAAGCTCACCCACGTCCACATCCTCACCGTGATCATCCAGCGCGCGCACGGCATAACCCGGCATCGGCCGCCCAGCGGCCCCAATCTTAACGTCAATGGCCTCGACCCCAAACGGATAGCCGGCAATCGCCCAGCCGGTTTCGGTCTGCCACCAATGATCCAGCACAGGCACGCCTAAGTGTTTTTGCGCCCAACGCACGCTATCAGGGTCAGAGCGCTCACCGGCCAAGAAAAACGCCCGCAACTGGCTTATATCATGCGCGGCAATATGCTCGCCTTCGGGGTCTTCTTTAATAATGGCGCGCAGTGCAGTGGGCGCGGTAAACAGCGCACGAGCCGAATAAGTCTGAACAATGCGCCAAAACTCGCCGGCATTCGGCGTGCCAATTGGCTTGCCCTCAAACATCACGGTTGTCGAGCCATTAATGAGCGGGGCGTAGACAATATACGAATGACCAACCACCCAACCCACATCCGAGGCGGTAAACATCACCTCGCCGGGTTCGACGCCATAGATATTTTGCATCGACCACTGCAGTGCTACCGCATAGCCGCCATGATCGCGCACAATGCCTTTCGGCCGACCGGTGGTACCCGAGGTATACAAAATGTAGAGCGGGTGATTGGCATCAACCGGCACACAGGCCACTGGACTCGCTGCCGCGCAGGCTTGCTCCCAGTCTTGATCACGAGGCGCAGTTAGGTCGCATGGTTGGATATCGCGCTGCAAAATCAAACAATGCTCGACCTTGTGAGTTGCAATCGTGAGTGCTTGATCGAGCAGTGATTTGTAATCAATGACACCCGAGGGTTCAACACCACACGAGGCCGACAACACAACCCGGGGAGTGGCATCATCAATTCGCTTGGCAAGCTCAGGTGCGGCAAATCCGCCAAAAACGACTGAGTGAATCGCGCCAATCCGTGCACAGGCAAGCATCGCCATTGCCGCTTCGGGGATCATCGGCATATAAATGATGACCCGATCGCCAGCGATAACCCCCATCGCTTGCAGCGCACCGGCTAGCTTGGCAATGCGTTGTTGCAAATCGCTGTAGGTATAGCGCCTGTCCTGCCCGGTAATCGGGCTTTCCCAAATCAATGCATCTTGATCACCGCGGCCTTGGTCGACGTGACGATCAATGGCGTTGTAGCAAATATTCAGGGTCCCGCCGGGGTACCAGCGGTAAAATGGGGCATCGCTTGAGTCGAGGACTTGCTGCCACGGGCTATCCCAAACAATTTGCTCGGCTTGTTTGGCCCAAAACGCCTCGGCATCGTGAATTGAGTGATGATAGAGATCGTTATAGTTATTAGTCATGCCTGCTCTCCATGCTTTGCCTGTTGCTTGCAGCGCCATAGCCATAGGCCTTCAGCCGTCAGCCAAATGTCTTTGCCGTACGCCTGACGATAATCTGCGTCATTCACACCGGCTGGCAGCCAGCGCGCCCATTGCGTTAACAAGCGCTCCTCAAGATCAAGCGCAGACTGCGCCTGCTCGGTTTGCTCAAGCCCCGCTGCCATCATGGCGGCAAGCTGCTCAGCCGTCTCGGCGACGACCTCAATAAGGGGGAAATGCGCGGGTGCAACTTGCGCAGGTGCCAAGTCAGCAATGCGCTTGAGACTGTCGTAATAGGCCGTTGGATTGAACTGCGGGGGCGGCACCACGGGCACGACATAAGGCGAACCGGTTTGCCCAAAGCCTGGATAGCCAGCACCAAAGGCATCGCCCACGAGCAATGTACTCGATACTGCGTCAAACACACTAATGTGATTCCAAGCATGGCCTGGGGTGTAAATCACCTCGAGCACTCGATCACCCACCGCAATGCGGGCTTGATCTTCAAAAGACTCGATCCGGCCTGCTTCAATCGGCGTGATGGGCGCGTATTCGCGCTCAAAAAACGCATCCCCGTAGAGCGCGCGCACGCCGGCCTCTAGGCGAGTGGGGTCAATGAGGTGTTCAGCGCCGGACGGATGCACGCCCAAACGCGCATTGGGTAGGGCTTGCATCAACCCGCCGGCGCCGCCGGCATGGTCAAGATGAACATGGGTTGGAATAACCCATTGAACCCCTGCATGGGCCACTCCGATGGAGTTAAGGGCGTCTAGCAGGGGGGCAACGTTATGTGCAACACCGGTGTCAACAATGGCCGCCTGGCCTTTATCGACGATAACGTACACCGCGGTGTGGGACGCCCGAAGATACCCCGTATCGAATTGATACAACCCCGGTGCAATACGCACCAGCGGGTGCAGCGAGTTTGCTTCACCCATCGCCTCTCCTCCTTGTCCCCAACGAGCGCAGCGTTAGTGCCGCGCCCAAAAGCCTAGCGGGTCATGCGCACAAGCCCCCAAGCGATCAGCCCTGCTGCGCTCACTTTGAGCGCCGCACCGGGCAAAAATGGCAGCACACCCGCCATCACTGCTTGGCTCATGCTGCCCAAATAGACACTCAACCAGACCACGCCCAGCGCATAGACAGCCGTATTCGCCATCGCTGCTGCCGCCACTGCCATGACAGGATTGGCCAACCAGCCCCGAAGGGCGAGCTGACCGGCAATCCAAATAGCCGGCACCATGCCCAACAAATAGCCCCCGGTGGGTCCGGCTAGATACCCTGGTCCACCCCCGGCAGCAAAGACCGGCAAACCCATTAATCCTTGCCCCAAGTAGGCCACGACGGTGGCGACACCAAGCATCGGTCCGTAAACCAGACCGAGCGCCAACACCACAAAGGTTTGCATGGTGAAGGGGACGGGCCAGAAAGGAATTTCAACGCGTGCCGATAGGGCCAACAAAAGCGTACCCACAAGCACAACGGCACCTTGGCGCGCAATGCGGCCTTGAGTCCATTGATTAATAACAGCAGTTGCAGCGCTCATAACAAGAACATCCTTTAATGATTGTTGGGCTCAAAATAGCAAAGCACCGGCCGTGCGTCAGCAACTGTCTAACCCACACAAATTGACAAGCGCATGGGTTAGGCCGCATCCACCAATACGCCAACTAGGGTTTCAACACTGAGCGCAACGGGATTGCCTTGCATTGAGGATGATGCCAAGGCCGCCTCAGCAACCCGCTGCCGATCCACTGCTTTGAGCCCCATTGCATCCAGCCCCGGCAATCCGTGACGGCGCGACCAAGCCGCCAATTCAGGCCAAGCCTGATTAGGCTCAACACCTAGTGCATGCGCAACCCAGCCTTCTACCGCTGCAATACGGGCAGTTGTGTTGGGGTGATTGAGCGCATTTTTTTGATTAGCCGCTAAGACCGCTGGCAATAAGCATCCAGCAATCGCTCCGTGCGGCGCATTAATCAACCCGCCTAGCGGGCCCGCCAAACCATGGACCGCACCCAACTTGGCATTCGCAAGCGCTAGGCCGCCGGTGAGACTCACCCAGGCCATGTCATCACGCGCGGCGTCCATGCGGGCAGGATCGACAGGCTCATCACTTAGCAATAGACGCAGCGCGGTTAAGCCCGTTGTAATCGCATCGCGACATAAGGCATCGGTAAAGCGCGTTGCTTGGCTACTAATATATGGCTCGATGACTTGGGTGATTGCATCTAAACCACTCGCCAGCACGACATGACGCGGCGCCTGCGCAGTCAGTGTCGAATCAACGATGGCCATATGGGGTAATAGGCGATCATCGCGCAGCGAGACTTTACGCTGGGCTGTAGGCACATCGATAACGGCATTCCGTGTGACTTCAGCCCCAGTGCCGGCGGTTGTGGGGATGGCCACCCATGGAATGGGGTGCGAATCGAGTGGCTGACCCCGCCCAACCACCTCTAAATAATCGATCACTTCGCCCTGAGCGGGAATAAGGCCCGCCACTGCCTTAGCGGTATCAATCACCGCGCCGCCGCCAAGGCCAACAACAAAGTCAACGCCCGCGGCACGCCCCCTTTCTACGCAAGCTTGAATCAAATCGACATCGGGCTCACGCGGGCAGCTCACCGTGGTTAGCGCCAGCTCGTGGGCCCCCAGCGCCTCAATTAGCCATTCCGCACGTTTGGGATTGGCCCCATGAATGAGCAATACATAAGTGCCCAACCCAGCGATTGCGGCCACACTCGCTTGGGCACAACCCGGGCCAAACTGCACCTGCGTTGGGCAAAGAATGCTAAAGCGCTGCTGCGTCATATCACTCCTACGGACAGTCACGTGGTATTTGCCATGGCATCATCGCGGCTCGTGATGGCGGCGTAAAGATCTGCACTGCATTTGTGCGCGTGCACCGAATGCTTGTCCTAATTGGTGCATTCATGCCATAAAGATGAGCGAGCGTCTCAAGTTGTCAGCGATTGGAGGAGAGTTCCTAAGTTGGCACGGCGCTTGCTTCGTTGGGTTAGTGCCATAAAGGTACTTAACCATCTCGACATCAGAAAAAGGATACGAGCGATGAAAAAGACAATCGTAAGTTCTGTGCTGGCCGCAGCGGGCTTAATGGCCCTTGGCGCCCAAGCACAGGCAGCCACGCTTGATGACGTTAAAAGTGCCGGCGAACTGCGCTGTGGCGTGAGTAACGGCTTACCGGGTTTTTCTCAGCCGGACAGCAGCGGTAACTGGACGGGGCTTGATGTAGACACCTGCCGAGCAGTAGCCGCGGCTGTGTTGGGTGACTCGACCGCCGTTGAGTTTATTCCGCTCACGGCAGCTGAGCGCTTTACCGCGTTGCAATCCGGTGAGATTGACATGCTCTCGCGTAACACCACGTGGACAACCACACGTGATGCATCGCTAGGTTTGAACTTTACCGGCACCAACTACTACGACGGCCAAGGCTTTTTGGTCAAAACAGCCTTAGGCATTGATAGTGCCCTACAACTGGATGGTGCCGCGGTTTGCACGCAGGCCGGCACAACAACTGAGCTTAATCTGGCCGATTACTTCCGGGCCAACGATATGAGCTATGAAGCCGTGGTGTTTGATACCTCTGAGGCCAGTGCTCAGGGCTTTGATAACAACCGGTGTGATGTTTTGACCTCGGATACTTCACAGCTGGCCGCGCTGCGCACGCAGCTCAGTGATCCAAGCTCAGCTGAAGTGCTACCCGACATTATCTCCAAAGAGCCACTCGGCCCAGTCGTGCGTCAGGGCGACGATGAGTGGTTTAACGTGGTCAAATGGGTGTTGTTTGGTCAGATTAATGCCGAAGAATACGGCATCACTTCAAGCAACGTGGATAGCATGCTCAGCTCGGATAATCCAAGCGTTCAGCGCATTGTTGGCACCGACGGCAACATGGGTGAAATTCTTGGCTTAGATGATGACTTTATGGTTGATGTGGTCAGCCAAGTCGGTAACTACGAAGAGATGTTCGAGCGCAACGTCGGCCCGAACACGCCGATTGGCCTACAGCGCGGCACCAACGCACTGTGGACTGACGGCGGCATTCTCTACGCCCCACCATTCCGGTAAGGGTTGAGTAAGCAAAACGGGACGCGGCCATCGCGTCCCGTTGACTTTTAACCTGCCAATCAATGGCTTAATACAATGGCTGATGCTGACAATCTAATCCGGCCAGCACGACCGAAGCCGTGGAACGATCCGCGTATTCGCGCGGCGGCATTTCAGGTGCTCGCGGTCGCGGTTGTTGCTTGGATTGGTTACAGCCTGTTTCAAAACACCATTAACAACATGGCAAGCCGGGGCATAAGCACCGGGTTTGGCTTTCTCAATGAAAGCGCGGGTTTTGGCATTATCATGAGTTTGGTTGAGTACAACGAAACCATGACCTACGGCCGGACGTTTGTTGTCGGCATTGCTAACACGCTGCTTGTCTCCGGTCTGGGGATTATTTTCGCCACGCTGGTGGGCTTTATCGTTGGTATCGCAAGACTCTCTAGCAATTGGTTAGTCGCTAAAGTCTCGCTGGCGTACATCGAAATCTTTCGCAATATTCCGTTATTACTGCAAATTTTCTTTTGGTATTTCGCTGTGCTTGGGGCACTTCCTGGCCCCCGGCAAGCCGTTAACATTGCCGATGCAGCGTTCATGAGCAATCGCGGCATCGTGATTCCTAAGCCGGTGTTTGAGCCAGGCGCTTGGATGATGGTCGCAGCACTGGGCGTTGCTCTCATTGGCACCTTTTTTACCGCGCGCTGGGCACGCCGTCGTCAGGCGGCAACGGGGCAAATATTCCCGGTTTTGCCTATTGCGCTTGTGGCCATCCCGGGTTTGCCCGTGCTGGCTTACTTCATTGCGGGTGGCCCGGTTGGCTGGGATATACCGGCACTGGGTGGGTTTAATTTTCAAGGCGGAATTACCGCCATTCCCGAGCTTGGCGCGCTGCTACTCGCGCTGACGTTATATACCGCCACATTTATCGCCGAAATTGTACGCTCGGGCATCGTCTCAGTAAGCGAAGGCCAAACCGAAGCAGCAGAGGCGCTAGGGCTTCCAGCTCGCCGGATCTTGCGCTTGGTTGTCATACCCCAAGCACTGCGGGTAATTGTTCCGCCGTTAACCAGTCAATATTTAAACCTCACCAAGAATTCGTCGTTGGCGGTGGCGATTGGTTACCCCGATTTGGTCAACGTCTTTATGGGAACCACGCTCAACCAAACGGGTCAGGCCGTAGAGATTGTCGCCATGACCATGGCCGTTTACTTAGTTATCAGCCTAGCGATCTCGCTATTGATGAATATCTACAACCGCGCCGTTGCACTTGAGGAGCGCTGAACGCAATGAGTGTGCATAAAGCAAGCCCCGATCTGCCGGCGCCTATTGTGAATCGTGGCCTAATCGGCTGGCTGCGGGAGAACCTATTTTCGACTTGGTACAACAGCATCATCACCCTGGGGCTTGGTTACCTACTGCTCAGCTGGCTCATTCCGCTGATCAATTGGGCGTTTATTGATGCGGTATTTCTTGGTGCAGGCCCAGAGTCGTGCGTTGCCAACGCCGCCTGCTGGGTATTTATCGAACAGCGCTTAGGATTTTTTATCTATGGGTTCTACCCCGAAGCAATGCGCTGGCGGCCCAACCTGGTATTTATTCTCTTTGCTCTAACGGTCATTCCGCAGTTTCTACCCACGCCAGCCAAACTGCGAAAGTGGTTGGCATTATTTGGCATTAGTGGGCTACCGATTGCGGCTTACATCTTCATTAGCGGCGGCCATTTTGGGCTTGAGTCGGTGGCGACATCCAAATGGGGTGGTTTGATGCTCACCTTGATTTTGGCCTATGTCGGCATTCTCGCCGCCCTACCCATTGGCGTTGCGCTTGCGCTGGGCCGCCGCTCTGATATGCCCATCATTCGGGGCATTTGCGTGATTTTTATTGAGTTTTGGCGCGCTGTGCCGCTGATTACGATTTTGTTCATGGCCTCTGTCATGTTGCCGTTATTTCTGCCCGACGGGGTCACGTTCGATAAACTCATGCGCGCGCTGGTGGGTATTGTGTTTTTTCAATCAGCCTATATGGCCGAGGTCGTGCGGGGTGGGCTACAAGCCATCCCTAAAGGCCAGTACGAGGCTGCCGAAGCCTTAGGGCTGGGTTATTGGCGCCGAATGCGGTTAATCATTCTGCCGCAGGCACTCAAAATTGTGATTCCCGGCATCGCGAACACGGTCATCTCGTTGTTTAAAGACACCACCTTGGTGTTGATTATTGGCCTATTCGATATTTTGGGCGCGGTTAAATCCACACTCAGTGATCCGGCTTGGGATAACGTCATGGCCGAGGGCTATTTGTTTGTCGCATTTTGCTTTTGGGTTTTTTGTTTTGGTATGTCGCGCTATAGCCACCGTCTTGAGAAATCGCTTGAGACTGGGCACCGCAATTAACTAGGAAGGGTCTTTAAATGGCATCAGACACTGCATCGGAGCCGGCGACTGCAACCGATTCCACGCTTGCCTCAGCCGCTGAGGGCAACGACATTATTGTGGTGAATGACCTCAACAAATGGTTTGGCGAGTTTCATGTGCTTAAGTCACTCAACCTAACCGTCGAAAAAGGCGAGCGAATCGTTGTTTGTGGCCCCTCCGGGTCAGGAAAATCGACTTTTATTCGGTGCATTAACCATCTAGAACCTCACCAGCGAGGTCAGATTACGGTGGATGGGGTTGAACTCAATGCCGATGTAAAAAACATCGAAGCCATCCGCCGCGAGGTCGGGATGGTGTTTCAACATTTCAATCTTTTTCCGCATTTAAGTGTGCTCGAAAACTGTTTGCTCGCCCCCATCTGGGTGCGTAAAACCCCGCGCAAAGAAGCCATTGAAACGGCCATGCATTATCTTGAGCGTGTCCGCATCCTCGACCAAGCGCACAAATA
>CAJXMZ010000026.1 GCA_913056315.1 uncultured Ectothiorhodospiraceae bacterium
GAACCATGCTCATCCCGATCGGCAAAGCACTGCCTTTGGGCGCAACCCAATAGGCGGGGAGAGCGGTACCGATTAACTTGCCAACAACCGCGGCTGCCAGTAACACAAAGCCTGCCCCTATGGCCCCGGTGAGAGCGGCGGGCTCAAGCTTCAGGCCAATGCCGATAAAGAAAAACGGCGCTAAAAAATCGTGCAACGCGATGTAGGTGCGATCTTGGCGAACGCGTCTGGGGGCTTTGCTAAAGACCAAACCTGCAAACAATGCCCCGACAGCCAATGAAAAGCCGAGCATCCCGGCGATGGCAGCAATGAGACTGCCAATAGAGACCACCACCAGCATGCGCGCCGGCGGCTTTTCGCGACTGGCTAAAAAGCGCGCCAATGGTGGCTCCAACCAGTGTGCGAATGACCAGCAGGCTAGGGTGAACAAAGCCAGTTGGCTGAGCAAGCCAAGCCCGGTCATACCGACACTGGACCAATTGACCGCACCCTGTGCGCTGAGAGTGGGAATAAGACTGAGTAACAGCGCCATGAGCACTACCCCAGAAATATCATCAAGCTCAGCAACATCCAGTACTAACGACCCGCTTTCGCTGTTAAGCGCGCCGGCCTCTTGCCACGGGGGGATCGACACCCCAATGCTGGTTGCCGTGAGTGCAATGCCGGCAACCAGTGATGGCAGCGGTTCAAACCCAATCCAACGCGCGGCGACGTAGCCCGCCACGCCTGCGATGGCGATGCTGACTACCCAAATGAATGTTGCGCCAGGCAGTTTATCCAGCAGCGCGCGAGGGTTGCTGCCCAAGCCCACACGAAAGAGCAGTGCAACCAGACCCAGAGCAGCCAATAGCTCAAAGGCAGCCATTACCTCAGGCCGCAGTAGCCCGAGGCTGTTATCGGCTAGGCGTAAGCCCAGCCCAATGGCGATATAGCCCACCAACGCGGGCAGATTGACCAGCGCCAGCAGATGGCGCAAAACAATGGCCAATAGCGTGGCGCCGCCCACCAGTAACACGAGCAGCGCGTCAGGACTGGCGCTAGCCTGCCAAGCCATAGGGCTTAGGCGCGAGTGTCGTTACGCAGTGCTTCAATCACCGGTTCGGTGCTCGGACGAATTTTTCGCCACAATTCAAAGGAGGCAGCGGCCTGTTCAACCAACATGCCCAATCCATCGCGGGTGCGAAATGCGCCATGGCTATAGGCCCACTGTAAAAAGGGCGTTGGCTCGGCGCTATAGAACATGTCATAAGCCGTTGCCCCATCCGCGACAATGCTTGCGGGTAATTCGGGCGTTTCGTTATTCATGCCGCTGGAGGTTGCGTTAATAACCACTTCGTAACGCTCACCGGCGAGTGCCTCAAGGCCCACACCCTCAACGGCACCGATATCGCGAAAGGCGGTTGCCAAAACTTGCGCTCGGTCGGCGGTGCGGTTGGCGATTGTTAGGCTGGCGGGTTGTTCGGCGAGCAAGGGGGCGAGCACGCCACGAGCCGCGCCGCCGGCGCCAATGACGAGCAGGCGTTTACCGGCCAGACCAACGCCTAAGTTGTTACGCAGATCATTAATCAATCCCTCACCATCGGTGTTGTCACCGTAGAGGGCGTCGCCACAAATGAGCGTGTTGACTGCACCAGCGCGCTCGGCGCGTTCACTGCGTTGGTCGCATAAAGACCAAGCTTCCTCTTTAAACGGCACAGTCACATTGGCGCCATGGCCGCCGGCTTTTTGAAAATCGGCTATCGCCTGTGCAAAACCATCGAGCGGCGGCTCGCGGCGCTCGTATTCAAGTTGTTGTGAGGTTTCTTCAGCAAACAGTCGATGAATGCGCGGTGAGAGTGAATGGCCGATGGGGTGGCCAAAAACAGCATATAAGTCCATAGGACCTCCCAAATGTGGGCTTAATCGCTCTGCCCGGTGGCAAGCCACTGCGCTACTTCTTTCGCAAAGTACGTCAGGATGGCATCTGCGCCGGCGCGACGAAAGCCGATTAACGACTCCATGACACAAGCGCGGCGATCGAGCCAGCCGTTATCAAAAGCGGCATTCAGCATGGCGTATTCGCCGCTGACTTGGTAAGCGAAGGTGGGCATTTGAAAGCGATGTTTTGCCTGCGAAATGACATCAAGATAGGGCATGCCCGGTTTGATCATGATCATATCGGCGCCTTCGGCGATATCGAGCGCTATTTCACGCATTGCCTCGTGGCTGTTGGCCGGATCCATTTGATAAGTGCGCTTATCACCCCCGCCTAGTTGCGCGGCTGAGCCAACCGCGTCGCGAAAAGGGCCATAGAAGGCAGAGGCGTATTTCGCGGCATAAGCAAGAATGCGGGTGTTAACGTATCCCGCCGCCTCAAGCGCCTGACGAATCGCTCCAACCCGGCCATCCATCATGTCCGAGGGTGCAACGATGTCAGCGCCCGCTTGCGCATGCGAAAGCGCTTGTTTAACGAGCGCCTCGAGGGTGATGTCATTGGCGACATAACCGTGGTCATCGAGCAAACCGTCTTGGCCATGGCTGGTATAGGGGTCAAGCGCCACATCGGTAATTACCAGCATATTAGGCACTTGCGCTTTGAGCGCCCGAATCGCTCGCTGAGCCAGCCCATCGGGGTTCCAAGCTTCCGCCCCATCGGCGGTTTTGGCACTGGTGGGGGTAGCCGGAAAGAGGGTTAATGCCGGAATGCCCAAATCGGCAAGGGTCTGTGCCTGCGTTAGCAAACGATCAATGGACAGCCGCTCAATACCCGGCATCGATGCAATGGGTTCGCTACAGTCTTCGCCTTCAATAACAAATACCGGCTGAATGAGATCGTCTACGCTAAGGGTGGTTTCGCGCACCAATCGTCGCGTGGGCTCATCGCGCCGCAACCGTCGTGGGCGCGTGACCGGGAAATGCGTGCCTGCAGGGGTGCCGGAGTTCACGATTTGGGTTCCTCATCGTCGCGGTTTGTATCGATATCGGGTTGCCGCGGCAAACGCTGCACGGCCCAGTCAAGGACTTGGCGAACTCGCGGTGCAGTGAGCTGATACGCGGTTTTTTCATCCACCCATCGCCACTCATGATGCTCTGGGGTGCCGAGCTCCGGGGCAATACCCAAAACCACCTCAGTCGTTTGCGTGAGCGCCAAATAATAACGCGCTACCTTGCCCCGTGCATAAGGCCCGGTTTCGGTGAAATCTTCACCCCATGGAAAGCGTAAATCGGTAATGCCGGTTTCTTCTGCGACTTCTCGGTGCGCGGCTTGCAGGGGGGTTTCACCGGCTTCGGTGCGGCCTTTGGGAAAGTCCCAGTACTGATAAGCGCGTAAGAGTAAAAACTGCCATTGATTGGCTTCGGCGCGCACGATGACCGCGCCGGCTGAAAGGATGCGCGGCTTGTTTTTACTCATGCCAAACGGCGCTGAGGCGATGCACGGCGTCAACCATGACCTGCACATGCTCAGGCGGTATTTGTGGGTGAATGCCATGACCTAAGTTAAAGACATGGCCACTGCCATGGCCGAATTCAGCCAGTACCCGTTCGACCTCACGCGTAATAACATGGGGCTCAGCGTAGAGAATGCTCGGATCGAGATTACCTTGCAGCGCCACTTGATCGCCAACCCGAGCGCGCGCCTGGGTTAGCGAAATGGTCCAATCCACCCCCAAGGCATCGGCTCCGCATTGGGCAATACGCTCAAGCCACACCGCGCCGCCTTTGGTGAAAAACACCACCGGAATTCGCTGGCCATCGCGTTCGCGAATGAGACCATCGATAATTTGCTCAGCAAACGCCAGAGAAAACCGCGGGTAGGCATCGTGGGCCAGTGCCCCGCCCCAGGTGTCAAAAATCATAAGCGCCTGCGCGCCCGCTTCAATTTGGGCGTTGAGGTAGTGCGTTACCGCGCTGGCGGTTTTGCTTAGCAACTGCTCTAAAAGTGCGGGCTGATCGTAGGCAAGCGCCTTAATATGTCGAAAATCTTTGCTGCTCCCGCCTTCAACCATATAGGTGGCAAGCGTCCAAGGGCTGCCAGCAAAACCAATCAGGGGCACACGGCCGGCAAGGGCTTGGCGCACCTTCGTTACCGCGTCGGTGACGTAGCGCAGCGAGGTGTCGACGTCGGGAATGGTTAAGGCATTGATGGCCGCGGCATCGCGCAACGGGCGCTCAAAGCGCGGGCCTTCACCGGGCTCAAAGTACAGGCCAAGCCCCATGGCATCGGGCACGGTTAAAATATCCGAAAACAAAATGGCCGCGTCTAAATCAAACCGCCGCAATGGCTGCAAAGTCACTTCGCAAGCAAGCTCAGGGTTTTGGCACAGGTTCATAAAACTGCCGGCTTGTGCGCGCAGCTCACGATACTCGGGCAAATAGCGCCCGGCTTGGCGCATCATCCACACCGGGGTGCGATCAACGGGCTGGCTCAGTAGCGCCCGAATAAGGCGGTCGTTTTGCAGCGCACTCACGCGAGTGGCCTAAACCTTGAGATAGGAGAGGATGCCCTTGGCGGCTTCCCGTCCTTCCCATACAGCGGTGACAACCAAATCGGAGCCGCGCACCATGTCACCCCCAGCAAAAACGTTGGGGTTGTCGGTTTGGTAGGGATGTTTGCCGGTTTTGCTCACGCGCACCCGTTCGCGCTCATCAACGCTAATGCCGTGGGTATCGAACCACTCCGGCGGATTCGGGCGAAAACCAAACGCGATCACGACCTTATCAGCGGGAAGAATCTCTTCACTGCCTGGGACGACCTCAGGCCGGCGGCGGCCGCGCTCGTCGGGTGCGCCGAGCTGGGTTTCAACGACTTTGACCCCTTCCACTCGCTCATCACCGACGATCTCCACAGGCTGGCGGTTAAAGCGAAAATCGACGCCTTCCTCTTTGGCGTTGGAGACTTCGCGGCGCGAGCCGGGCATGTTTTGTTCATCACGCCGGTAGGCGCAGGTCACGCTGGTTGCGCCTTGACGCAATGCCGTGCGGTTACAGTCCATGGCGGTGTCACCACCCCCGAGCACGACAACGCGCTGGCCATCCATATCGATAAACTCTGCGGGATCCTTTTCAAAGTTCATCAAGCGATTAATGTTGGAGACAAGATACGGCAGGGCGTCATAAACGCCTTCCTTATCTTCACCCGGAAAACCGCCGCGCATAGTGGTGTACGTGCCCATGCCTAAGAACACCGCATCGTACGCATCTTCGAGTTCTTCGTAGGTGATGTCGGTGCCAATATTCACGCCCAGGCGAAATTCCACGCCCATGGTTTCCATGATTTCGCGCCGATTGGCGATCACGTCTTTCTCAAGCTTAAAGGGTGGAATGCCAAAGGTGAGCAGGCCGCCAATTTCGGGGTAGCGGTCAAAGACAACCGCTTCGACGCCATTGCGCACCAAAATGTCAGCCGCACCCAAGCCAGCCGGGCCGGCGCCCACAACCGCGACGCGTTTGCCGGTGGCGACCACGCCGCTCATATCCGGGCGCCAACCTTGTTTGAAGGCCTCGTCGCTAATGTATTTTTCAACCGACCCGATGGTCACAGCACCAAAGCCATCGTTCAGAGTGCAGGCGCCTTCGCATAGCCGGTCTTGTGGGCACACCCGACCGGTGACCTCAGGCAGGGTGTTGGTTTTATGCGATAGCTCGGCGGCTTCAAATAGGTTGCCTTCGGCAATGAGCTTGAGCCAATTGGGAATGTAGTTGTGCACTGGGCATTTCCATTCGCAATAGGGATTGCCGCACTCCACACAGCGATCGGCTTGGCTGGCGGCATGCTCAGAGCTGAAATCACCGTAGATTTCGCTAAAAGTTTCCACACGCGCTTTGGCACCGGTTTTAGCGGTGTCTTCGCGCGGCACATCAATAAATTGAAAGTAGTTGCCCATAGTCTGCTCAGGCTGCTTGGCGCAGCGTGTTCAATACCTCGTTAATGTCAGCGGCGCGGGGCTTAACCAGCCAAAAGCAGCCAACGTAATCACGGAAGTTATCCAAAATCTCACGACCCCAGGCCGAGCCAGTCTCTTCGACAAACTCTTCGATGGTGGCGCGAAGGAATTCGCGATGTGCGGTCATGGGTTCGGTTTGAACGCGTCGAATATCGATGAGCTCGTGGTTGTAGCGATCGACAAAGCGGTTCTCAAGATCGAGCACAAAGGCAATGCCACCGGTCATGCCGGCGCCAAAATTCAGCCCCGTCGAACCCAGTACACAAACCACACCGTCGGTCATGTACTCACACCCATGATCACCCACGCCCTCGACCACCGCGTGGGCGCCGGAGTTACGAACGGCAAAACGCTCACCCGCTTGTCCGGCTGCAAACAGCTTGCCGCCGGTTGCTCCATACAAACAGGTGTTACCAATAATAGTGGTTTTCTGACTTTCGAAACGGCTTTGCTCAGGCGGCTGGACGACCAGCTTACCGCCGGCCATGCCTTTGCCGACATAGTCGTTGGCATCGCCATGCAAGAACATTTCCAAGCCACCCGCGTTCCACACGCCAAAGCTTTGTCCTGCACTGCCGTTCAAATGTAAGCGAATTGGGTTGGCGCTCATGCCTAAGTTGCCATGCCGCACCGCAATTTCGCCCGATAGGCGTGCACCGATCGATCGATCGTCGTTGCGAACGGCATAGTGAAAATCACCGCCGCGTTTGGCTTCAATGGCCGGGAGCGCGTCTTTAACCATTTGCTCGGCCAGCTCGCCGCGGTCAAATGGTAAGTTGCTAGGCGTTGTGCAATGCGTTGGCAATGCCGGATCAAGCCCACCGTCCGAGAGAATCGGGCTGAGGTCGAGCTTGGCTTGACGCGGGGTTTCGGGCGCACGCGCCTCAAGTAAGTCGATGCGACCGATGAGCTCCTCCAGCGATCGCACGCCCAGCCGTGCCAGCCACTCGCGGGTTTCCATGGCCACAAACGTAAAGTAATTTGCCACGCGCTCGGGTGTGCCAATGAAGTGTTTCATACGCAGGACTTTTTCCTGCGTGGCCACACCGGTTGGGCAGTTATTCAGATGACACACGCGCAAGTACTTACAGCCCATGGCCACCATGGGCGCGGTGCCAAAACCAAAGCTCTCAGCGCCAAGAATGGCTGCTTTAATGACGTCGAGCCCAGTTTTTAGGCCACCATCGGTTTGTAAGCGAATTTTATCGCGCAAGTCATTAGCGCGCAGGGTTTGATGGGTCTCGGTTAGCCCCAGCTCCCATGGCGTGCCAGCGTACTTCACCGAAGTCAGCGGACTGGCGCCGGTGCCCCCGTCATATCCAGAAATGGTAATGAGATCGGCATAGGCTTTAGCCACCCCGGCGGCCACGGTGCCAACGCCAGGCTCAGCCACCAGTTTGACCGAAACCAGCGCATCGGGATTGACCTGTTTGAGGTCATAAATTAGCTGCGCTAAATCCTCAATCGAATAAATGTCGTGATGCGGTGGCGGTGAAATAAGCGCTACGCCGGGCTTGGAGTAGCGTAGCCGGGCAATCATGTCGTTGACTTTGTGGCCCGGCAGCTGTCCGCCTTCGCCTGGTTTGGCCCCTTGTGCGACCTTAATCTGCAACACCTCGGCATTACGCAGATAATGCGGGGTCACGCCAAAGCGCCCCGAGGCGATCTGCTTGATTTTGGACATGCGCTCATTGTCAAAGCGGTGTTCGTCCTCACCGCCCTCACCTGAGTTGGAGCGTCCACCCAAGCGGTTCATGGCGATAGATAAGGCTTCATGCGCTTCGGGTGACAGCGCGCCGAGTGACATACCGGCTGAATCAAAGCGCTTGAGAATGGCTTCGAGCGGCTCAACCTCATCAACCGGGATGGATTGGCCCTCGCGCAGTTGCATGAGATCACGCAGGGCGGCGACCGGCCGGGTGTTAACGGTGTCTGCGTACACTTTGTACTGATTGTAATCGCCGGAGTAGGCCGCTTCTTGCAGCGAGGCGACGACATCAGGATTGTACGCATGGTATTCGCCACCGTGGACGTACTTAAACAGCCCGCCCTGCGGAAGCGCTAGGCTGCGCCGCCATGCTTGCTCATGAAGGTGGCGCTGGTCGGCCTCAAGATCGCTAAAGTCAGCCCCTTGAATGCGCGATACGGTGCCTTTAAAGCACTGGTCGACTACCTCGTCATGAAAGCCAACAATTTCAAATAGTTGGGCACCGCGATAGCTGGTAATCGTGGAGATGCCCATTTTTGAAAGGATTTTGTACAACCCTTTGTTCAGACCCTTGCGATAGTTGCGCAATAAATCGGGCAAGGCCGCGCCTTTTATCTCGCCACAGCGCAGCTGGTCTTGGACCACATCGTAGGCCAGATACGGGTAAATCGCCGTGGCGCCATAACCAATGAGCGCGGCGCATTCGTGGCTGTTTCTCGCCGTGCCAGTCTCGACAATGATGTTGGTATCACAGCGCAACCCGGTTTTAACCAGGTGATGATGGACCGCGCCGGTCGCTAGCAGGGCGTGCACGGGGATGCGCTCAGCATTCAACGCCCGATCAGACAGCACCAACAGACTTGCGCCATCACGCACAGCTTGTGCAGCCTGCTCGCAAATCGCCTCGACAGCCGCCTTTAGGTTGCCTGAGCTGGGATAGCTCAAATCCACCTGATGCGTGGCCGCATTATCTTGATGGGCTTGGAGTAAACCCAAAAATTTACCGTCGGACAGAATCGGCGAATCAAGCACTAAGCGTTTGGCGTGGTCTTCAATCTCTTCGAAAAGATTTTTCTCCGGCCCAAACACGGTTTCAAGCGACATGACAATTTGTTCGCGCAGCGGATCAATCGCGGGGTTGGTTACCTGCGCGAACTGCTGACGAAAGTAATCATAGAGCGGGCGAACTTGCTGTGAGAGCACCGGCATCGGGGTATCGTCACCCATTGAGCCGACAGCCTCTTGGCCACCTTGGGCCAGTGTGCGAGTGACAATGTCGCGCTCTTCAAAGGTCACACCAAATTGCTTTTGGTAGACCTGCATTTGATCGGCCGACACGGGCTCGCGCTCAGCGCCAGGCTCGAGGCTGGAGGGCACAGCGCGTGAATGCTGGGCTAACCAGCGTTTATAGGGCGCCCGGTTTTTAAGCCGCTCATCAATCATGTCAGGCCGCAACAGCTCGCCGGTTTGGGTGTCAGCGGCAAGCATTTCGCCGGGGCGCAAACGGCCCTTTTCGACCACATCGGCGGGGTCGTAGTCCCAAACTCCAACCTCTGAGGCCAGCGTAATATGCCGGTCTTTGGTAATAACCCAGCGCGCTGGGCGCAGACCGTTGCGATCAAGCGCACAGGCGGCGTGGCGGCCATCGGTTAACACGATGCCCGCCGGTCCATCCCAAGGCTCAATATGCTGGGAGTGAAACTCATAAAACGCCCGCAAGTCGGGGTCCATGGTTTCAACGTTTTGCCAAGCCGGCGGAATCAATAAGCGCAGGGCACGAAAGATGTCCATCCCACCGGTAATCAACACATCGAGCATATTGTCGAGACTGGATGAGTCTGACCCGGTAAGGTTAACCAACGGCTGAATGGCTTCAATGTCGGGTAGTAACGGGGTATTAAACCGATACGCCCGCGCCAAGGCCCAGTTGCGGTTGCCCTGAATGGTATTAATTTCGCCGTTGTGGGCAAGGTAGCGAAAGGGCTGCGCCAACCGCCACTGCGGCAAGGTATTGGTGGAAAAGCGCTGATGGAAAACCGCTAAGGCGGTCTTTAGCGCGGGGTCCTGTAGATCGACATAAAACGCGGCCAGGTTCTCGGGCATCACCAGCCCCTTATACGAGAGCACGCGAGCCGACAAGCTGGGGATGTAGAAGTCAGGATCGTTATCTTCTAGCGCCTTTTCGGCCTGACGCCGGGCCATAAACAACCGGCGCTCAAATTCGGGCTCTTCCATTTCGCTCGGCGCATTGACGTAAACCTGCGCAATATCCGGCAGGGTCGCAAGCGCTTGTTTGCCGCAAGCGCTTGGGTCAACCGGAACGGCCCGCCAGCCGGCTGCTGGCAGATCATAGTTAGCTAATGCCGACTCAAGCGTTGCTTTGGCATGCGCTGCAATGCTGGCGTCATGGCTTAAAAATACACAGCCGGTCGCAAAGCGCTCGTCCAGGTGGATGCCCTCGGCGCTGGCGGCTTGGCGTAAAAATTCCTCGGGCGGCTTAATCAGCAACCCGCAACCGTCACCACTTTTGCCATCGGCGGCGACGGCGCCGCGATGCGTTAGCCGGGCCAGTGCCGAAATAGCCGTTTCTAATAACCAATGACTGGGTTGCCCGTCCATGTTCGCGATGAGGCCAAAGCCGCAGTTGTCGCGCTCGAATTCGGGGCGATAGAGAGTCGGGCGGGTAAACGGTAGCTGCCTCACGCGAACTGCCTCTCAATGTTGATTAAAAGTGGGTGCGGAGTTTGTGGGCGGATCGTTGGGCGATCGCTTCCCAAAACACGGGGCAAATGGGCACCCAATATAGCCCAGCCCCGCTATTTGAGCAACTTCAAGGTAGGCGTTTGGGGGTGAGGAGCCGCTCGTGTTCATCGAGGGCAAACCGATCGGTCATGCCGGCAATATAATCAGCCACCACCCGTGCCTGACCGCGTTCACCGCGCTCAGCATGTCGTGCTTTTGCCGCCAGTCGATACTGCGGTGGCAATAATCGGGTATCCCCCATTAATGTAGAAAAAAGCTCGCGCACAACATGGGCGGATTTGGTTGTCATGCGGTGAACACGGTGGTGGCAATAGAGTTGGTCAAATAAAAACCGCTTTAGCGCGTGATGTTGGGTCAGCATGGCAG
The DNA here is from genome assembly GCA_913056315.1 of uncultured Ectothiorhodospiraceae bacterium. Lineage (GTDB taxonomy): Bacteria > Pseudomonadota > Gammaproteobacteria > Nitrococcales > Nitrococcaceae > Spiribacter. Next base: position 10,762 of record CAJXMZ010000026.1, read on the forward strand.
CGCTAAAGCCAATGAGCGGCGTGTCCAACCCGCGTGCGGCATCGGCGCTTGCGGGCGCGGCTGCCTGAATGCGCGCTTGGCTGGCTTCGATGAGGTCATGGACTTGGCTGGCGATGAGATCGCGAACAATGCGATAGATCAAACGACGGCCGCTTAAGTTGGGGTGTCTTTGCAGTGCTTGGGTATGCAATGTGGCAACCCATTCGACACTGAGCAGCTGATCAAGATCGAGCAGCCCCGCGCGCAAGCCATCGTCAACGTCGTGGCTGTTGTAGGCAATTTCATCGGCAATGTTGGTCAGCTGGGCTTCAAGCGAGGGCTGAGTACCGTCGATAAAGCGCTGGCCAATCGCGCCAAGCCGCTTGGCTTGCTTGGGCGGGCAGCGTTTGACGAGACCCTCACGGGTTTCAAAGCTTAGGTTTAGCCCATCAAAGTCGGGGTAGCGGCCTTCGAGTACATCAACTACGCGCAGCGATTGCAGATTATGCTCAAAGCCGCCATAGGGGTGCATACACTCATCAAGGGCTTCTTGCCCGGCATGACCAAACGGGGTGTGGCCTAAATCGTGAGCCAGTGCGATGGCCTCGGTTAAATCTTCATTGAGTCCCATCGCGCGAGCGATCGTGCGCGCGATTTGGGCGACTTCAAGGCTGTGCGTTAAGCGCGTACGAAATAGGTCGCCTTCGTGGTTGACGAAAACCTGCGTTTTGTACTCCAAACGGCGAAATGCAGCACTATGAATGATGCGGTCGCGATCGCGCTGAAACGCATTGCGCAGATCTGGCCGTGGGTCATCATGTCGGCGTCCGTGACTCAAGGATGGCCGGCATGCATAGGGCGCTAGCCCCGCTGGGTCATTATTTATTTCAACCATCGCAGGCCTGCGCCAGCGTTTGATCGAGTGAATCGGCATCGTAATCGCTGCTAACGACGGCCTGTCCCAAACGCTTTAGTAGCACTAAGCGCATTTTGCCGTCGCGATTTTTTTTGTCTCGGGCCATAAATTCACGCCAACGCTCGGGGCTAATGTCGTTAGGGGCTTTGGTTGGCAATCCAGCCTTGGCGATTAGGGCGATGGCACGATCACGATCGGCGGCGCTGATCCACCCCAGTCGCGCTGACATCGTGGCGGCCATACACATGCCCGCGGCGATCGCCTCGCCATGGAGCCAGTCGCCATAGCCACGAGCCGCCTCGATCGCATGACCAAAGGTATGGCCTAAATTGAGTAAAGCCCGCTCACCGGTCTCGCGCTCGTCGGCAGCCACAATGGCGGCTTTGTTTTGGCAACAGCGCTCTACGATATAGGCCAATGCCGTTGTGTCGCGCTCTAGCGCTGCGTCCATATTCGCCTCAAGCCAAAGTAGAAACTCCGCATCACCTAAGAGTGCGTATTTAATGACTTCCGCCAGGCCGGCGCGAAGCTCTCGGTCGGGCAGCGTCGAGAGGACATTCAGATCGGCGATCACGGCAAGCGGTTGATGAAAAGCGCCGATCATATTTTTGCCGCGCGGGTGATTCACGCCGGTTTTGCCCCCAACCGATGAATCCACCATCGCGAGCAAAGTGGTGGGGAGCTGCACGTAACCCACGCCGCGTTGATAAGTAGCGGCAACAAAGCCCGCCAAGTCACCGATGACACCTCCGCCCAGGGCAATCACTAAACAATCACGATCAAATCCATTGACGAGCATTTCATCAACAATCGGGAGCATCGACTCAAGGCGTTTTTCTTGTTCACCATCGGGCAGTGCGACATGAATAACGTGTCGATCACCCAACGCCTGGCGCAGCGCGGGCAGATATAACGGCGCGATGGCGGCGTTGGTAACCACCATCACTTGCCGCGCTGGTGCGGCATGGGCTAACACATTCGTGCTGTCGATCAGTCCGCGACCAATTTCAATCGGGTAGCTGCGCGCACCTAGGCTCACGTTGACTTTACGCATGGGCGCTTGCATTTAGTGGGCCCCGCTTTGCTGGATGCGCTCAGCAATTTGCTCAGCTAAGCGCTCTGGGTTGCCATTTTCAGTGTCAATCTCAACATCGGCAAGCGCGGTATAAATCGGATCACGAATTTCAATTAACTCGGTTAACCGGTTGGCCGGGTTATCACTGCGCAACAAAGGGCGATCGCTGTTGCGGGTGCGCGCAAGCTGGGTGGCGACTTGAGCGCGCAAATAAACAACCACTCCTCGCGCACTTAAATGCTGCTGACTTTTAGGGTCGAGTATGGCGCCACCGCCCGTGGCCAGCACCGTGCCTTTGAGTTGAGTGAGCTCATCCAGTAGAGCGGATTCGCGTCGCCGAAAGCCGGTTTCGCCCTCAATATCGAAAATTCTAGCGATATCAACACCCGTTCGCGTTTCAATCGTTTGGTCCAGATCAATAAACGATAACCCTAAGCGCTCGGCTAAGCGCCGTCCGATTGTGCTTTTGCCTGCGCCCATGGGGCCGACTAAAAAGATGCGATCGACATGATTCATGGTAGCGATTCTAACGCTTTTGACGCCGGCACGGGTGGCGCGAGAATGCGCGGAGTGACAAAAACCAGTAATTCACTGCGATCGTCCACCTGCTGACGGCGTTCAAATAGACCACCAATTAACGGCAGGTCGGATAAAACGGGGACCCGCTCAACGCCGGCTCGACGCGTGTGTTCAAACACACCGCCCAGCACCACCGTTTCGCCATCGGCGACGAGGACGTTGGTTTGCACTGACTGCGTATTGATGGCCGGTCCCTCTGGGGTTTCTTCGCCGCGGCTGTCTTGATTAACCGCCAGTGCGAGCTGGATGTGGTCATTCGGTGTGATGCGCGGGGTTACGACTAGCCCGAGTACCGCTTCACGAAAGGCAATGCTGGTCGCGCCGCTGGATGTGGCTTGTTCGAAGGGGATTTGTACGCCTTGTTTAATTTGCGCTTGTTGATGGCTGGCGGTCACGACCCGTGGGCTTGAGATGATCTCGCCGCGGTTCTCACTCTCCATTGCGGAGAGCTCGAGCTGGAGCAAATAGCTGCCAACCTTGCCAATGGCGAGGCCAGCCGAACCGGCGGCATTGCCCACGGGCAAGTCCACCATGAGGCCTTGCTCATTTAATCGCCCACCGCTGGTAATGGTGGTCTCGCCGGTTTGATTGCGACGCTGTGCGCCAAAGCGCACGCCAATGGCATCACTAAAATCTTCGCTGGCGATCACAATGCGGGCTTCGATAAGGACCTGACGGATCGGAACATCCAGCTGCTCAACCAGCGCCTTAACCCGGCGCAGCGCCGCGGGGGTGGCTGTCACCACCAACGTGTTGGTGCGCTCATCGACGCGCACCTGTTGGGCATCAATCAAATCGGCAAGCTGGCGAGCGCGCGCATATTTGATATCGATGTAGTGGGTTGTTTGGTCTGCGCCAGACCCGCCTGCGTTTGACGCTGCGGTATCCAGTTGTTGTGCTTGTGCACGATCGAGCGCGCCCGGAGCAACCGCCTCAATGTGATCGATTAACGCGGGCAAAGCCATGTTATCGGCATCAATTCGCACCTGGGAATCGGCAGCCAACGCAACGGCTGCCGGCGTTATCCACCAAACGCCGGCGAGCAGCAAAAGTAACAGCCGAATCACAGTCATAGACATCGTTAATCCCCTGGAGTTGGCTCAATGGTGATGCGCTTGGGGTCGATCCGACCGATTTGCCCCTTGCCGCTTGGCAAATGCTCGCCACTTTGTAGCCGAATGACCTTGCCGTTTGGCCGGCGTAGCAATGCCCAAACTGTGCCATCAACGCGAATTCTTCCCTGATAGACAATGCCCTTGCCTAACCCGGGTGTAGTGGTGTCAACGCCAGCAACAAAGGGGTTGGCTTGGGCTGAGAGCGCGTTTGAGTGGGTGTTCGAGTGCGGTGGTATCAGCGCACGATTAACCCGTTTTGGCGCCACTGGCGCATCGTCGGGGTGGTGGTGCCAGTAAGCGCGCAATGTCAGCTGAATTTGTTGCTGATCCCCGGCTGTATCGCCCTGCACGGGTTGCCATTGCAACCGCTCAAGGCTAACCAATCGAGCCAGGTGACTAATGCGCTCGATAAAGGCGCCGAGTTCGGGCCAATAACCCTGCACAGTCAGCGCTATGGATTGGCTTTTATAAAAGCTCTCCACGCTGATTGGCCCGGGGGTCAGGGCGCGTAAACGAAGCCCTTGATGCTGCGTGTTGGCGGTGATGACTTGCAGCAATCTGGCTATTTTTGCGCTATTGGGTAACCGTGTGGCGACTCGTTGGTAGGCGCGTTGTTGGCTGGCGTAATCACCGCGTATGCGCTCGAGCTGATTGCTGAGCTGACTGGCCGCACTAATCCGATCGTGGAGTTGCGTTTGCTTGGCTTCAACCGCATGCAAGTCGCTAAGCGCCGGCCCTAAAAATAGCAACCAACCCAGCCCAAGACTGGCAGTCAACATGCCAATCACTAGGGTGATGCGGCTCATGGCGCCCCAGGGTTGCGTTGGGCAGCAATGGTGAGCGCGCTGCTACCCGGTGCTTGGTTGCCGGGCTGCAGGGTTTTTAGCGCTGCTGAGTGAAAAGCCGCGTGCTCACGTAGCCGTTTTAAAGCACGCGGCAATGTCTCGGGCGTTTGCGTGTGGCCGCGTAAGGTAATGGCGCTTGGCGTTTGCTCAAGCGCGCTTAAAACAATGGCAGGCGGTAATGCCTGAATGGCAGCCGCTAGGGCTGTGAAATCGCTGGCTTGCTGCTGATTGATACGGGCGAGCGCGGTTGTACGCTGAGTCAGCGTTTGGAGGTGCTGTTCGAGCTGACGGTATTCGCTGACACGCGCGCTTAGGGTATTCATCTGTGCGCGTAACTTGGCGTTGGTGTCAGCCTGATGCTGGCGCGCCGGGTCAATCGCGACGCTGGCGGCCCACATTAAACTCAGCCCAAGTAGGCCAAGGGTGGCAAGGGCAAGACCAAACACGCGGCGCTGGCGGGTCGCGCGCTGGCTTCGCCAAGGCAGCAAATTAACGCCAATGGGCATGGGTATCACTGGCGTGCAGGGCTAACCCAAGCGCGATGAGTAAACGCGGCAGATCGGCCTGGATGGCAGCCGGATCAATGGTTTCGTGGGTGCCGAGCTTGGGCAACGGGTTGACGGGTTCTAGCGGTAATTCATCGATTACGCGCTCGGGTTGATTTATGAGTGGCTCAGCGCCGCCGCCACTGACGTTTAAACGCTCGATAGTCGGATGGTCGGGGTTGCTTTGATAGAGCGCAAGCGCGCGGCTAACGGCGGTTTGTAGGTTGGCAGCCGTCGGCTGTTCAGGCAGTGCATCGTCTTGGCTGTGAATCAGTCGTTGCTGGTGGAGCACACTCAAATGCAGCGTGGTTTGGCCGATATCGATTAGGCCGATCACGCTGTTCGACGCGGGCTTTGGTGTGGCGATTTGCACGCTCCGGGCCAGGGCATGAGCTTGGCTGTCAACAATCTGGCAATTGAGATGGGCGGCTTTTAGCAGCGCAACAGGCCCTTCGAGGTCATCTCGGCGACAGGCGGTGAGCGCATATTCAGTGGTATCGGCTGCCGGGTCATGCAGTGGCTGAAAATCATAGTAGAGCGCATTCGGCGGTTGGCGCAGCGCTTGTTGCATGGCGAACTGCATACGCGCGGTGATAGCCGCGTCGTTGAGGCCGGCCGGCAGCGTAATCAAGCGATTAAGCGTGGCGGCAGATGGCAGCGCAATGGCCACATCGCCGGTGGCTTCAGTGGCGCGGCTAACGGCTTGCGCAATCGCTTTGGCACTGGTCGCTTGCGCGAGCGAGGGTCTGGGTTCGATGGCGTAGCCGGCAATGCAAGGGGGGTCGCGCCGCGCATCCAGTGCAACGACTTTAATCGCGCTGTGTCCGATATCAATGCCCAGTGGATGGGCCGAACTCAGTCGCCAGACATTGCGAGCTAGCCGATTTTTACACTTTTTTGGGCGCGGGAAGTCAAACAACCCGGTGCTATACTGCCTTGGCACGCTCAGCATTTTTTTAAGGGTTTCGATGGGTCGCATCATCAAGCGTTCTCCGCAGCTAATCGCCGGACTGGTTGCGCTCATGTTGTTAATGGCCGGCGGCATGATGCTTGCGTACGTTTGGCTTGCCCCCGGTCTGCCGAGTGTTGAGGAAGTTCGCAATGTCGAACTGCAAGTGCCGTTGCGTGTTTACACCGCTGAAGGTGAGTTAATTGACGAGTTTGGCGAAATGCGGCGCACGCCGATTCGCCTTAGCGATGTTCCACAATCGATGCAGCAAGCCTTTATTGCAGCCGAAGACCGGCGCTTCTACCAACATCCCGGCGTAGATTATCAAGGCCTTGCACGCGCGGTTTGGTACTTAGTTCGCACTGGCGAGAAAGGCCCGGGCGGCAGCACAATCACCATGCAGCTTGCGCGCAATCTCTTTTTAACCTCTGAGCGCACTTACTTGCGTAAATTGCGAGAGATCTTGCTGGCCCTGCGCATTGAGCGTGAGCTTGATAAGCAAACCATCCTTGAGCTGTATCTAAATAAGATTTACTTAGGCCAGCGCGCCTACGGTGTATCCGCTGCGGCTGAGGTGTACTACGGCGCGCCGTTGTCATCACTCACGCTGGCCCAGCAAGCAATGATTGCTGGGTTACCGAAGGCGCCGTCGGCTTGGAACCCAATTGCTGATCCACAAAGTGCATTACAGCGCCGTGGTTATGTGCTTGAGCGCATGCTCGAGCGCGGATTTATTAACCGCGAACGCTTTGAACAGGCGATGGCCATGCCCATTACGGCTGAGCGTCATCGCCGGCAGCCAACCGTGACAGCGCCGTATATCGCCGAAATGGCGCGCGCGTGGATGGTCGATCGCTATGGTGCGCAGGCCGCCTACACCGGTGGGTATCGGGTTTACACCACGGTTGATACCAAGCGACAACAGGCCGCCCGAGCGGCATTGCGGGGTGGGCTGCACGGATATGATGAACGCCATGGGTACCGCGGCCCTGCCGGCGCGCTCGAGCCGGAGTTATTAACCCGCGACGATCCAAGCGCGCTGAGCGCTGAACTGCAGGCGTACGCCACCCCCGGCGATTTAGTGGTAGCGGCCGTTAGCGCGGTGTCTGAGCGCAGCGCGACGTTGGTTGATGTTGATGGTGAGCGCGTTGATTTGTCTTGGGACGGGATGAGCTGGGCGCGGCCGCAGTACAGCCGCAACGCGATGGGGCCGTCACCTGAACAAGCCAGCGATGTCCTCAGCGCCGGTGATATCGTTTATGTGCGACAAGCCAATGGCCAGTGGCGGTTGGCC
>CAJXMZ010000027.1 GCA_913056315.1 uncultured Ectothiorhodospiraceae bacterium
GCGCGGCGCTCTTTATTAAGCGCCTCCAGCGATTGCGCTAGCGATTTTGCCGAAGCGGGTGCATCGGCTAATAATGTCTGAGTCCGGAAGCCAATATCAGCCAGTCGCCCCGCTGCATTGAGCCGGGGCGCGGCGGCAAAGCCTAAATCACTGGCACAGGCCGTGGTGGGATCTCGACCGGCGACTTGCAAAAGTGCTTGTATGCCAGGGCTGCCCTGGCCGGCGCGAATTCGGCGTAAGCCTTGTTCAACTAACAGCCGGTTAACCCGATCAAAGGGCACAACATCAGCAATCGTGCCAAGCGCGACTAAATCAAGCAGCTGGCTCAATCCCGGCTCAGCGCGCGTGCCCGTGAACCAGTTTTGCTCGCGCAATTCGCTGCGTAGTGCCAACATTAAATAAAAACACACGCCAACCCCGGCGAGTGCCTGCCCGGCAAACCCGGCAGAATCAACATGCGGGTTCACAATCGCTGTGGCCGCTGGCAGCGTGTCAGCCGGGAGATGATGATCGGTAATGACCACCTGAATACCCAGCGCATTGGCCGCGTCGACACCGGCATGCGAAGAAATGCCGTTATCAACGGTTAAAATCAGCTCAGGCGATCGCGCTTTGGCCACGCCCATCAGCTCAGCACTCAGCCCATAGCCAAACTCAAAGCGATTGGGCACCAAATAATCAACTTGCGTCGCACCCATTGCCCTTAGTGCTCGCAGCGCAACGGCGCAACTGGTTGCCCCGTCGGCATCAAAATCACCCACCACCAAAATGCGTTGGTCTGCCATAACCGCGTGAGCTAGCGTGAGCGCGGCTTTTTCCATGCCGCCTAGCCCATCCGGCCGGGGTAAGGCGTTTAAGCGATAGTCGAGCGCTTCGGGCGACTGCACACCGCGCGCGGCATAGAGCGCGGCCAGTCGTGGCTGACAAACCGCTTGCAACGCCGAGCTATCCGCCAGTGGCCGGTCGGTGATGACGCGGGGGGTGGCTGAATTCATTGAATCGCCCAGTGCCGGGCGATATCAGCCCGTCGCCAAAACCGCCAATGGGAATGATGGCCGAGCGTATAGGCCCATCCATTGCCCGGTAATAGCGTCACGCCCTTAGCGCCCTGGCGGGCTGTGTTGTCTATGACCGGCGCGAGGGTTTGTTCGAATGACTCCCCCGCGGCTAGCCATGCGGGAATGTCGCCCGCCATTAGCGCATTGGCCGCGGCTTCCCATACGGTGAGATTCGCCGGGTGATTTGTCTCACCAGGGGTTTGATCCATCGCCATGAGCCCGCGCACCAAGGCGTGCTCAACATCGGCAGGCGGGGAGGATGGGTTTGCAATCGCCGGGTCACCGCCCCAAAACCATAACCCGTTAACCGTGAGCGCGCCACGCTCGGCGCGTGCTTGGTTAACAGGGTGATCGTGCAACAGCATTTGCACTTCGTTGAGTAGCTGTCGCCACGGGCGCGCTGAGGATTCACCGGGTAAGACAGTATCCAAATAGCGACCGGCCACATCAAATAACGCCGGTAAGTTGGGCCCTAGTGGCGCTTTGGCGCTCATCACACCGGCCGGGCCCGTTAAGTCGAGTTGCATGCCATCGGCGCTAAAGACTGCATTAAACGCGGATGTAACGGCTTGAGCCTCGGTCGCGGTGAGTGCCACATCATCGCCGGCAAACAATAACAAGCGATCACGATCAGCGCGCAAATGCACGGGCGCCACGCGGTAATACTGCACCGTATCGGTTAGCCCCATCCCCGCTGCGGCCAGGGCCCCGGGCGCTGGCGCCTGTGGATACAAATGGGCAATTAGAGCCTCTGCGCTGGTACCCGTTAGGGGCCGGCGCTTTGCGCGTGCCAGCAGGCGCGCTAGCGTGGGGACTTTGGCTTGACTGCGAGCGGCATCCGCCAGCGTGGGCGCAATGGGGCCCAGTAGCCCGGGGGCGAGGTAGATCAACCCAGCCAAATCACTCATGCGCTCACGAGAGTTTACCTAGAATAGCCGAGCGTACCGCATCAGCGCTGGCATCAACGGTGGAGACAGCGTCTTTCGCTCGGGCCTGCGCCACATCGGGATCTTTGAGCCCGTGACCGGTGAGCGTACAAACAATGGTACTGCCAGCGGGGATTTTGCCACTGCGCACGTCGCGCAGCGCACCGGCAATTGACACCGCAGAAGCGGGCTCACAAAAGATGCCCTCACGGCTGGATAACAACCATTGGGCTTCGAGAATATCGGCATCACTGAATGCGTCAAACCAGCCACCCGATTCGCTAGAGGCGCTTAGCGCGTAGTCCCAGCTTTGCGGGGCACCAATGCGAATCGCCGTGGCAATGGTCTCAGGCGACTGAACCGGGCCACCGTGCATAAACGGCGCCGCCCCGGTGGCCTGATAGCCCAGCATCACAGGTCGTGTGCTCACAGCGGCTTGGTGATATTGGCAATCACCTTGGCAAAACGCACAGGCTTGTGTGCCTTGGGCGCCCGGTGCCAATGCCATTTCGCTATAGCCCATCCAATAGGCGGTAATGTTACCGGCATTGCCAACCGGTAAGCAGTGATAGTCGGGCGCGCGCCCTAAGGCTTCGCATATTTCGAAGGCGGCGGTCTTTTGCCCCTGCAAGCGATAAGGGTTAACCGAGTTGACCAAGCTCACCGGCGCGGTATCGGCCATTTCTTTGACAATGCGCATGCCATCGTCAAAGTTACCGCGAATTTGTAAGACCTCGGCGCCATGCATAATCGCCTGAGCAAGCTTACCCATAGCAATTTTGCCATCGGGTATCAGCACAAAGGCGGTAATGCCAGCCCGCGCGGCATAGGCCGCTGCCGATGCCGAGGTATTGCCGGTGGAGGCGCAAATAATGGCCTCGGCCCCTTGGGCCACTGCTTGGGTCACCGCGGTGGTCATACCACGATCTTTGAATGATCCAGTGGGGTTGAGCCCTTCGTATTTAACGTAGATCTCAACATCAACGGGTAAATCAGCCACCAAGTTATGCAGCGCGATCAGCGGCGTGTTGCCCTCGCCCAAGCTAATCCGCCGAGCATCCGAGGCGATGGGTAAGCGATCCGCGTAACGCTCAATTAACCCGGTATAACGCGTTGGCGCACTCATGTTAACGACTCCACCCGAATTCGGGTCAAGCTACCGTGGATCGCATCCAGCGCTTCGATGCGCGTGCATGCCGCGTCCATGTCGGCCTCGCGCACCCGGTGCGTGAGCAAAATCACCGGCACGGTCTCGGCGCCCGGCGCGGGCTGCTTTTGAATGACCGCTTCAATACTAATGCCGGCATTGCTCAATAGCCCGGTCACCTCCGCGAGTACCCCAGGCTCATCTTGCGCATCCATACGCAGGTAATACGCGGTCTCAACGCTATCCATACCAGCAACCGGCTCGTTCGATAGCGCGTGGGCCTGAAATGCCAGATACGGCACGCGGTTTTCTGGCTCGAGGGTAAATTCACGCACCACATCAACCAAATCGGCTACAACTGCCGAAGCGGTGGGTTCTGCACCGGCACCGGCGCCGTAGTAAAGCGTTGGCCCCAGTGGATCGGCTTGCACCATAACTGCATTCATCACCCCATCGACATTGGCGAGCAATTGGCGCTCGGGCAGCAGCGTGGGATGCACCCGCAAAGCAATCCCATCGGCCTCACGCCGACAAATGCCTAGGTGTTTGATACGAAAGCCCAGCTCGCTAGCGTAGGCCACATCATCGGTACTAATTTGCCCAATGCCCTCGGTAAAGACTTTGTCGAACTGCAATGGAATCCCAAACGCGATCGATGCCAAGATGGTGAGCTTGTGTGCCGCATCAATGCCTTCGACATCAAACGTTGGGTCAGCCTCGGCATACCCTAGGCGCTGGGCTTCAGCCAGCACGTCGCCAAACGCACGTCCGGCATAGAGCATTTCGGTGAGAATAAAATTACTGGTGCCATTAATAATGCCGGCCAGCCATTCAATACGATTGCCCACGAGTCCCTCGCGGACCGCTTTAATGATGGGGATTCCGCCGGCCACGGCCGCTTCAAAGCCAACGGTCACACCGCGCTCGCGGGCCCGGGCAAAAATTTCATTGCCATGCAGCGCGATTAGCGCTTTATTGGCCGTTACCACATGCTTGCCATTATCGATGGCGCGCAAGGTGAGCGCTTTGGCTAAATCAACACCGCCAATGAGCTCAATAATAATTTCGGTGTCCGGATCGTCCACCACGGCCTGGGCATCAAATTCGAGTTGGATATTCTCGGTGCTGCAGGTCCGTGGTCGATCGGGATGGCGCGCGGCTGCGTGCACCACATCAATCGGACGGCCGGCCCGACGGGTAATTTCGTCGCGGTTACGCTCGAGTAAGTTAACTGTTCCGCCGCCTACCGTACCAAGGCCAAGTAGGCCAACCTTCACCGGATCCAAGGGGTTCTCTCCTGTTGTTTTAACCATGCCCATCGCGCCGAAGCATTTGCTTAATGCCTCGCACGGCTTGTCGCGTGCGGTGCGGGTTTTCAATTAACCCAAAGCGCACGTATTCATCACCATATTCACCAAACCCAATGCCCGGTGACGCGGCAACGCCGGCATCGGCAATGAGTTTTTTACAAAATTCTAGCGACCCCATCTCGCGATAGGGCTCAGGTATACGGGCCCAAACAAACATTGTGGCTTTGGGCCGATTAACGGGCCATCCCGCTGCTTCCAACCCGTCGCACAGCACATCACGCCGGTTTTGGTAGGTGGTGCGAATCTCTTCAACACATGCCTGCGGTCCTTCGAGCGCCTGAATGGCCGCCACCTGGATCGGGGTAAACATGCCGTAGTCAAGATACGACTTCATCCGCGCGAGCGCGGCGACTAGCTTTTCGTTACCGCACATAAAGCCAACCCGCCAACCGGGCATATTGTAGCTTTTAGATAGCGAAAACGACTCCACCGCGACTTCACGCGCCCCCGGTACCTGCAGAATCGACGGCGCTTGGTAGCCATCGTAGACCAAATCGGCATAGGCCAAATCGTGCACAATCCAAATGCCGTGCTCGCGGCAGATTTCTACCACGCGCTCAAAAAAGCCCAGCTCAACACACTGCGCGGTTGGATTGGCGGGAAAATTTAAAATGAGCATCTTGGGCTTAGGCCAAGTGTCTTTAATCGCTTTTTCCAATTCACTAAAAAAATCACCACCCTCAATTAAGGGGACATGGCGAATATCCGCCCCGGCAATGACGATGCCGTAGGGGTGAATCGGATAAGCCGGATTGGGCACCAACACCGCATCACCCGGGCCGAGTGTGGCAAGCGCTAAATGCGCAAGCCCCTCTTTTGAGCCGATCGTGACAATGGCTTCGCTTTCGGGATCGAGCTCGACGTTGTAGCGCGTTTGATACCAGCGCGTAATAGCGCGCCGCAGCCGCGGTATGCCGCGTGAAACCGAATACCGATGGGTATCGGGGCGCTGGGCGGCTTCGACGAGTTTTTCGACGATATGCGGCGGCGTTGGCAGATCGGGATTACCCATGCCAAAGTCGACGATGTCTTCGCCGCGCGCGCGGGCTTCGGCCTTTAACTCATTGACGATGTTAAAGACATACGGCGGCAGGCGCTTAATGCGCTGAAATTCCTCGTTCAAGGCATTCCTCTGGGCAACTTCCATGGGCTTTTAAGGGTTTTTTACCCTCACCTCCGACATGATAACCGTTGAACGCTAAAGTTGCCCCCCGTCGGTGTCAATCTTTGTTGTCTGTTCAATTACACCTTGCCCCGCGCCCGACGCACTCGCTAGGCTTGCCCTATGAAAGTCAGTCAAGACGCACCCGAAGGGGTTTATCGAATTATCGGCTATAGCGATAGTGAAATTCATATTAACCATGCGCACTATCGCCAAAGCTTGCTGTTAATGCCTGATCACCTCGATGCCCAGTGGGGGGCCGCTTCGGTTGATGCATTGAGCCAAGCGCATCTAGCGCCCATTCAAGCCCTTGAGCCTGAGGTGCTTTTTCTTGGCACAGGTGCCCAACAGCAGTTTCCAGCGCGTGAGTTAATGCTCACACTCATTCAAGCTGGGATTGGACTCGAGGTTATGGATACCGCATCGGCCTGTCGGACCTACAACCTGCTAATGGCCGAAGGCCGGCGCGTGCTGGCGGCATTAATTATTACCCCTGAGCCCGGCTAGTTGGCAGCGGCGGGGAGGAAGCGGTTTGGGTTAACCGGCTTGCCCAGTTCGCGTACCTCAAAGTGCAGTACGCCCTCGCGCTCTGCGCTTGAGCCAACCTCGGCGATAGCATCACCGGCATTCACACGATCGCCTTCAGCAACCAATAAACGTTGGTTATAACCATAGGCGGTTAAAAACTGCTCGCTGTGTTTAACAATCAACAGGTTGCCGTAACCGCGCAAACCACTACCGCTATACACCACCTCGCCGCGGGCGGCCGCCTGAACGGGCGTGCCCGTTGGCGCGGCAATTGATACGCCACGCTTGCCAATCGCATTGGCGTTAAAGGCTTTGATGACGCGTCCATCAACCGGCCACTGCCATGCGATCGGGCCGCTCAAACCACTGCTGCGAGCGCTTGAGTTCGTGTTGGCTGAACCCGCGTTGGGGCCCGGGGCGCGTGCGAGTGTGCCGCGACTGGCAGCGCCCTTGAGCGACAGTGACTGACCGGGGTAGATAACATAGGGAGCGTCGATGCGGTTCCAGCGAGCTAAATCGCGAAAGTCGAGGCCAAATTTAAACGCAATTTGATACAACGTATCGCCACGCTGGACTTGGTAACCCGCCGGGGTATCCAGCACCACGCCACCCTCGCGTAAGTGACGATCGCGATCGTAGTCAAATTCGGTACACCCGATCATTAACCCCAATACCACGGCGACAACCAGGCTGCCGCGGCGGCTTAGCGGGTTAGTACAAGGGCTGCGATGATCAGCGTGAATACGCTTAGCCACCCAATTCGCTCCATATAACGCCGCAACCACGGCTCAGCACGCGGCCCACCCCAGGCCAAGAGTCCGGCCACTAAATAAAACCGAGCCCCGCGACCAATTAACGAGCCCAGCACAAAGGGCAGCCAGGCAACGGCCATCGCCCCGGCGGCGATGGTAAAGACTTTGTACGGGATGGGCGAAAACCCAGCGACAAGCACCACCCAAAAGCCCCAGCGCACAAACCACGCTTGCGCCAAGGTATACGCCGGCCAATAGCCCGCCTCGACGATGAGCGGCTCGATAATGGCCAGCCCGTAAACTCCAATGGCATAGCCTAAAATACCGCCCAGCACCGAGGCGATGGTCGTCAGCGTTGCCAAGGCCATCGCCCGCTGGGGTCGAGCCATGCTCATGGGAGCCAGCATGACATCGGGAGGGATGGGAAAAAACGACGATTCAGCAAAGCTCAGCACGCCCAACGCCCAGGGCGCGCGGCGATGGGCCGACCACCGCAATACCCAGTCATATAGCGTGGTGAATAGCGGCATTACTCAACGCCGCCTAGCATGGGCACAAAACTGACCGGCTCGACCGATTGCATCACCACTTCATCGCCTTGGCGCTCGTAGATTCTTAGCTCCTGAGCGCTGGAATCCCCCACCGGTGCGAGTAATTGGCCGCCGGGGGCCAGCTGCTCAACCAATCGCTCGGGCAGGACTGTCGGCGCTGCGGTTAGGATAATCGCGTTATAGGGCCCGGCGGCTGCCCAACCTTCAAACCCATCGCCAAGTCGATGACGAATATTGCTATAGCCAAGCGCTCGAAAACGCTGACGCGTTTGGTCGTAAAGCGCGCGGATGCGCTCAATGGTGTGCACCCGGCCGACCAGCATGGCCAAGACCGCGGCCTGATAGCCCGAGCCCGTGCCCACCTCAAGCACCCGATCGGGAATGCCATGGCGAATAATAATCTCGGTCATTCGCGCCACGACAAAGGGCTGCGAAATAGTCTGGCCATAGCCAATCGGTAGCGCGGTATCTTCGTAGGCGCGTGAGGCCAGCGCTTCATCAACAAACAAATGCCGAGGTATTTGACGAATACAATTGAGCACATGCACATCGCGAATACCCGCATCACCTAAGCGCCCCACCAAACGCTCTCGGGTGCGCTGTGAGGTCATGCCAATGCCCTGGTTGCGGCGATCGCTCACTCGTTGAGCCCCCGCACCCAGCCGGCGATTTGCTCAAGCGCGCTATACCGGGTCAAATCAACTTCGATGGGCGTTACCGAGACAAAACCGCGCTCAATCGCGGCAAAGTCAGTGCCTGGCCCCGCGTCTTGCTGTGCGCCCGGGGGGCCAATCCAATAAATGGGCCGCCCGCGCGGGTCCTGGGTGCGAATGGCTGCCTCGGCGCGATGTCGCTGCCCAAGTCGGGTTGATTCAATACCTTGAACCTGTGCCCACGGCCGATCGGGTACGTTAACGTTTAAAATCGTGTCGGCCGGCAACGGCTCTAAGGCCAGCTTGGCAATCAGCTTATTGGCAACCAGCGCGGCGGTCTGGTAATGCGTGGGCTCATGGCCTACCAGCGAAATCGCCACAGCCGGCAAGCCTAACGTGCGCCCTTCCATCGCGGCGGCAACCGTTCCGCTATACAACACATCGTCGCCCAAATTACCGCCGGCATTAATCCCCGAGACCACCATGTCAGGGACATGATCAAGTAGCCCGGTGATGGCCAGATGCACGCAATCGGTGGGCGTGCCGTCGACCCGATAAATGGCAGGCTCTTCTTCGCTAACGCGAATAGGCCACTCTAGCGTGAGCGAATTACTCGCTCCACTGCGGTCGCGAGCCGGCGCGACAATCGTCACCGTGGCGTCTTTAGCTAATGCTGTAGCGAGTGTACGGATGCCGGTCGAGGCGTAGCCATCGTCGTTGCTCACGAGAATTTTCATAAACTGCACTTGTCTCCTAGATCAATCGCCCGTTTACTATACCGATCCGAACGCATTGCGGGAGCCAACAATGTCCAATCCAGATAACGAGACCGACATGGCCCTTTTTCATGCCGCGATGTCTGATGTGCGCCCGCTGCGCTCACGCCAAACCGCTGAGCTAAAACGCCGGCGCCCTGCGCCCATTCCAGGGCAACGCCATGCCGATGATCGCGCCGTGTTGCGAGAGCTCGCACAGGGGCCATCAGTCGATAACCCGCTTGGCCCGGAAATGGGTGAGGCATTGGCCTATGCCCGCCCGGGCTTGCAGCAAAAAACGCTGCGCCGACTGCGCCGAGGGGAGTTTAGCGTTATGGCCGAGCTCGATTTGCATGGCCAAACGGTTGAACCTGCCCGGCGACTGCTGAGCGATTTTCTCAACGAATGCCACCGCCGCCAGCTTGGGTGTGTGCGCGTTATTCATGGTAAAGGTCGGCGCTCATCCAATGCGGGTCCTGTGCTCAAGGGGCAAGTCGATCGGTGGTTGCGCCAGCGCGATGATGTTTTGGCATTTTGCTCTGCCCGCCCGGTTGATGGTGGCACGGGCGCACTCTATGTGCTGCTGCGCCGTTAGCACGCCTAGACCGGCTCGACGAGTTCGCGCAACACGGTGGTCGCGAACGCGCCACGCGCAAGGCTAAAGCTAAGCAAAAGCTCATCCGGCGCTGACCAATGCCAGGCCATCGCGCCCACGGCAAGGCGCAATGCGCGCCGATCGGCTTCTACACCCTTATCAATTAAGCCATCGACTAGGCCTTGCAATGGACTCAGCCAATCGCGCTCGCGGGCCATTAATGCATCGGTGAGCCCTAACCCAGGGCGCGTTGTCCCGGGTAATGGCCCGGTTGGGTGCACCCGCAAACCCGCCGCGCGTCTGTGCAATGCGGCTAGATCATTGGGGGCAACCGCAAAGTGACTGCCCCGAGCGTCCAAAATCACGCGATCATCGGCATTGATTTGATTCCAATCCCCGGCGGCAACTCGCGCTGAGAGGACTTGGTTAAAGCACTCACTGCGCGCGGCCGATAACAACAGGCTGCGCTCGTTACGACCGCGTGGCCGACGCTTACCAGCAAACCAAGCACTGGCTTGGGCAACATTTTGCCCGCCGCGGCCAAAGCGCTGGGCACCAAAGTAATTGGGCACGCCTTCTCGGGCAATTTGCCTTAAGCGTGATTCCAACGCGCTGCGCTCGCCATCGACTTGACGTAAACGCAGCGCAAAGCGATTGCCTTTGAGCGCACCGATACGCAACTTACGCCGCTGGCGTGCGATCGACAGCACCGTGAGTGCCCCCTCGCCTGTGGTTGGAATCGCGCCGATTGGCGGCCAATCATCGTTAATAGGCCAAGGCAGGGTAAAAAATTGCCGCGTGATGGCTTGCCGGTCTTTGCGGCCGGCGTAGCCCATGCTTTTTAAGGCCACTTGCCAATGCGCTGCCAACTGCTGCATGGCCTCAGCCGTTGAAAGCCGAGTTTTCTCAATTTCAACCAGCAAGTGCGGTCCATCCCCATCGGCGCTAAACCCCAGCTGCTCGGTGACGTGAAAGTCTTCGGGTTGGGCGGCAACTTGGGCGCTGGCAAGGGGTTGGCCCCAGGCCCGGGCGGCGCTCATGGCGCAGTAACCAAGGCCACCGCGCTGGCCGCAATCCCCTCGCCCCGGCCGGTAAAACCCATCCACTCCAGCGTGGTCGCTTTGAGATTAATTTGCTCGGGCGCGCAGCCCAAATCGCTGGCAATGTTATCGATCATTGCCGGCAGGTAGGCGGCCAGTTTGGGCTGCTGGGCAATCACCGTCGCATCGATGTTGCCGAGAACGTAGCCGCAAGCGCTTACCTGCTCGGCCACAGCACGCAGCAACACGCGACTATCCAGGCCCTCGAGCGTTGGGTCCGTATCGGGAAAGTGCTGGCCAATGTCGCCTTGGCCGATTGCGCCAAGCAGCGCATCCGCAATGACGTGGAGTAGCACATCGCCATCGGAATGCCCAAGCAGCCCGTGGCTAAACTCAATGGTGACACCGCCTATAATGAGCGCCCGATCAGGCACTAATTGATGCGCATCAAATCCTTGGCCAATGCGCATTAATGCACCTCTTTTGTGCTGCGCGCCGCCAGCGTGGCCGCAAGCCAAGGCTCGTCGGCCGGTGTGGTCAGCTTTATGTTGCTAGGCAGCCCGGCAATGAGTTGCGGCTTGGCCCCCATTTGCTCCATGGCTTGCGCCTCGTCTGTGGTGTGCTGCGGATCGGCCTGCCGAAGCGCTAACGCCAATCGACCCAAAGGAAAGTACTGCGGTGTGAGCGCCTGCCAGAGTTGCTCACGATTAATCGTGGCCTCAACCCGCGCGTTAGCATCCACGCGCTTGAGTGTATCGCGCACCGGCACAGCCAACAGCCCGCCATCCGGGTCATCACCCACGCCGGCTATCAGCTGATCAATATCGGCTCTTGAGATCGCTGGGCGCGCTGCATCGTGAACCAAGACCCAATCCTCAGCGCACGCACCCAGCGCCTCAAGGGCCTCGAGTGCGAGTCGCACCGACTGGGCTCGGGTGGATCCCCCCTCACACCCATGCACCAATGGCGCAGGCGTTGGCACACACTCACGCCATTGGGTATCGCCGGGGCTATGCGCGATCATTAAGCCTTGTAGGTCCGAAAGCGTGAGCAGTGTCTCCACCGACCACGCCAACACATAACGCCCAGCAATGGTTTGATACTGCTTGGGTAGGTCTTGTCCCATACGCTGACCTGTACCCGCAGCGGCAATCACCGCCCATAAGCGCTTAGCGTGCACGGCCATCGATCACCCGATAGAACGTCTCATCCTTGCCGATCAGGCCTAAGTCGCGGCGTGCGCGCTCTTCAATTGCGTCAAGGCCCTGACGCAAATCCGCTACATCGGCAGCTAGCGCGCGATTGCGCTCATCGAGCTCAGCGTTCTCAGCCCGCTGGACTTGCAGAGCCTGGCGCAGGGTTAGGGCCTCAGGAATGCTGCCATCGCCCAGCCATAGACGGGTCTGTAGCAACACAAGCAGCACCAAAAGCCCAGCCCCTAACCAGCGCATAACCGAGTTCAGGCACCCATCGTCGAGAGGTTGGGAAACGCCTGAGTGCCCGCGTATTGCGCTTTATCACCGAGTGCTTGTTCGATGCGCAACAGCTGGTTGTATTTGGCCACCCGATCCGAGCGGCAAAGCGATCCGGTTTTAATTTGTGTCGCCGTGCTCGCCACGGCCAAATCGGCAATGATGGTATCTTCGGTCTCGCCAGAGCGATGGGAGATGACCGCCGAGTAGCCGGCCTCGTTGGCCATCGAAATGGCATCCAATGTCTCGGTCAAGGTCCCGATTTGATTGAATTTAATTAAAATCGAATTGGCAATCTTTTGATCAATGCCTTGTTGAAGAATTTGCGTGTTGGTGACAAACAAGTCATCCCCGACAAGCTGCACACCCTGGCTGATCTTTTGGGTGAGTGCGGCCCAGCCGTTCCAATCATCCTCGGCCATACCATCTTCAATCGAAATAATTGGATAGCGCGCTGACCAGTCGGCGAGCACATCGGCAAAGCCGTTGGCATCAAAGCGCCGGCCTTCTGAGGCCAGCACATACTCACCCTTTTCGTAGAATTCTGAACTGGCCGCATCGAGCGCAAGCCAGACTTGCTCACCAGGGCGGTAACCGGCGTTGCGCGTAGCCTCGAGAATGACTTCAATGGCGGCTTCGTTGGATTCTAAATCGGGGGCAAATCCCCCCTCATCACCCACGGCGGTGGATAAACCGCGCTCGCTCAGCACTTTTTTGAGTGCATGAAAGATTTCGGTGCCGCATCGAAGCGCTTCTGAAAACCGATCAAACCCAACCGGCATCACCATAAACTCTTGAATATCAACGCTGTTACTCGCGTGCGCACCGCCATTGAGGATGTTCATCATCGGCACAGGCAGTTGGTATTGGGCCGATGGCGCTAAATAGCGAAATAACGGTTGATTCGCCGCGTTCGCAGCCGCTTGCGCGACCGCCAGCGAGGCCCCTAATAGGGCATTGGCGCCTAGGCGGCCTTTATTGGGGGTGCCATCCAGCGCGATTAAACATTCATCAATTGCGCGCTGCTCAGTGGCTTGCTGACCGACCAACGCATCATTAATCGGGCCATTGACGTTGGCCACCGCTTGTAAAACGCCTTTACCTAAATAGCGGCTCTTATCCCCATCACGCAGCTCCACCGCCTCACGCGCACCCGTAGAGGCTCCCGAGGGGACCGCGGCTCGCCCTAAACTGCCGTCACTGAGCGTGGCTTCGGCTTCTAGCGTGGGGTTACCCCGAGAGTCGAGAATTTCGCGGGCATGAATGGCGGTAATGGTTGGCATAAGTGCGCTCCGGTTACAGGTCAAGTTCAGCAAAGGGGTGGCGTTTAACCACCGCATCAAGTTCGATCAGTGTATCAAGCAGCGCGCCAAGCCGATCGAGTGGCCAACTATTGGGGCCATCGGAGAGCGCATTATCCGGATCGGGGTGGGTTTCCATAAACAATCCACTAATGCCGGCGGCCACGGCTGAGCGTGCTAGCACGGGGACATGCTCGCGTTGCCCGCCCGAGCGGCTGCCTTGCCCGCCGGGCAATTGCACCGAATGGGTCGCGTCAAAAACAACCGGTGCTTGTGTCTCGCGCAGGCTCGCCAGTGCGCGCATGTCGGCGACGAGATTGTTGTAGCCAAACGATACGCCACGCTCACACACGGTTATTTGCGTATTACCGGTTTCGCGCGCCTTGGCCACCACATGCTGCATGTCCCAAGGGGCGAGAAATTGGCCTTTTTTGATATTAACCGGTAAGCCAAGCGCGGCCACTGCCTGAATAAAGTCAGTTTGCCGACACAAAAATGCCGGCGTTTGCAGCCAATCAACGACATCGGCCACCTCATCGAGTGGCGTGTACTCATGAACGTCGGTAATAACGGGCACAGCAAAGCGCTCGCGCACCGCAGCTAGGGTACGTAGGCCCTGCTCGACCCCGGGGCCGCGATAGCTTTTGGATGAAGACCGGTTGGCTTTATCGAACGAGGCTTTAAAAATCAGCGCGAGATTGCGGGCCTTGGCAATTTCAACCAATCGCTCAGCAATGTCCAATGTCCCCTGGTGGGATTCGACCACACAGGGACCGGCGATTAGAAACAGCGGCTGCTCAAGCCCAATCGGCTGGCCGTTAATGGCCAAGCTCACGCTGACTCCTGCGCACGCGTTTGGCGCTGTTCAGCGGCCGCAGCGACAAAGCTAGCAAACAACGGATGGCCATCACGCGGGGTCGAGGTGAACTCGGGGTGGAATTGGCACGCCAAAAAGTACGGGTGATCAGCCAGCTCAATGGTCTCAGCCAAGTGCCCATCCTGTGACCAGCCCGAAATCACCAAGCCTGCTTGGGTTAAAGCCGATTCGTATTGCTTGTTAAATTCATAGCGATGGCGATGGCGCTCCCGAATGACGTCTTTGCCATAGATTTGATGAAAGCGTGTGCCGCGCACCAACTCAGACGGTTGAGCGCCGAGCCGCATGGTGCCGCCTAGATCCGAGTTGGCATCACGATATTCGCTCAACCCCTCAGGATTCATCCACTCGGTAATCAGCCCAATCACCGGATCATGGGGGTGTAGGACAAACTCGGTGCTGTGCGCGCCACTCATGCCAGCGACATGGCGGGCATACTCGATTACGGCGACTTGCAAGCCTAAGCAAATCCCCAGATAGGGAATTTTTTGCTCGCGCGCATACCCCGCCGCCGCAATCTTGCCCTCAATGCCGCGCTCGCCAAAGCCACCGGGAACAAGAATAGCGTCGACATCGCGGAGTAAATGCGGGCCTTCACGCTCAATTGACTCCGAGTCGACGTAGCGAATGCGCACGGTTTGGCGATGCTGCACTCCCGCATGCCGAAGCGCCTCATTCAGCGACATATAGGCATCGGCTAAATCAACATACTTACCAACCATGGCAATGGTGACATCGCCTTGTGGGGCCTCCATGGCCTCCACCACCGCATCCCAATCAGACAAGCTAGCAGGTGGTAGCTCAAGGCCAAATTTTTCGGCAACAATGCTATCGAACGCCTGTTCGTGGAGCATGGCGGGGACTTTATAAATGTTATCGACATCCAGCGCGGTAATGACCGCGCGCGGGTCAACATTGGTAAACAGCGCAATTTTGCGCCGCTCTTCTGCAGGGATCGGCATAGTGGCCCGACACACCAAAATATCCGGCTGTATGCCGATAGAGCGCAGCTCTTTGACCGAATGTTGTGTGGGCTTGGTTTTCATCTCACCGGCTGCGCTAATCCACGGCAGTAATGTGAGATGCACAAATAGCGCGCGCTCGTGGCCCAGCTCAGTGCCCATCTGACGAATCGCTTCAAGAAACGGCAACGACTCAATATCGCCAACCGTCCCACCAATTTCGATGAGCGCGATATCGGCATTGCCGGCGCCACGCTCGATTGAGCGTTTAATTTCGTCCGTGATGTGCGGAATCACCTGAACGGTGCCGCCTAAATAATCCCCCCGACGCTCTTTGCGGATGACCCGTTCGTAGATTCGGCCGGTGGTGTAGTTATTGTCTTGGCTAGCGCGCATGCGCACAAAGCGCTCGTAGTGCCCTAAATCAAGATCGGTTTCAGCCCCATCGTCGGTGACAAACACCTCACCATGCTGAAAGGGGCTCATCGTGCCGGGGTCGACATTGATATAGGGGTCGAGTTTGACCATGGTCACACTCAGCCCCCGGGCTTGCAGAATACTACCCAACGAAGCGGCAGCGATGCCTTTGCCCAATGAGGACACGACACCGCCAGTAATGAATATAAATCGCGTCATGATACCGTCGGCCTACTGGCGATTAGTGGCAACGGGAGGTCACCACAGGACGGATGAAGACGGTAGCAGAATGCCTGCCAAGGCACAACGAAAATGCTGCGCTTTCGCCCTAAGCCGGTGCCTGCATATAAGCCCAGTCTGGCCCGCCGGCGGGCACAAAAAGCTGCCATGTAAGCCTTTGTGCATCGCCCAAACGCGCTTGCCCTGCTGCACTTAGGCCGATACCGGCGATACCGAGTAATTCCCCATCATCGGCTTCAATCAACGCCACGCGAGATCGCCACCACGGCGGGATACGGGCTTCACGAAAAATAGCTTTAAGCGCTCGTTGCGCAGTCCCTGACCAGCGCACGCGATCACCCGGCTGCGCGGCGCGCAATCGTAGCGACATCCCCGCCGATGCATCATCCAGCCAACTGACCTGACCCAATTCACCCCAAGTAACCGCTTGCGCGGGTGTTAGCGCAACCGGTTCAGGCGTTATCGGCCATTGCGCGGGAAGACGAAACAACCATCGCCCGTGCCGCGCAATACATCCCTCCGACCAACTCAGCTGCGGGTGCCGATCGGCACCGGCATTGAGCAGGTCTTCAAGCCCAAATTGCAGACGCTTGGCATTCGGCGCACGCATTGAGGCTTGTTCTAGCCATCGACGAGTGAGTGCGTGCTGCATCGCTTTTGGCTGTTGCGCCAATGCCGAGACTAAGAGCGGCCCCGTAGAATCGGCGCCAATGCGCGCCAGGCGCTCATCGAGCAGCGTATTGAGTACGCTT
This sequence comes from uncultured Ectothiorhodospiraceae bacterium, assembly GCA_913056315.1. Lineage (GTDB taxonomy): Bacteria > Pseudomonadota > Gammaproteobacteria > Nitrococcales > Nitrococcaceae > Spiribacter. Next base: position 16,559 of record CAJXMZ010000027.1, read on the forward strand.
TGATTCTCGGCGCTCAAACGCGCGAGTTGACCCAATGATTGGGTGAGTTCGGGCCAGCGCGCTTTAAGCGCGGGCATGACTTGTTGGCGCAAATAGCTGCGCGCCGCCACCCCGGTTGTATTGGATGGATCCACCACACTGTTGAGGTCATGCGTTTGGTTGTAGGCCTGCAGCGCTTCGCGTTTAAACCCAAGCAGTGGCCGCGCTAACCAACCGGCGTTAAACCGCCGTTGGGCTTGCACACCCACCAGCCCTTTTGGCCCGGTGCCACGTAACATGCGCAACAATAGGGTTTCGGCTTGGTCATCAGCATGATGCGCGGTAATCGCGCACTCGTTGGGCATAACGTTATCGCCCAGTGCGGCGTAGCGAAGATCGCGGGCACTGGCCTCAACCCCACCGGTACCGGCTTGAGGAACAACGTAGAGCACCGTGAGCTCAATGCCCCAGCGCTGGCAGATTGCTTGACAGTGTTGCACCCACTCATCCGCTTGGACCTGTAATCCATGGTGGACATGCACCGCGCGGGTGGGCCAGCCGGACTGCCAAGCCAGGTGCAGTAATGCGGTTGAATCGGGGCCGCCGCTAAAGGCGACCACCCAAGCATCGCAAGCCGATGGCATGGCCGCGCGCATCGTCTCAGCGCTGGGCATGCTCAGAGCCATTGGGGCTTATTCGCGATAGTGCCCAAGGCGCATTAAACGCGCGTAGCGCGCATCAACCATGGCCTCGGGCGCATTGGCCTCTACCTCGGCCAAATGGCGCTTGAGCGCTTCGGCAACGCTTTGTGCGGTCAGTGCCGGGTCACGATGCGCTCCGCCTAGGGGCTCACTAATCACCTCGTCAACCAACCCCAGCGAGTTCAGCCGGTGGGCTGTAATGCCCATGGCCTCCGCCGCGTCGGCTGCTTTATCCGCGCTTTTCCAAAGAATCGAGGCACAGCCCTCGGGCGAAATCACCGAGTAGGTACTGTATTGCAACATCAACAACCGATCGCCCACGCCCACGGCCAACGCCCCGCCCGAGCCGCCTTCACCCGTCACGGTACAAATAACCGGCGTTTTTAAACGCGATAGGACAAATAAGTTGCGCGCAATGGCCTCGCTTTGGCCACGCTCCTCTGCACCCACCCCCGGATAGGCACCGGGCGTATCAATAAAGGTAAACACCGGCAGCGAAAATCGTTCGGCCATTTCAAATAAGCGTTTGGCTTTGCGGTAGCCTTCCGGCGCTGGCATACCAAAGTTGCGCGCAATCTTCTCGCGGGTGTCCCGGCCTTTTTGCTCGCCAACCACCATAACGGCGCGGCCCTCAAGCCGCGCTAATCCGCCGATAATGGCTTGGTCATCGGCATAGGCCCGATCCCCGTGCAATTCTTCAAAATCAGTAAAAATGGCATCAATATAATCGCGGGCGTACGGCC
>CAJXMZ010000028.1 GCA_913056315.1 uncultured Ectothiorhodospiraceae bacterium
GTGGAACTGGTAGACACGCTGTCTTGAGGGGGCAGTGGCGCAAGCCGTGCCGGTTCGAGTCCGGCCATCCGCACCATACTGATCAACGAGTCCATTTCCTGACCCGGGGTGCCGTGGATCCATGATCGAGAGCTACTTGCCAATTTTGGTTTTTATCGTCATGGCGATGGCGATAGGTATCGTGCCGCTTTTAGCGGGCTTTTTGTTAGCGCCTCATCGGCCTGATCACGAAAAGCTGACAGCTTATGAGTGCGGTTTCGAGGCCTTCGAGGACTCGCGCATGCAGTTTGATGTGCGTTACTACCTGGTGGCTATCCTATTTATTATCTTCGATTTAGAGATCGCCTTCCTATTTCCGTGGGCCATCGTGCTCGATGACATCGGCCTGTTTGGGTTCGCTTCCATGGGGATATTTATCGGCATTCTTTTGGTCGGATTTTTATATGAGTGGAAAAAAGGAGCCCTGGAATGGGAATAGAGGGCGTTCTCGATAAAGGCTTTGTCACAACCTCAGCCGATAAGTTGATTAACTGGGCGCGCACCGGTTCGCTCTGGCCTATGACGTTTGGCCTGGCCTGCTGCGCGGTTGAGATGATGCATGCTGGCGCCGCGCGCTATGACATGGACCGATTGGGACTGATTTTTCGGCCTTCGCCGCGCCAATCCGATGTCATGATTGTGGCCGGCACCTTGGTGAACAAAATGGCGCCAGCGCTACGCCGTGTCTACGATCAAATGCCTGACCCCAAATGGGTGATCTCAATGGGCTCTTGCGCTAACGGCGGTGGTTACTACCACTACTCCTACTCGGTCACACGCGGTTGTGATCGGATCGTTCCAGTCGATATTTATGTACCCGGCTGCCCGCCGACTGCCGAGGCGCTGCTCTACGGCGTGGTGCAGCTACAAAACAAAATTCGGCGGACCAACACAATCGCCCGCTAAGGTAAGGCCTCATGCCAAGATCTGTTGAAAAACTTCGTGAGCATATTGAGTCGTTGTTCGGCGAGCAAATTGTGGCCAGCGCCTGTGCGTATGACGAAGCCGAAATTGAGGTCTCCCCCGGGGCGCTTTATGCGGTGATGCAGCAGCTGCGCGATGAGGCCAGCCTTGATTTTAATTTGCTGCTTGATATCGCCGGCGTTGATTACGCGACCTACGGCCAAGATGAGTGGATGACCGACGAGGCCTCTAACACCGGCTTTAGTCGCGGCGTTGATGGCTTTAGCGCGGGCCGGCTGGGTTTAACCGGCATCTATGGCCTGCAACCGATTGAATCCAATACCGGCCGGCGGTTTGCCGCGGTCTATCACTTGTTATCAACCACCCATAATCAACGCTTGCGGGTGCGCTGCTTTGCTGCTGATGATGACCTACCTATGCTCGATTCGATTGTGCCGCTGTGGACTTCAGCCAACTGGCAAGAGCGTGAGGCCTTTGATCTGTATGGAATCTTATTTAATGGCCACCCGGATTTGCGGCGCATCCTGACCGATTACGGTTTTGTTGGTCATCCGTTTCGTAAAGACTTTCCGCTCATTGGCAATGTGGAAGTGCGGTATGACGAAAATCGCGGCCGTGTGGTCTACGAGCCGGTTTCAATCGAGCCACGCGTGCTGGTGCCGCGGGTGATTCACGACGATAACCGTTATGCCGACCCTGCGGCCGAGGAGGCACCCAATGCCTGAAATCAGTAGTTATACGGTTAACTTCGGGCCCCAGCATCCGGCTGCGCACGGTGTTTTGCGTCTTGTGCTGGAGATGGATGGCGAGGTGGTGCGCCGTGCAGATCCGCATATTGGGCTGTTGCATCGGGCGACTGAAAAACTCGCTGAATCCAAGCCGTTTAACCAAAGCATCGGCTACATGGATCGGCTCGATTACGTATCCATGATGTGTAACGAACACGCCTATGTGCTGGCCATTGAAAAGCTATTGGGCGTTACGCCGCCGGAGCGCGCGCAATACATTCGGGTGATGTTTGATGAGATCACTCGCATCCTTAATCATTTGCTATGGATTGGCGCCCATGGGCTTGATGTCGGCGCCATGACGGTGTTTTTGTACGCCTTTCGCGAGCGCGAAGAACTCATGGACTGCTACGAGGCGGTGAGTGGCACGCGCATGCATGCCACCTATTACCGCCCGGGCGGGGTTTATCGTGATTTGCCTGAGCGCATGCCGCGCTACCGCGACTCAGAGTTTCGTAACGAAAAAGATCTCAAGCGCATGAATGCGGATCGCGATGGCAGCATGCTCGATTTTATCGAGGCCTTTTGCGATCGCTTTGTTGGCACCATCGAAGAAATTGAAACGCTGCTCACCGATAACCGGATTTGGAAGCAGCGACTGGTTGATGTGGCAATTGTCTCGCCTGAGCGTGCACTTCAGCTTGGCTTCACGGGGCCGATGCTGCGTGGCTCTGGGGTTGAGTGGGATTTGCGCCGCAAGCAGCCCTACGAAGTCTACGAGCGCATGGAATTTGATATTCCCGTGGGTACGAATGGCGATTGCTACGATCGGTATTTGGTTCGCATGGAAGAGCTCAAGCAGTCGGTGCGCATTATTCGCCAATGCATTGGTTGGCTACGCGGCAACACCGGCCCGGTCATGCTCAATGATCACAAGGTGGCACCGCCGTCGCGCGAAGAGATGAAAGACGATATGGAGTCGCTGATTCATCACTTTAAGCTCTTCACCGAAGGGTATTGCACCCCGCCGGGCGAGGTTTATGCCTCGATTGAAGCGCCGAAGGGTGAATTTGGTGCCTACATTATTTCGGATGGGGCCAATAAGCCTTACCGGCTTAAATTGCGCGCGCCAGGCTTTGCGCATATGTCAGCGATGGATGAAATGGCGCAAGGCCATATGCTGGCCGATGTGGTCACCATTATGGGAACCATGGATATCGTCTTTGGAGAGGTGGACCGGTGAGTGAGAGCGCAGCGCCCCTAGAGGCCGGGCTCAGCGAGGCTGAGTGCAAAGCAATTGACCAGTGGCTGTCGCGTTTTCCAGCAACACCGCAGGGTAAACGCTCGGCCATTATTCCGTCCTTACACATCATTCAGCACAACAGCGGTGGCTGGTTGCCACCAGCACGCCTAGATGCTGTTGCGCAGTACTTGGATATGGCGCCAGCGCGCGTCTATGAGGTGGCCACCTTCTACGGCATGTTTGAGGTTAAACCGGCCGGGCGACATAAGGTGAGCATTTGCACCAACATTTCTTGCATGCTGCGTGGCTCGGACGACATCGTTGCCTATGCCGAGAAAAAACTCGGCATCAGTCTGGGTGAGTCCACGCCGGATGGCCGCATTATGCTCAAGCGTGAAGAAGAGTGCCTCGCGGCATGTTCTGGTGCGCCCATGATGCAGGTTGACGAGACCTATCACACCGATCTCACGCCGGAGAAGATCGACCAAATTCTCGACGAGCTGGAGTAGAACCATGGCGAACGTCTGCTATACAACGCTACATTTCGATGAGCCTTGGGCGCTTGAGAATTACCGGTCGATTGGCGGCTATCAAGCGCTAGAAAAAGTGCTCAAAGACGGCATGAGCGAAGACGATGTCATCGAGGAGATTAAAGCGTCAAACCTACGCGGTCGCGGCGGTGCCGGTTTTCCAGCGGGTATGAAATGGAGCTTTATGCCGCGCAATGCGCCCGGTCCTAAGTACCTGCTATGCAACTCCGATGAGTCTGAGCCGGGAACCTGTAAAGACCGCGACATTCTTCGCTACAACCCGCATGCATTGGTTGAAGGGATGATTATTGCCAGCTACGCCATGGGCGTGACCACGGCGTACAACTACCTGCGTGGCGAATTCATTAAAGAGCCATTTGAGCGCATGGAACAGGCTGTGCAAGAAGCGCGCGATGCCGGTTATTTGGGCCAGAATATTTTAGGCTCTGGGTTTGATTTTGATATCCACAATTATATTGGCGCGGGAGCCTATATCTGCGGCGAAGAGTCGGCACTCATGGAGTCGCTCGAAGGCAAAAAGGGCATGCCGCGTAATAAGCCACCGTTCCCGGCCCAAGCGGGTATCTACGGTCGGCCAACCACCATTAACAACACCGAAACCCTGGCCTCGGTGCCGGCGATCATTCGCAATGGGGCGGATTGGTTTTTAGGGTTGGGCAAACCCAATAACGGCGGGACTAAGATTTTTTCGGTCTCCGGTCATGTCAGCAAACCGGGCAATTTTGAGATTCCACTGGGCACGCCCTTCAAAGATTTGTTGGCGATGGCCGGTGGTGTTTGGAAAGGCCGTGAGCTCAAAGCCGTTATCCCTGGCGGCTCGTCGATGCCGATGGTGCCTGGCGAGCAAATGCTCACCCTGGATATGGACTACGACTCGTTGATGCAGGCCGGAACCGCGTTGGGCTCTGGCGGTGTGGTGATCATGGATGAAACCACCGATATGGTTGAGGCGATTATGCGCGTTAGCCGGTTTTACTACGCTGAGTCCTGCGGCCAGTGCACGCCTTGCCGTGAAGGCACGGGTTGGATGTACCGGGTCATTAAGCGCATTTACGAAGGTCACGGCCGGCCTGAGGATATCGCGCTATTGGAGTCGGCGGCCGGACAAATTGCCGGGCACACCATTTGCGCCTTTGGCGAGGCGGCGGCGTGGCCGGTGCAAAGCGTGCTTAAGCACTGGCGGCACGAATTTGAGTATTACATTGAGCACAAGCGATCGATTGTTGAGGCAGCGGCATGAGCGCAGAAGTAAAAACCCAACAACCCGAAACGGTGACTGTGCATATCGATGGCCAAGCCATCGAAGCGCGCAAAGGCGCGCCGATTATTGAAATTGCGGATGCCCATGGCATTGATATCCCCCGCTTTTGCTACCACAGCAAGCTCTCGGCGCCGGCTAACTGCCGGATGTGTTTGGTCGATGTCGAGATGGGTGGGCGGCCGGCGCCGAAACCGCTGCCTGCCTGCATTACCACGGTGGCTGACGGCATGGTCGTGCGGACGGCTTCAGAGCGTGCGCTCAAAGCCCAGCGCGGGGTGATGGAGTTTTTGTTAATTAACCACCCTCTGGATTGCCCCATTTGTGATCAGGGTGGCGAGTGCGAGTTACAGGATCTTGCACTGGGTTATGGCCGCAGCGTCTCGCGCTTTGTCGAGCGAAAACGTGTGGTTAAAGATGAAAACCTCGGCCCGCTTGTTGCGACTGAAATGACCCGTTGTATTCACTGCACTCGGTGTGTGCGCTTTTTGGACGAGGTCGCAGGGACCTCGGAGCTCGGCGCGATGTATCGCGGCGAGCATACTGAAATTAGCACCTTGGTCGGCTCAGGCGTTCACTCAGAGCTCTCCGGTAACATCATCGATTTGTGCCCGGTGGGCGCGCTTACTTCCAGGCCTTACCGGTTTACGGCGCGCTCTTGGGAAATGCTGAGCCATGGCGGTATTGCGCCGCATGATTGCTTGGGCTCGAATATCGATTTGCACCAAGTCCGTGGCACGGTTAAGCGCGTCGTCCCACATGATAATGAAGCCATTAACGAATGCTGGATCAGCGATCGCGACCGCTTTTCTTATGAAGGCATCTACAGCCCTGAGCGTTTACCGTCGCCGCAAATTAAAACCCACGGCGAGTGGCATAGCGTCGATTGGCAAACCGGTGTTGAAGCGGCGGCAAATGCACTGCGAGAGGTCGTTGAGCAGCATGGTCCCAACGCGCTGGGCGGATTGATTTCGCCGTCGGCCACAACCGAAGAGCTCTTTTTATTCAGCCGCATTTTGCGTGCGCTGGGTAGCAACAACATCGACTCTCGCCTGCGACGAGGCGATTATCGCGATGGTGTGCAAAGCGCGGGTTTCCCTGGCATTGAAATGGCGGTACCCGATCTTGAGCAGCTTGACGCCGCGTTGCTGATTGGGGCCTATCCGCGCCATGAGCAACCGCTAATTAACCACCGCTTGCGCAAATCAGCACAGCGCGGCGGTGCGGTCATGGCGATCAACCCGCGGGCGTTTGATTGGAACTTTGCACTCAGTGACGAGCTTGTGGTGAGCGCCGCGCAAATGCCAACGGCGTTGGCTGCGCTTGCCCGTGCCGTTGCCAAAGCGCAGGGCGCTAAAGTACCGGCCAGATTAGCGGTTTGGCCAACGGATGAAGCCATTGAGTCGAATGCGCAAGCCATGGCTGAAAAGCTCGTTCAATCGCAGCGCTCGGCGGTCTTACTCGGCGGGCTTGCTGAAGCGCATCCCGCGGGGGCCGAGCTGCGTGAGCTTGGCGCGATCATGGCTGATTTGCTCGGTTGTGGTTACGGCGAATTAACGCCCGGCAGCAACACCGCCGGGGCTTGGCTGGCGGGTGCTTTGCCAGGGCGCCGCGCTGACGGTGAACCCTGTGAGGGGCTGAATGCGAGCGCCATGCTCAACCACCCACTCAAGGGGTATGTGTTGTGGGGGCTAGAGCCTGAGCATGACTTATTTGATGGCGCGGCTGCGCAGACCGCTTTTGCCCAAGCCGAGGCGGTGGTGGCTTTTGCCAGTCATGATTCGCCGGCGCTGCGTGATGCGGCAAGCGTGCTGTTACCGATTGCCACCTTGGGTGAAACCGCGGGTACGTTGGTGAATGCCGAAGGCCGTTGGCAAACCTTTGCCGGCGTTGGTCAGCCGCAGGGCGAGGCGCGGCCAGGCTGGCGGCTATTGCGCGTGCTAGCCAATGTGCTTGAGTTGGATGGCTTTGAATATCAAGCACCCGATGAGATACACCACGAGCTCGCCGCCATTACCCAAGACGCGGCGGTTGGCCGGTCTAGTGCTCAAGTCGACCCGCTCGCCAGCGAGCCCAAACCACAAGGCCTTATGCGGATTGGTTTGCCGGCGATGTTTAATGTCGATCCGCTTTGCCGGCATGCTGAGTCATTGCAGCAAAGCGACCATGCGGCCGTTGCTGAGGTGGTGGTAAACCCCGCTGATGCGCAGCGCCTTGGCTTTGTTGAAGGCCAGTCCGTGACGGTCACGCAAAGTCAGGTCAGCCGAACCATGCCGGTGAGCTTGAGTCAGGCGCTACCCATAGGAAGCGTTTGGGTGGCCGCGGGTATTGAGGGCAGTGAGGGGCTGGGTGCGCTCATGGGGCCGATTAGCCTAAAGGCGACTGAGGGCGGTGCATGAATGCATTAATTGAGTTGACCTGGATCGTCACAAAGATTGTGGCGTTGGTCATCCCATTATTTATCGCAGTGGCGTACATGACTTACGCCGAGCGTAAAGTCATTAGTGCCATGCAAATGCGTCGTGGGCCAAATCGGGTTGGCTGGCACGGGCTTTTGCAGCCGATTGCCGATGCGCTCAAGTTGCTCATGAAAGAGGTCATCCTGCCGCAAAACGCCAACCGGTTTTTGTTTGTGCTCGCGCCGATGCTCTCGATTATGCCAGCGCTCGCGGCATGGGCGGTGTTGCCGCTTAGCGATGGGTTAGTGATCGCGGATATTAATGCAGGCTTGCTGTATGTGCTCGCGATGACCTCAATGGGGGTCTACGGCATTATTCTGGCCGGCTGGGCATCCAATTCGAAGTACGCCCTGCTCGGTGCGCTGCGGGCGGGCGCGCAGGTGGTGTCATACGAAATCGCCATGGGTTTTGCCTTGGTTGGCGTGTTAATGGCCGCGGGTAGCCTTAATATGGGCGAGATTGTGCGCGCCCAAGAAGGCCCGATTTGGAATTGGTTCTGGCTGCCGTTATTGCCTTTATTTGTGGTGTATTGGATTTCGGGCGTGGCTGAAACCAATCGGTTGCCATTTGATGTGGCCGAGGGTGAGTCGGAGATCGTGGCCGGTTTTCACGTTGAGTATTCGGGTATGGCATTTGCCATTTTCTTTTTAGCTGAATACGCCAACATGATCCTTATCTCTGGGCTTGCCGCCATTATGTTTTTGGGTGGGTGGTACTCGCCGTTCACCGGCATTCCTTTGCTCGGGCCGCTGTTTGCCTGGGTGCCAGGGATTGTGTGGTTTAGTATTAAAGTCGCGTTCTTTTTGTTTTTGTACATTTGGTTTCGTGGCACGTTTCCCCGGTATCGTTATGATCAGATCATGCGGCTGGGGTGGAAAGTCCTGATACCGGTCACTGTGGTGTGGCTGTTTGTGGTCGCGCTAATGATATTGACCGGGTTTGGCCCGTGGTTTTGAAAAGGCTAGGTCGTTAACTATGCAAGCCGTACGAGAATTTTTTAAACCCTTCATGCTCACTGAGTTGTTAAAGGGCATGCGGTTGACGGGAAAACATCTCTTTGACGCGAAGTACACGCTTGAATACCCCGAAGAAAAGGCGCCGCAATCGCCGCGCTTTCGCGGGCTGCATGCGCTGCGCCGCTATCCCAACGGCGAAGAGCGTTGCATTGCTTGTAAGTTGTGCGAGGCGGTGTGCCCAGCGCTTGCGATTACGATCGAGTCTGAGCAGCGCGATGACGGCACACGGCGCACGACGCGCTATGACATCGATTTGTTTAAGTGTATTTACTGCGGGTTTTGTGAAGAATCCTGCCCAGTCGATTCAATTGTAGAAACGCGTCAGCACGAATATCACTTCGAGCGCCGCGGCGAGCAGATTATGCATAAAGACGATCTGTTAGCGATGGGTGATCAATACGAAGCCCAGCTAGCGCAAGACCGCGCCGCTGATGCGCCGTTTCGCTAAGTTGATAGGGAGTTCACTAACACCGTGATCGAGAAAGTCATCTTTTATGTTTTTGCCGCCATCTTGTTAGGCGCGGCTATTCTCGTGATAACCGCGCGTAACCCGGTGCATTCGGCTTTGTCGCTGGTGCTGGTGTTCTTTACTAGCGCGGCCCTGTGGTTATTGGCCGAAGCCGAATTCTTGGGCATCGCCCTGGTGCTGGTGTATGTCGGCGCGGTGATGGTGCTGTTTTTGTTCGTGGTCATGATGCTTGATATCAATACCGCGGTATTACGTGAGGGCTTTGCTCGTTACCTACCCCTGGGGGCGTTAGTGGGTGTGGTGATGGTTTTGCAAATGCTGCTGGTGTTGGGCTCGGGTGAGGTCGATTTGGCCGGCCTAGGCAGTGAGGCGGCCGCCGGGACAACCGGCAATAACGTGCGCTTAATTGGTAGCGTGCTCTACACCGTGTATGTCTATCCGTTTGAGCTAGCCGCGATGGTCTTGCTGCTGGCCATTATTGCCGCGATTATGCTCACCCACCGACGCCGTGGTGGGACGAAACACCAAAACATTAATTCTCAGGTGCGTACGCGCAAGGAAGATCGTTTGCGGATGGTCAATATGCCAAGCGAACGACGTAACGACTCATAACAACAATTTCGGGGCATTCATGTTAGCGCTTTCCGACTATTTGGTCCTCAGCGCATTGCTGTTTTCAATCGGCATGGCAGGCATTTTTCTCAATCGGAAAAACGCCATCGTGCTGTTGATGTCGATCGAGCTGATTTTGTTGGCGGTGAACTTTAACTTTATCGCCTTTTCGCATTTCCTTGGTGATATTCACGGCCAAGTATTCGTGTTTTTTATCCTCACGGTAGCAGCAGCGGAGTCGGCCATTGGGCTGGCGATCTTGGTGGTGCTGTTTCGTAACCGCGACACGATTAATGTCGGCGACTTAGACAGTATGAAGGGCTAAGCGATGAAGAGCATTTATCTTTTAGTCGTTCTGGCGCCGCTGCTTGGCGCGGCAGTCGCTGGCCTGGCGGGTCATGTTATTGGCCGCAATAACGCTCACCGGCTCACCGTGGGCGCGGTGGCTATCTCGGCGCTGCTGTCGTTATTCGTGCTGTATCAGCATGTCTGGGGTGGGGTTGGGCCATTTAATGAAACCATTTACCGCTGGGCCAGTGTGGGTGCGCTTAACTTTGAGGTGGGCTTTTTAGTTGATCGCCTGACCGCGCTGATGATGGTGGTAGTGACTAGCGTTTCCTTAGCGGTGCATGTCTACACCATTGGCTACATGCACGATGACCCCGGGTATCAGCGCTTCTTTAGCTATATCAATTTGTTCACCTTTTCGATGCTGATGTTGGTGATGGCCAACAACTTCTTGCAGCTGTTTTTTGGCTGGGAAGCGGTGGGCTTAGTCTCCTATTTGTTGATCGGTTTTTGGTACCGTAAAGAAACCGCCATCGTGGCTAACCTCAAGGCGTTCTTGGTCAACCGCGTGGGCGACTTCGGCTTTTTGCTGGGTATTGCCGCGGTTTTGATGTATTACAAAAGCCTCGATTACGCCGAGGTGTTTGCTGCAGCAACGGCGGCGCCAACCATGACCTTGTCGATCTTCGGCACCGAAGCGCTCGTTGCAACCGTGGGGGCTTTGCTGCTGTTTATTGGTGCCATGGGTAAGTCTGCCCAAGTGCCGTTGCACGTGTGGCTACCTGACTCAATGGAAGGCCCCACCCCAATTTCGGCGCTGATCCATGCCGCTACCATGGTCACCGCGGGTATCTTTTTGGTGGCCCGCATGTCGCCCATTTTTGAGCTCTCAGAAACGGCACTGTCGGTGGTGCTGGTATTAGGCGCGATCACCGCATTGTTTATGGGGCTCGTGGGGCTGGTGCAAACCGATATTAAACGGGTTATCGCCTATTCCACGCTCTCGCAGCTTGGCTATATGTTTGTCGCCTTGGGCGCATCCGCGTATGCCGCGGGCGTATTCCATCTGATGACCCATGCCTTCTTTAAAGCCCTGCTGTTCTTGGGGGCTGGCGCGGTGATCATTGCGCTTCATCACGAACAAGACATGCGCAAGATGGGTAATTTGCGCCGCTACTTGCCCATGACGCATATCACCATGTTATTGGGTACTTTGGCCTTAGTGGGCACACCGTTTTTCTCAGGCTATTACTCCAAAGATGTGATTATTGAAGCGGTGCATGCGGCTGATCGTTTTGGTGCGCAGTTCGCCTGGTGGGCGGTGTTGCTTGGGGTGTTTATTACCGCGCTTTACAGTTTTCGGCTGTATTTTTTGGTGTTTTGGGGCGAAGAGCGTCTTGACCCGAAAGCCAAAGCTCATATCACCCATTTGCCGCGTTACGTACTTCCGGTTATGCAGTGGCCGTTAGTGGCTTTGGCGATCCCTTCCGTGGTGATCGGCTACTTAACCATTGAGCCGATGCTCTTTGGTGATTTCTTTGCCAACTCAATTGTGGTTAATCCTGCCAATGACGTGCTGGCCAAAAAAGGCGCTGACTTTCATGGTCCGTTTGCCTTTGGTTTGCACGCCGCCGTCAATCCTGCCTTTTGGTTGACCGTTGCTGGCGCTGCAACCGCCTGGTTTTTCTACATTTATCGGCCGCAGTGGTTGCCGGCGATTAATCAACGTGCCGCCGGCTTGGTTTGGGTGCTCAAGCACCAGTATGGCTTTGATGCGCTCTACCGCGTTGTCTTCGCCGGCGGCGGGCGTTGGATTGGCCAAGCGCTCTGGCGCGGGGGTGACCAGCGGGTTATCGATGGGCTGATCGTCAATGGCACTGCACGCACGATCGGCCGAGTGGCCGGTGCGCTGCGCGGCGTGCAGTCGGGTTATCTGTATCACTATGCATTTGTGATGATTGTGGGGTTATTGCTGCTGCTCACGTTGTTTGTTGGTAGCTGGCGGGGGTGGTTTTGAACATGTTGCAAGGTTGGCCACTGCTTAGCCTGCTGATCTGGTTGCCGATTGTCGGTGGTGTTGGTGTGCTGCTGAGCAGCCAAAATAACCCAGACCGGGCTCGTTGGTTGGGCCTGGGCGTTGCGGGGCTTGTGTTTGCGCTTGCCTTGGCGCTATGGGGCGGTTTCGAAGCAGGCACTGCGGGCATGCAGTTTGTTGAGCGCACAGCGTGGATTGATGCGTTTGGTATTGATTACGCCCTCGGTGTGGATGGCATTGCGATGCCGTTGGTGGTGCTAACCGCCTTTGCGACGTTGCTTGTGGTGATTGCCGCCTGGGAGGTGGTGCAGTACAAGCCGGCGCAATATCTAGCCGCCTTTTTAATCATGGAAGGCATTATGATCGGCGTCTTTAGCGCGCTTGATGCCATTTTGTTTTACGTTTTCTTTGAAGCCATGCTCATCCCAATGTTTTTAATCATTGGTATTTGGGGTGGGCCCAACCGCATTTACGCCACGCTTAAGTTCTTTTTGTACACCTTCTTGGGCTCGGTGATGATGCTCGTGGCGCTGATTTATCTGCGCACCGAGGCGGGTAGCTTTGCCATCGCCGATCTCTACGGGCTCAATCTGCCGTTGGGCACGCAAACGCTGGTGTTTTTAGCGTTTTTAGCTGCCTTTGCGGTGAAAGTACCCATGTTCCCGGTTCACACTTGGCTGCCGGATGCCCACGTTGAGGCGCCCACAGGGGGCTCGGTTATTTTGGCCGCCATTACGCTAAAAATCGGTGGCTATGGGTTTTTGCGCTTTAGCTTGCCCATTACGCCCGAGGCAAGCTTGGCGCTTGATTGGCTGCTCATTGGTCTGTCGCTGATTGCGGTGGTCTACATTGGTTTAGTCGCCATGGTGCAAGCCGATTTGAAAAAGCTCATCGCCTATTCATCGATTGCCCATATGGGCTTTGTCACGCTGGCGTTCTTTTTAATCTTTCGCATTGTTGCCGGTGGCGGCACTGAAGACTCAGCCTTGCTGGCGCTGCAAGGCGGCATGGTGCAAATGATCTCGCACGGATTTGTCTCCGCTGCCATGTTCTTATGCGTGGGCGTGCTCTATGACCGAATGCATACCCGACGCATCGCCGACTATGGCGGTGTAGCCAATCGCATGCCGGTATTCGCCGGGTTTTTTGTGCTCTTTGCCATGGCCAACGCGGGGTTGCCAGGCACCTCCGGGTTTGTGGGGGAGTTCATGGTGATTTTAGCCAGTTTTCAGGCCGGCTTTTGGTATGCCGCGGTGGCAGGGCTGACGCTCATTTTGGGTGCGGCTTATAGTTTGTGGATGATTAAGCGCGTGGTGTATGGACCAGTTAATAACGAGGCAGTCGAAGCGCTCAGCGACATTAATCGCCGCGAGTTGGTGCTGCTAGGCGGGCTTGCTGCGGTTATTGTGCTGTTTGGTGTTTATCCTGCGCCGCTGCTTGATGTTATGGAGCCGTCACTGAACGCGCTTTTGCGCATCGTGTTGGCGACCCCCTAGAGATTGAACTAAAGGAAGACCATGAGCTTTGAGATGCCCCAATTCGCGCTGGCTGCCCCCGAGATCGGGCTGGCAATCATGGTCTGCGTGGTTTTGATTGCGGATTTATTTGACCGCAGTCAGCAGGCGCGTCTTGCGTTTGTGCTCACGCAGCTAACATTGCTCGGGGCGATGGGCGTAGCTATCTATACCCATTGGGGCAGCGAGCCGACGCTGACCTTTAACGGGATGTACATCTCGGACAGTTTAGCGGGGCTGTTAAAGGCAGCCACGGCCGGGTTGGCCGCGCTGACATTGGCGTATAGCCGGGATTATTTGCGTGAGCGCGGGTTGTTAAAAGGCGAGTTTTATTTACTCGCGCTCATCGCCACGCTGGGGATGTTTGTGATGGCCTCAGCAGCCAGCTTGTTGGTGCTGTACATGGGCCTTGAGCTGCTGTCGCTGAGTCTCTACGCGCTTGTGGCCTTTGATCGTGAGAGTCGGGCCGGCTCAGAAGCGGCCATGAAGTATTTTATTCTCGGTGCGCTGGCTTCGGGGATGCTGCTCTATGGCATGTCTATGCTCTACGGTGCAGCGGGCAGTCTGCTCATTAGTGATATTGCCGCGGCAACGAGCGCGGGCGATAACCTGTTGTTAATGAGCTTTGGCATGACTTTCGCCCTCGTTGGCGTGGCGTTTAAGTTTGGTGCAGCGCCATTTCATATGTGGGTGCCTGATGTTTATCAGGGCGCGCCGACCGCGGTCACCGCGTTTCTTGGCAGCGCGCCGAAAGTGGCGGCTTTGGCCTTATTCTTACGCTTGCTTGCCGAAGGGCTGGGTGATTTGCACGATCAGTGGCAGATCATGGCCATTATTCTTGCGGTGGGTTCGCTGGCGGTGGGTAATCTCTTTGCGCTGGTGCAAACCAACTTCAAGCGCATGCTTGCCTACTCAACCATTTCGCATATTGGGTTTTTGTTTTTAGGCCTCATTGCCGGTAGCGATGAGGGGTATGCCGCCGCACTTTTTTACGCGATTAGCTACGGCATTATGGCCGCCGGTGCGTTTGGCATCATTATGTTGCTGTCGGGCAAAGGCTTTGAGGCTGAAATGATCGACGACTTACGCGGGCTGAATGAGCGCCATAGTGGGGTTGCCTTAGTCGTTTTGCTGCTGATGTTCTCGATGACGGGCATTCCTGGGACGATTGGTTTTTATGCCAAGTGGTTAGTGCTGCAGGCGCTCATTGAAGCGGGCTTAGTGTGGCTAGCCATTGTCGCGGTCATCTTTGCGGTGATCGGGGCGTTTTACTACTTGCGTGTCCTAAAAGCCGTTTACTTTGACCGCCTGCAAGAGCCAAGCGTGTTAGGTGCCTCGGCGGCACAAAAAATGGTGGTCTTTGGCAATGGCGCCTTGGTGCTCGGACTGGGGCTGTTCCCGGATGCACTCATCACCCTTTGCCGCACGGCCTTGGGGCTTTAAGCCATCATGCCCACGGGCTTAGCCATTGCGCTTTTATTGCTGGCGACGCTGATCGCGGCGAACCTACCGTGGCTGAGTGATCGCGTGGGCTTTGTGCTGCCGCCGAGCAGCCAAGGTAAGCCCGAATGGGTGCGATTAATCGAGTGGGGCGTTTTGTTTGCGCTGGTTGCACTGCTAGGTGCGGGTATGGAAATGCGCACTCAAGGTCAGCTGCAGTCGCAAGGCTGGGAGTTTTGGGTGATCGCTTTGTGTCTGTTTGCCGTGTCGGCCCTGCCGGGATTTGTCTACCGCCATGATTTGCGTCGGCGGCTAATTAAGCGGCGTCGACGCGTTTCCCCTTGAAAAAAGCTGCACCGGCGCCTATTCTGGTGAATGTCGGTTGCGGGGTGGAGCAGTCCGGTAGCTCGTCGGGCTCATAACCCGAAGGTCGCAGGTTCAAATCCTGCCCCCGCTACCAATCAGGCATCTTCGAGAAGGCCGCTTGCGGCCTTTTTTTATGTCGGCGGCCAAGACAGGTGGCCGGGATGTCAGGAATGGGCCGTGGGCCCATTTTTTTCTTCCGGCATAAGTCGGATACGGATTGTATGCAAGCGCCTGAACGCGTCATAAAATTACTGGAGCCCGTGGTCGAGGGGCTAGGTTATGAGCTGGTCGGGGTTGAGTTTCAGCCCGGAAAACAAGGCTTATTGCGTGTCTATATCGATCATGCGGAGGGGATAGAAGTTGATGACTGCGCGCGGGTGAGTCATCAAGTCAGTGGTGTGTTGGATGTCGAAGACCCCATCGCTGGTGAGTATCTCCTCGAGGTATCGTCTCCGGGGACAGACCGTCCCGTGTTTAAGACCTCGGATTATGGGCGGTTTGTCGGAGAGCAGGTGCGAATTCGCTTGCATGGCCGTATTGACGGTCGGCGTAAGCTACGAGGAAAGCTATTAGGATTGCGTGATGACCACGTTGTCATCGAAGAACAGGGCGAGGAGGTCGTCGTGCCCGTCACGGAGATCGATCGCGCGCATGTGGAGCTGGAGCCCTGAATGAAAAGGGCGTGCCATCTGGAGAGCACTAGACGATGAGCAAGGAAATTCTGCTGGTAGTCGACGCGATTGCCAACGAAAAAGGCGTCGCGCAGGAAGTGATTTTCGAGGCAATCGAAGCGGCATTGGTGTCGGCGACGCAAAAACGTCACGACGAAGAAATTGATGCCCGGGTTGCCGTCGATCGTTCAACGGGCGAGTACGAAACCTTTCGTCAGTGGCACGTGGTGGCCGATGACGAAGAAATTGAATTCCCCGATCAGCAAATCCCAGTCAGCGAAGCCCAAAAAACCGACCCGAGTCTCGAGGTGGGCAGTGTCATTGAAGCGCCGATGGAGTCGGTCGACTTTGGTCGGATTGCCGCCCAGGCGGCCAAGCAGGTCATCGTACAAAAGGTACGTGAGGCCGAGCGCGAAAAAGTGGTTGAGGCCTACCGCGGACGCGAAGGCGAGCTCATTACCGGCATTGTTAAGCGCGTTGAGCGCGGCAATGTGTATTTGGATTTGGGCAGCAATGCCGAGGCATTTATTCCACGCGAAGACATGATTGCTCGCGAAGCGGTTCGTCCTGGCGATCGTCTGCGCGCCTGGCTTCGCGAAGTCCGCGAAGAAGTGCGCGGCCCGCAGTTGTTCGCGAGCCGCTCAGCACCAGAGTTTTTGGTTGAGTTGTTCAAGATCGAAGTGCCCGAGGTTGGCCAAGAGCTGTTAGAGATTTTAGGTGCAGCCCGTGATCCGGGTTTGCGGGCGAAGATTTCGGTGAACGCACTCGATGCGCGTATTGACCCGGTTGGCGCCTGTGTCGGTATGCGTGGCTCACGGGTTCAGGCGGTATCCAATGAACTCTCGGGCGAGCGCATCGACATTATTTTGTGGAACGAAAATGTCGCGCAGTTTGTGATTAACGCGATGGCCCCAGCAGAAGTGGAGTCGATCGTGGTCGATGAAGATCGACACAGCATGGATATTGCCGTTGGCGAAGATCAGCTCTCGCAAGCGATTGGCCGGGGTGGTCAAAACGTGCGCTTGGCCAGTGAGTTAACCGGCTGGGAGCTTAACGTCATGACCGCTGAGCAAGCTGAGGCCAAGAGCGAGGCGGAAGCGGCTGAGTTGGTTGAGCTGTTTATGCGCGAGCTTGATGTCGACGAGGATGTCTCGGCGTTGCTAGTCGAAGAAGGATTTTCGAGTGTCGAGGAAATCGCTTATGTGCCCACGAGCGAGCTGCTAGAGATTGAAGGCTTTGAAGAAGAGCTAGTCAACGCACTACGCCAGCGGGCTCGTGATGTGCTTGCCGAGCGTGAAGCCGTTGCCGCTGCGGCCGTTGCACCCGCGGATGATCTGCTCGCGATGGATGGAATGGACGATGAGACCGCCGGTAAGCTGGCCGCACAGGGGATTCGCAGCATGGAAGACCTAGCGGAGCAATCGGTGGATGACCTAGTTGAAATCGAAGGCCTTGATGCCGAGCGCGCTGGCGCGCTAATCATGAAGGCTCGCGAACCCTGGTTTGCCGAGGAAAACGGTAGCCAGGTGTAAGCCCGGATAATCCGGGACGGAGGGATTGAGTATGTCGCAGAGCACAGTCAGAGATTTCGCTGAGCAAACCGGTGTGCCGTTAGAGCGGCTCGTTAGTCAAATTCGCGAAGCCGGGTTGGCGTGTGAGGATCCGGACGTCGAGTTTGCTGTGGCGGATAAATCGGCATTGCTTGAGCATTTGCACCAGACCCACGGTCAGCGCGATGAAGAGGGCGACGGCGGGCCATCGCAAATCACCCTGAAGCGACGCAGTCACAGTCAATTAAAGATGCCCTCAGGTGGTGCCGAGCGCCGTGGCGGCGCCCGTAGCGCGCGCGGATCAGCCGCGCGCACGGTCAACGTGGAAGTGCGCAAAAAGCGCACCTACGTCAAGCGCAGCGTGGTTGAAGCCGAAGCGGCAGAACAGGATGTGCACGTTCTCGAACGTGCCTTGAGTGAGGACCTCAAGGCGGCTGAAGCCGCTCAGGCAGCCGAAGCGCAAGCCCAAGCCGCGCGCGATGCGCAGGCTGCCGAAGCCGCTGCGCGTGAGGCTGAGCAAGCGGCTGCCGACGCGGCCGAGCC
>CAJXMZ010000029.1 GCA_913056315.1 uncultured Ectothiorhodospiraceae bacterium
TTGATCGGCCGACAGGGCTCGCATGGCAAGGTAGAGCGGTTCAAACAGGTAAGTCAGCGCGCCAATAAAGATTTCCCCGATATCAGTACCTTAACCACGGACACTGACAGCCATCAGTTAAGCAAGCTGACCGATGACCAAAAGCCACTTTCGGGCGAAGAATAAGCTCTTCAAACCAACAGCGCCCTTGAATTCAGGCTCTTATGTTCATGAGCCGGGCATATTTAAGGCAAAACCAGCCACTGAAGCATTAAACATCGAGGTTTTCGACAGCCAAGGCATTTTCCTCAATAAACTCTCGGCGGGGCTCAACATCATCTCCCATCAAAGTGGTGAACATTTGATCCGCTAAGATGGCGTCTTCAATGGTCACCCTCAGCAACCGTCTAGCATCGGGATCCATGGTGGTTTCCCAGAGCTGATCGGGGTTCATCTCACCCAAACCCTTGTAGCGCTGTACGGACAGCCCACGACGGCCCTCTTCCATTAACCAGTGAACAGCCTCGCCAAAGGTTTCTATGGAGGCGGAGCGCTCGCCGCGCCGAATTTCGGCGCCTTCACCCAGCAACTCATACAACGCAGCGGCCAGTTTGCGGATACTTTCGTACTCACGCGCCAAAAAGAACTGCGCAGGAAAGGTGTAAGGATACAAAATACCGTGCATGCGCTTGGTCACCACGGCTTCCTGGAACCCGCCATCCGGACCGGCCTGCACACGCACCTTATATTCAGTTCCGGTCGGTAACCCCTGGTTAATCTGCTCACTCAGTGAATCAAACCAGCGGCTCATCGCCTCGCTGTCGCGCAAACTATCCTCATCAAGCGGCGCTAATCCAGCCATGGCCCGCAAAATGACGGGGTCTGAGCGACGCCCCAAGTGCTCAATCATCTCCATGGTATCCAGATATTGACGAATTAACGTCTCCAGCGCTTCTGGCCCAATGACCGGCGTTTCGCTGGAGGGCAGCAAACTGGCCCCAGATAATGAGAGTTGCAGCAAATAGTCGGTGAGCTCGCGCTCGTCTTTTACGTAATGCTCTTGCTTACCCCGTCGTACCTTATACAACGGCGGCTGAGCGATATAGATATGACCACGTTCGACCAGCGCTGCCATTTGCCGATAGAAAAACGTCAATAATAACGTTCGAATATGTGAGCCATCGACGTCGGCGTCCGTCATAATAATGATGCGGTGATAGCGCAGTTTTTCCGGGTCGAACTCTTCACGGCCAATGCCACAGCCCAACGCCGTAATCAGCGTGCCGACTTCGGCAGACGACAACATTTTGTCGAAACGCGCTTTTTCCACGTTCAAAATTTTACCTTTCAACGGCAAAATCGCTTGCGTCCGGCGATCGCGGCCTTGTTTGGCTGATCCACCCGCAGAATCACCCTCAACCAAATAGAGTTCTGACAGGCTAGGATCTTTTTCTTGGCAGTCAGCAAGTTTACCCGGCAACCCAGCGACATCGAGCGCGCCTTTACGTCGCGTCATTTCCCGCGCTTTGCGGGCCGCATCGCGAGCGCGTGAGGCATCAACCACTTTTTCAACAATGGCCCGTGCATCATTCGGGTTTTCGTACAAAAACGCATTCAGCGCTTCTGACATAGTCGATTCGACCACGCCTTTGACTTCCGACGACACAAGCTTTTCTTTGGTTTGTGAGGAGAACTTCGGATCAGGGACCTTCACCGAAACCACGGCGGTTAAGCCTTCGCGAATGTCATCGCCAGTGGGTACCACCTTGAGCTTTTTATTGTAGCCCTCGGTTTCCATGTAGTTATTCAGCGTACGCGTAAGCGCCCCGCGAAACCCGGACATGTGGCTGCCGCCGTCTTTTTGCGGAATATTGTTGGTAAAGCAAAAAATGGCTTCTTGGTAGGAATCGCTCCACTGCATCGCCACTTCGACAACAATGTCGTCTTTTTGCGTGGTGAGGTGGAAAACCACCGGGTGCAGCGGTGTTTTGTTTTTGTTCAGATGCTCAACAAAAGCTCGAATACCACCGGCATATTCAAAAATATCCTCTTTGTCGGTGCGCTCGTCTTTTAGCGCAATCCGCACACCGGGGTTAAGAAACGATAGCTCGCGAAACCGCTTAGCCAGGATGTCGTAGTTAAATTCAATATGGGTAAACACCGCGGGACTGGGGTGGAAGGTGATCCGCGTCCCTGTTTCTTCGGTTTCACCGGCGACTTTCAGCGGCGCCACGGGCTCGCCAGCGGCGTACTCCTGCATATGGACTTTGCCCGCCTTATTGACCACCAAGCGCAACCGATCTGACAGCGCGTTCACCACCGAGACACCCACACCGTGCAAGCCACCCGAGACTTTGTAGGAGTTGTTGTCGAATTTACCGCCCGCATGCAGCACGGTCATAATCACTTCAGCAGCCGATCGACCTTCTTCGGGGTGTATGTCCACCGGGACACCGCGGCCGTTATCCCCCACGGTTACCGAGCCGTCGATATGCAAGATCACTTCGATTTCGGAACAGTGACCCGCCAGTGCCTCATCGACCGCGTTATCAGCGACCTCAAACACCATGTGGTGCAAGCCCGTGCCATCGTCGGTGTCGCCGATATACATGCCAGGGCGCTTACGAACCGCATCCAGCCCGCGAAGCACTTTAATTTGTGAGGAATCGTATTCGGTGTTTGCGCTCATGGGAGTCCCTTTTCGCCTAAGCGCTTAATTATAACCGATTTCATCGGATAACGGGCGGATCGCTACGACCGCTATTCGGGGCGAATGTTGCCTTGTTCCACGTGGAACCATTGCCCCGCCCCCACATCCGGTAACTGACCCGGCTCAATGGTGGTCACGCAAATTTGCGCTGACGCATTGAGCATCTGAGCCATGAGTGCATCACGGTGCTCGGCATCCAACTCAGCGGGTAGGTCATCCATTAGCAAAATTGGCCGCTGATCACCACGAGCGGCCCAGTAATTCACCAACTCCAACCGCAACGCGGCCACTAGTAGCTTTTGCTGACCACGACTTAGGCGCGCCGCCGCCTCTTCGCCGTCAGCTAACAACCGTAAATCGGCCCGTTGCGGCCCATAATGGCCAAAACCCTGCGCTAATTCTTTATCGCGAGCGCTCATCAAAGTTTCTTCTAAGCTGCTGTCTTTCGGCCAACCCGAGCGAAACCGCCAGTCAAACGTTACGTTTGGCATCCATGTCTTCACGGTTGTCATCACCGCGGGCAGCAGCGCCGACAAAAACGCTTGGCGTTGCTGATCAACAGCCTCACCCGCAGTGACCATCTCTGGTTCCCATGCTGCCGCTAATTGACCATCGCCCACCTTAAGCGCGGCGTTGCGTTGTTTTAGTGCGCGCCAGTAACGGCGCCAGTGATCTCGATAAAGGGGTTCCACGTGGAACACGCCCCAATTAATGAACGCCCGCCGCATCGCCGGTCCGTCAGTCAACAAACGCTGTGTCTCCGTGTTAATCACCTGTATCGGCAATAACCACGCCGACTCCGACAATGCCTGAACGTCACGGCCATCTAACCGCACGCGGGTCTCACCGTCACTAAACTGGACACCCAGTTGGTGCGTTTTCGCGGGTGTCGCAATTTGACCGTTAACGGTGACTGCCGATTGCCCCGTCGCCATGAGTCGTTGGGTGCGATGGGTCATAAAGCTACGGGCGCGAGCTAAGAAGTGAATAGCTTCTAAAACGCTGGTCTTGCCAGCGGCATTCGCGCCATAAATCACATTAACGCCGCTACTCAGATTTAGCTGGGCGTTTTGTAAATGGCGAAAATGCTGGAGGCCAAACCGAATCAAGCCTTCGGTTTTGAGCCCAACCGTCATTTCTATAGCCGCATAGGCATAACGACGTAGCGAGCATCCTGGTTTTTCTCGCCTAGAATCAGTGCACTACTGTTGGCATCACGAACGTAAATATGCACCGTTTCTTCGTCGATCGAGGCTAATGCATCCAACATATAACTGGCGTTAAAGCCCACTTCCAAGGCCTCACCACTGTAAGTTGCTGGAATTTCTTCTTGTGCTTCTTCTTGTTCTGGGTTGTTCGATTGAATACGCAGCTGCTCAGCTTCAAACCCGAACCGGACACCACGATACTTTTCGTTCGATAAGATTGATGCTCGCACCAAGGCTTTACGTAGGGTTTCACGATCAACAACCGCATAAGGGCCGTCATCTTCAGGGATGACGCGCTGATAATCTGGAAAACGCCCATCAATTAACTTTGAGGTAAAACGTAAGTCTGGTAATGACACCTGGACATGACCCGTGCCCAACACAACCTCAACCGGGTCATCCGTGTCCTCAAGCAATCTGAGCATCTCTTGAATGCCCTTGCGCGGGACAATCACCTGAGTGGGTGTCTCAATATGTAGATCGGGCGCCAATTCAGACAATGCCAATCGGTGACCATCAGTGGCGACAGCGCGTAGATGTTTAGGCGCCAGCTCAAGCAACAAGCCATTGAGGTAATAGCGCACGTCTTGCAACGCCATCGCGAAATGCGATTTTTCGATCAACCAGCGAAGCTGGGATTGCGGCAGGGAGACCCGATGGCTCGCATCCACATGATCCGTCGTTGGAAAATCATCAGCCGGTAGCCCGGCCAAAGTGAACCGGCTTTTACCTGCCCGTACAACGATGCGCTCTTGTTCCTGCGCCACACTCACCGTGGCTTCGTCGGGTAAGTTGCGCACAATGTCCATCAATTTACGGGCTGGAACCGTTATTCGACCGCTCTGCGCTCCTGCTAGGGTAATGTCCGCTCGCAGTTCGACTTCTAAGTCGGTGGCCGTTAGCGATAAGCCGTGGTCATTAGATTCAATGAGTACGTTGCTCAAAACCGGCAAGGTTTGCCGTCGCTCAACAACACCAATGATGGCTTGGAGCGGTCGGAGAAGTGCTTCACGATCAATTTCGAACTGCATGGTGGCGTCCTGCTTTATCTCTTAATGATTATATTCTGTATTAAAGATAGTTGTAGTAATAGAGGTAGCGGTTTTGCGTTAATAACCCATCTAACTGATTGTTTATTATCGTAAATAGTGACCTAACAAGCTGTGTAGCACCTGGCTTCAAAGTGCACATAGCCTCTGCACAACCTGTGGATGAATTGGGCTTTTGTTTTTGTGCACCGGTTATCCACATTATGACGACAGGGTTCTCGACAGGTTGTTATAGTCTTCATCAAACCGTGCATCCGACTCGCGTAACGACTGCACTTTACGGCAACCGTGTAACACCGTGGTGTGATCCCGCCCACCAAAGGCATCCCCAATTTCCGGCAAGCTATGGCTTGTTAGTTCTTTGGCAAGCGCCATGGCCATTTGCCGAGGCCGCGTAATTGAGCGGCTGCGGCGTTTGGAGAGCAAATCGGCGACGCGAATTTTGTAATACTCAGCCACGGTTTTTTGAATATTTTCGATTGTGACTAACTTATCTTGCAGCGCCAATAAATCGCGTAGCGCGGCTTTGGTGAAGTCCACCGTAATATCGGCGCCAGTAAAATGGGCATTGGCGATAACGCGACGCAACGCGCCTTCGAGTTCACGAATATTTGAGCGGATGCGCTTAGCAATAAAAAAGGCCACTTCCGGCGGAAGGTTGACCCCCGTTTGGTTGGCCTTGCTCATGAGGATAGCCACCCGGGTTTCTAATTCCGGTGGTTCAATGGCGATGGTTAGCCCCCAGCCAAAACGCGATTTGAGTCGCTCCTCAAGCCCGCTGACTTCTTTTGGATAGCGATCACAGGTCATAACCACTTGTTGATGACCCTCGAGCAGAGCGTTGAATGTATGGAAAAACTCTTCTTGTGAGCGCTCTTTGCCGGCAAAAAACTGTATGTCATCGATCAGCAAGGCATCGACGCCGCGATAATGACGTTTGAATTCATTAATGGCGTTGTGCTGAAGGGCTTTAATCATATCGGCAACAAACCGCTCTGAGTGTAAGTACAGCACTCGAGCATTGGGTCGTACGGTATGCAGCGCATTGCCAATCGCATGCATTAAATGGGTTTTGCCTAAACCCACGCCCCCATAAATAAACAGCGGATTGTAAGCTTTACCTGGATTATCAACCACTTGCATGCTTGCTGCGCGAGCGAGTTGGTTAGACTTTCCTTCGACAAACGTATCGAAAGTAAAATCGCGGTTTAGGTTTGCCCGGTGTGGTGTTGACGCGGGTGCGCTGCTGGCGCGGGCGTTGCGATCGGGGCTGGGCGGCAGTGGCGTAGCAACCGGCCCGTTGGCACCAATCTCCAGTGCCAGTCGCGGTGGCGCATCGGGTCGTTGAATGGCTAAGAGCTCTTCAATACGGGCTGAAAAGTGTTCTTGTACCCAATCCAGAACAAATCGATTGGGTGCAAACAAACGCAGCTCATCGTCCTGCTCTTCGGCTTGGAGCGGGCGAATCCACGTATTGAGTTGCTGGTCTGGAACTTCTTGTTCCAACCACTGTAGGCAACTTTTCCAGAGCTGGTCGGGCAACGAATCGATCCTTCTCGTCATCGGGGCATTGGCAAATGATGGCCAATGACTCACCGTTGGGTGGGTGAGTTTATATGCTGACCCACCGTGGTACTAGATTGACAGATTCGCACGATGCCTGCGCGGTCAATTGACACTGTGATAGCTGCCACACTATGCTTACCGGCTATTCTATTTCTGACAATCTATCGAATAAGGCGGCTACGTCATGAAGCGGACGTTCCAACCCAGTGTCATTAAGCGCAAGCGCACCCACGGTTTCCGTGCCCGTATGGCGACCAAAAATGGTCGTAAAGTGCTTGCACGACGCCGTGCTAAGGGGCGTGCTCAGCTCACACCGTAACGCGCGTGGTTATGTCAGCGTCAGGCGAAGGCTTTCCGCGCCAGTCGCGGCTGACTTGTGGGGCTCAATACCGCGGTGTGTTTGCGAATGCTAAACGCTACGCAGACCCCTACTTCACCCTTCTTGTTGGCAATACACCAGTTGATCAAGCACGCCTAGGGCTGGCCGTCGCTAAGCGCGCTGCCCCACGAGCGGTTGATCGAAATCGTCTTAAGCGGTTGATTAGAGAGACATTTCGGCATCAGTCCGCAACTTTGCCGAAATCCGATGTGGTGGTGATGGTGCGACCGATCGCTTGTCACACAGATAGCGCTACACTAACGGCGTCGCTCAATCATCAATGGCAACGGATATCTCGGCAATGCGCACCATTGTAATCGCCCTGTTGCGGGCCTATCGCTACTGCATTAGCCCTATGTTTGGGCCAGGCTGTCGTTTTCATCCCACTTGCTCTTGTTACGCCATCGAAGCGGTTGAACGCCATGGGGTAATTAAGGGGAGTTATTACAGCGTTCGGCGCATTTTGCGCTGTCATCCTCTTCACCCCGGCGGAATTGATCCAGTGCCGGGCAGCGAAACCGTGAGTCGCCCCCGATGATGGAAAATCAACGCCTCTTTTTGTTTGTCGCTTTGGCGCTCGTCATGCTGTTGATATGGACGACTTGGCAGCGCGACTACGGCCCCAACGTCGCGCCCGTCGCTCAACAAAGCCAACGCGACAGCGCGGAGCAAACCGCCCCAGAGCCGGCTAGTCCCACTAGCGACTCGCAAGCCGCTGCGCCAGCTGCTGAGGCCCGGAGTATGCCGGATACACAGGCAGCCGCGGGTGATGCGGTTATGACCGATGTCGTTGAAGTGCAAACGGATGTCTTGGACATCGCTATTCCGTTATCCGGGGGCAATATCCGGCAGGCGCGTTTGTTGCAGCACACCCGGTCAGTGGATGACGACACGCCGTTTACTTTGCTGGGTAACCGCAACCCGTTATTTATTGCCCAAAGCGGTTTGGTGGGTGATGGCGTGGACGCGCCTGACCACACGGCCCAGTGGCAGACAAGCCAAGCACGCTATGTACTCGATGCCAACGCCAATGAATTGGTTGTGCCACTGCGTTGGAGCAACGGCAATGGCGTCACGGTAACCCGGCGCTATCACTTTAGTCGTGATAGCTATGAGGTGCGGGTGAGCCACGAGGTTAATAACCAAAGCGGCCAGCCGTGGCGTGGGTATCAATACAATCAACTTCGTCGCACGCCGGATAGCGAGGGCCCAGGCTTTCTTGGTGCGGCCAGTTATACCGGCGGCGTGCTCTACAGCCAGGGCGACAAGTATCAAAAAGTCAGCTTTGGCGACATGGAAGATGAAGATATCTCGCGCGATATCACTGATGGTTGGCTGGCGATGATTCAGCATTACTTCTTGGCGGCATGGGTGCCACCGCGCGATCAGGCTTTGCGCTATTACTCGCGCGTCGATAATAACCAATATGTTTTGGGTCAGAGTTCGCCATGGCAGTCCGTTGCCGCTGGCGCTAGCGCAACGTTTGAGAATCTGTTGTTTGTTGGGCCTAAAGAGCAAGATCGCCTAGATGCCGTTGCCGAAGGTCTAGAGCTTACGGTCGATTATGGCTGGCTGACCATTATTTCTAAGCCGCTATTTATTGCGCTTGACTGGATACATGGCGTGGTCGGCAACTGGGGCTGGTCAATCATTTTGCTGACCATGGGCATCAAGCTGGTCTTCTACAAACTCTCTGAGACCAGTTATCGCTCCATGGCCCGCATGCGTAAGCTCCAGCCCGAAATGCAAAAGCTGCGTGAGCGCTACGGTGATGATAAGCAGACCATGAACCAAGAGCTCATGCAGCTGTACAAAAAACAAAAGGTCAATCCACTGGGTGGCTGCTTGCCGATCTTAATTCAGATCCCGGTGTTTATTGCCTTGTACTGGGTGTTGTTAGAAAGCGTCGAGCTACGCCAAGCGCCGTGGTGGTTATGGATCCAGGATCTATCGGTGCGTGATCCGTTCTATGTGCTGCCATTGCTCATGGGCTTCACCATGTTTTTACAACAAAAGCTCAACCCCGCGCCCATGGATCCGATTCAGCAAAAAATTATGATGGGCTTACCGTTTGTCTTTACGGTGTTCTTTATGTTCTTCCCAGCCGGGTTGGTGCTCTACTGGGTGACCAACAACAGCCTCTCTATCCTCCAGCAGTGGGTGATTACCCGGCGGATTGAGGCCGGCGCCAAGGCCTAGCTATGACAGCCACCACCATATGCGCGGTGGCAACACCGCCGGGGCGCGGTGGCGTAGGCATTATTCGGTTATCCGGCCCGCGTGCACTGGCGCTCGCCACCGATGTGGTGGGCCAACTACCGCCGCCGCGTCAAGCGGCGCTGCGCACGTTCGTCGATCAAGCCGGTGAGGCCATCGACGAGGGCTTGGTGCTGGCTTTTCCCGCACCGCAGTCTATGACTGGCGAAGATGTCGTGGAGCTACAAGGCCACGGCGGCCCGGTTGTGCTCGATCAGCTATTGCAGCGATTACTAAGCCTGGGTGCAACGCTCGCCGAGCCGGGTGAATTTAGTCAGCGCGCGTTTATTAATGGCCGGCTTGATTTAACCCGGGCTGAGGCAGTCGCCGATTTAATCGCCGCGGGCAGTGAAGCCGCCGCCAAGGCCGCCATGCGCTCGCTACGGGGTGAGTTTGCACAACGTATCGAGTCACTCAGTGAGGCGCTCACCACGCTTCGCGTTCACCTTGAATCAAGTCTAGATTTCACCGACGAACCACTCGAAGGGTTAGCGCTGGCACGGCTGACTGAGCAAATGGCCGAGCTCATGTCTCGGCTTGACGCCACTCGTGCGGCCGCCGCGCAAGGCCAGCAACTCCAAGAAGGCCTAACCGTGGTGATCGCCGGCCGCCCCAACGCCGGTAAATCTAGCCTGCTCAATGCGTTAACGGGTCAAGACGCCGCTATCGTCACCGAATTGGCCGGCACAACCCGCGATATTCTGGACAGGCACCTTCATATCGATGGCTTACCGCTGCGGGTGTTGGATACCGCGGGGCTGCGCGAAGGCGGCGATGTGATTGAACAAGAGGGTGTGCGGCGAGCGCAAGCGGCGATGGCAAAAGCTGATCGCATTATTTTAGTTAGCGAAGAGGGCAACGACGACCCCGAGCTTGCACAGCGGTTGCCGGATGCTGTGCCTATCACCTATGTGCATAATAAGATTGATTTAACCGGTCGTGCCGCTGGTGTGGATGGCGAGCATGTGGCCGTTTCGGCCCTAACGGGCGAGGGGCTGCCAGCCTTACGCGCGCACTTGCGTGGTCAGCTTGCGGTGGTGAGCGATGAGCCATTGTTTACCGCGCGCCGGCGGCATCTGCACGCGCTTGATGCGGCCGCAACGGCGTTAGCGCAGGCCCATGCAGCCGGCGTTGCGGGCGAAGGCGAAGAGCTAATCGCCGAGTCACTGCGCGAAGCCCAGCAAGCGCTGGGTGAAATTACGGGTGCCATTAGCACCGAAGATTTATTGGGCCGAATATTTTCGACATTTTGTATTGGTAAGTAGGCAGACAGGGCAACCAGCATGAATTCCGAGCATTGTTACGATGTCATTGTAGTCGGCGGCGGCCACGCTGGAACCGAAGCGGCACACGCAGCAGCGCGAATGGGCGCGGATACTTTATTGCTTACCCAAAGCCTTGAAGCGATTGGCCAAATGTCTTGTAACCCGGCGATTGGCGGCATTGGGAAAGGCCATTTGGTGCGTGAAATTGACGCCATGGGTGGCGTTATGGGCCAAGCCATTGATCGGGCTGGAATTCAGTTTCGCATTCTCAACCAAACTAAGGGCCCGGCTGTGCGCGCAACCCGGGCACAGGCGGACCGGGCGCTGTATCGCCAAGCCGTCCAGCAAATGCTTAACGCCATGCCCACGCTTACGTGTTTCCAGGACACGGTGAGCGATTTGCTGATTGAAAATGACACCGTTTGCGGTGTGGTCACCGGCTTAGGATTAACGC
Source organism: uncultured Ectothiorhodospiraceae bacterium (assembly GCA_913056315.1). Classification (GTDB taxonomy): domain Bacteria; phylum Pseudomonadota; class Gammaproteobacteria; order Nitrococcales; family Nitrococcaceae; genus Spiribacter. Next base: position 10,867 of record CAJXMZ010000029.1, read on the forward strand.
TGCGCGCGCAAGCGGTGGTGCTAACCGTTGGGACGTTTTTGGGCGGTAAAATTCACATTGGTGAACATAACCGCGCAGGCGGTCGGGCCGGCGATGCGCCATCCAATGCCCTGGCTGAGCGGTTGCGGGCCTTACCGCTGCGAATTGGCCGGCTTAAAACTGGGACCCCACCGCGAATCGATTCACGCAGCATTGATTATGCGGCGCTTGCAGTTCAGCCGGGGCTAAGCCCTGCGCCCTATTTCTCGCGCTGGAGCCAAGGCGACGAGCACCCTGAACAAGTGCCTTGCCATTTGACCTATACCAACGCCCAAACGCATTCCATTATCGCCGGGGCGCTGCATCGCTCGCCCATGTATAGCGGCGAAATTGACGGCACCGGACCGCGCTATTGCCCGTCGATCGAAGACAAGGTGGTGCGCTTTGCCGATCGTGACAGCCACCAAATTTTTCTCGAGCCCGAGGGCCTGAATAGCTGCGAAGTCTATCCCAACGGAATCTCAACGAGCTTACCGTTCGACACCCAGGTCGCCTTGGTTCGTAGCATTCAAGGCTTAGAGAATGCACAGATTACTCGGCCGGGTTATGCCATTGAGTATGACTACCTTGACCCGCGCGATTTGTATCCAAGCCTCGAGAGCATGCAGTTGCCGGGGTTGTTTTTAGCCGGGCAAATTAACGGCACCACCGGTTATGAAGAGGCCGCCGCGCAAGGTTTATTGGCTGGCGTTAATGCGGTGGCTCGCGGCCGCTCGATGGCATCATGGACGCCTGCACGCCACGAGGCGTATTTGGGTGTGTTGGTTGATGATCTGACAACCCGCGGCACCAAAGAGCCCTATCGGATGTTCACCTCGCGCGCTGAATACCGGTTGCAGCTGCGCGAGGACAACGCCGATCTGCGGCTGATGCCGGTTGCCCGTGACTATGGCTTGATTAGCGATAGCGCGTGGCAGGACTTTGTTGGTTATCGCGACGCCCTTGACCATGAGCGCCATCGTCTCGAAAAGACCTGGTTGCAACCGCATCACTTTGGCGCCGACGCCGGTGAGGCTTTACTGGGACAGCCACTGCGTCGTGAACACAATCTCATGGCGTTGTTGCGCCGCCCGGAGACCACCTACGCGCAGTTGATGGCCATTCCAAAGGCCGGCCCTGGTAGCCCCATTAGCGCGGTGGGTGAGCAACTAACCATCGAAGCACGGTATGCCGGCTATTTGAAACGCCAGACCGACCAAGTCGCGCGGAGTGCACGCAACGATGAGCTGGCTCTGCCTGCCGACTTGGACTATAGCCATGTCACTGGCTTGTCGGCCGAAGTGCGCGAAAAACTCACACAGCATCGCCCGAGCACACTGGGCCAAGCCGCGCGAATCCCCGGCATGACACCGGCGGCGGTTTCGTTGCTGTTGGTCCACTTACGCCGCGACCCACCGCGCAAACGCGCTTAAGCGACTGAGATTGTGGACAGGCACAAATCTTCGCGCGTCGACGCCGATGCGCTAAGCCACGGGCTGGCCTCGTTAGAGCTAAGGCCTGAATTGGCCGGTCCGCTGCACCAATACCGCGATCTGCTGGTGCGCTGGAACCGCGTTTATAACCTGTCTGCAGTGCGCGACCCACAGGCGATGATTGCGCGGCACTTATTGGACAGCCTGGCTGTGTTGGCTTGGCTGCCGCAGGGGCGATTGTTGGATGTCGGCACGGGGCCTGGCTTACCGGGCATCCCCATTGCGCTGGCGCAGCCCAATCGAGCCGTGGCCCTGCTCGAGTCAAATGGCAAAAAAGTGCGTTTTTTGCGGCAAGTGTGTTTAGAAATGCAGCTCGACAATGTTGAGGTGGTTGCGAGTCGACTAGAAGACTATCGGCCTGATGCATTGTTTGATGGCGTGATTTGCCGGGCGTTTACCGATGCGGTGAGTTTTTGGCATGGCGTTGAGCGACTACTAAGTCCCCAATGCCCCGCACTGGCAATGAAAGGCCGCGTTCAACCGGAAGAATTGGCAGCGGTAGAGCAAGCCGGCGTATCATGCCGATGGCAGCCGCTTTGGGTGCCCGGACTTGATGCTGAGCGCCATTTGCTCATTATGACGGGCCAAGCGCCTGCAGCGGGATAAAGCGTATGACTCAAACACTCGCCATTGCCAACCAAAAGGGTGGCGTCGGCAAAACCACAACTTGTGTGAACCTGGCCGCCTCGCTGGTGAGCAACGGTCGGCGCGTATTGCTGGTCGATATGGACCCTCAGGGGAATGCCACCGTGGGATCAGGGCTTGAGCGTAGCCAAATTGAAGCCACCAACTACGAGCTACTAATGGCTGAGGCCAGCGCTGATGCCGTGCGCTATCAAGGGCTAAACGGCGGCTTTGATTTGTTGCCGGCCAATGGTGATCTCACTGCCGCCGAAGTTGCGTTGATGGGAGGTGATGCAGGCGAGGGCCGCGAAAAGCGCCTGCAAACCGCGCTTGCCCAAGTGCGCGACGACTATGACCACATTTTAATTGACTGCCCGCCGGCGCTTAATATTTTGACCATTAATGCCTTTGTCGCCGCGGATCGAGTGTTAATTCCCATTCAGTGTGAGTATTACGCGCTCGAAGGGCTGTCCGCCCTGCTCAACACCATTGAGCGGGTGCAGCAGACCGTTAATCCCGACTTAGCAATCGAAGGCCTGGTGCGTACCATGTTTGATGGTCGTAACAATTTGGCCAATCAAGTGGGCGCGCAGCTGTTAGCGCACTTTCCTGGCCAGGTTTATCGCACGCAAATCCCGCGCAATGTCCGTCTAGCCGAAGCGCCCAGTCATGGGCTTGCGGTATTGCAATATGATCGTAGCTCACGTGGTGCCGTGGCCTATCTAGCGCTGGCCTCAGAATTACTGCGTCGGCAGCACAACGGCGCCAAAGCCGCAGGAGAAAAAGCATGAGCAGCCAAAAACGCGGACTCGGTCGGGGCTTGGATGCGCTGCTTGGCGAAGCAAAATCCGGCGATCAGTCGAATAGCCCCATGGGACTAAGTCAGTTACCACTCGATCAGCTGGAAAGCGGGCGCTATCAGCCCCGGCGTGAGTTCGACCCGACCGCCCTGCAAGAGCTCGCTCACTCCATTCGCGCGCAAGGGGTTGTGCAACCGATTGTGGTGCGACCGCTGCCAGAGCCCAATCGGTACGAAATTATTGCCGGTGAGCGTCGCTGGCGCGCGGCCCAGTTAGCTGAGCTTGAGCGTATTCCGGCCCTGGTGCGCGATATTCCCGATGAAATGGCGGTTGCCGTTGCATTAATTGAGAACATTCAACGCGAAGACCTCAACCCGCTGGAAGAAGCCTCTGCTTTTAAGCGCCTGACCGAAGAATTCGCCATGACGCATCAGGCGATTGCTGAAGCAGTCGGCCGCTCGCGGGTGGGTGTCTCCAATCTCATGCGCTTATTGGATCTATCGGCCGCGGTAAAAACCCATATCGGCAACGGCGAGCTGGAAATGGGCCATGCGCGCGCGCTGTTGTCATTGGACGAGGCGGCACAAGCGCAAGCAGCCGCTAAAGTGGTAGCCAAAGGTTTAACGGTGCGCCAAACCGAGGCGCTGGTGCGACAAATGCAACAGGGCGCGCCGGCGGGATCGACCGCTAAGGCGCAAGACCCCAATATTCGTGGGCTTCAGGACGATCTGGCCGAACGCCTCGGGGCGGCGGTGCAAATTGAGCATAGCCAGCGCGGCAAGGGTCGATTGGTGATTCGTTACAACAGTTTGGACGAGCTCGATGGCATTCTTGGTCACATTCGTTGAAGCTAAGCCCCGAGTTCTTTATACTTTGCTCGCTTTTGGCCGTTGATGTCGTAGCATTGCGGTCATGTTAAAGCGCGTAGCACTGCAAGTGCTAAAGATTCAGATGCTAATTGGTGGGCTAAGCATTGTGGCTTGGTGGCTGATTAGCGGCGCGTCGGCTGGGCTGGCAGCGTTAGTTGGTTTAGGGATTTCAGCGGCCATGACGGCGTACGTCGCCTTGCGCTGGTCGTTGAGTGACACGGAAGACGAACCGCGAGCACTGCTCGGGGGCTTTTACCGAGCACAGATGATGAAGTTGCTGCTGGGTACAGGTTGTATTTTTATTGGCGTGTATGTGTTTCGCGAACAAGCTTTCGCACTCGTTTCCACGCTTGCGCTAACGCTCTCGGCCTATGGGTTTGCCCTGCTGAGTGACATTGACTAAACGTTGACGAAACGGGACTGAGACACCTATGGCAAGCGGCTCGGCCACAGAATATGTCAAGCATCACCTCCAGCATTTAACGGTTGGTGAGGGCTTTTGGACATTGCATATCGATACCCTTGTGGTGTCTTGGCTGCTGGGTTTGTTGTTTTTTGGGTTGTTCTATTCGGTCGCGCGTCGGGCCAATGCGGATGCGCCGACGGGCTTTCAAACCTTTGTCGAAACCTGCGTTGAATTTATCGACAACCAGGTGAGCGAGAGCTTTCACGGGCCCAAAGACTTTGTTGCACCGCTGGCGCTGACAATCTTTGTTTGGGTGCTGTTTTGGAATCTCATGGATCTCATCCCAGTGGACTTATTCCCTGAGATTGGGATGGCGCTGGGTATTGAGTACCTGCGCATTTTGCCCTCGGCTGATATGAACGCGACCTTCGGGCTGTCGTTAACCGTATTTTTTCTGATTATTATCTACAGCATTAAGGGCAAAGGCGCGAAAGGCTTTGGTAAAGAGCTTTTTTGCCACCCATTCGGGTCGCACCCGGCGTTGTGGCCAGCCAACCTGATGCTGAACATCGTGGAGTTGATCGCTAAGCCTGTGTCGTTGGGGATGCGGCTTTTCGGGAACCTTTACGCGGCTGAGATTATCTTTATCTTGATCGCACTGCTGCCGTTTTGGGCGCAGTGGATCCCAGGCGTTGCATGGGCGATTTTCCATATTCTGGTCATCCCGCTGCAGGCGTTTATATTTATGGTGCTCACGGTCGTGTACCTGAGCTTGGCTTACGAAGATCACGGATGACCGGATTGCGGTTATCATTGTTGGATTTAACTTAACGACCCCTTGTTGGAGGAATCATGGAAGCTATCGCTCAGGTTCAGGCGTTTACCGCCATCACGATTGGTTTGATTTTCGCATTTGCCGCGGTCGGCACTAGCATTGGCTTTGGCATGCTCGGTGGCAAATTCTTGGAAGGCGTTGCGCGTCAGCCCGAAGTGGCGGGTGTGCTCCAGGTGCGTATGTTTATCGTCGCGGGTCTGCTCGACGCGCTGTCGATCATCGGCGTCGCCTTTGCTGCTTTGTTGATGTTCGCTAACCCGCTATTGGGCGCGCTGAGCTGATTAATCTCAGCGAGTCATTGGGTCAACCTGCCGATCGGCAGCATGGGAGAGTGAACCGTGGGCATTAATGCAACGCTGTTCGGACAGATGATCACCTTCTTGGTGTTCATTTTGTTCACCATGAAATTTGTCTGGCCGCCGATTAAGCAGGCCATGGACGAGCGCGAAAAGCGGATCGCCGATGGCTTGGCCTCAGCCGAGCGCAGTCAGCACGAGCTTGAGCTTGCCAAAGAGCGTGCCGCTGAGCACATTCGTGAGGCCAAAGCGCAGGCGGGCGACATCATCGAAAAGGCCAATCGCCAAGGCGCGGCCATTGTTGATGAGGCTCGCACTGAAGCCCGGGCTGTTGGTGAGCGTGAACAAGCTGCCGCGCAAGCGCGGATTGAACAAGAGATCGGTCAGGCCAAAGCGCAATTGCGCCAAGAAGTCTCTGATCTCGCCATATTAGGCGCCAGTCGCATTCTCGAGCGCGAAGTTGATGCCAAAGCGCATCAGCAAATGCTCGACGAACTCGCTGAGCAGGTATAAGGCAACTCGCGATGGCACAAGAAACCACCGTTGCCCGTCCCTACGCCGAAGCGGCTTTTGAGCTTGCGCGCGACGCCAAAGCGCTTGCCCCTTGGGGTGAGGCCTTAGCGTTAACCGCGGCGGTGGTCGCTGACGCTCGGGTGGATGCGATTTTGCAAAGCCCGCAGGTTGATGCTGAACGCAAAGCCGGGCTGATTATCGACGTCGGTGGCAAGGCTTTAGATGCAAAGCAAAGCAACTTTATTCGCCTGCTCGTCGAGCGCCATCGCATTCGCTTGTTGCCTGAGATTCGTGCGCAGTTTGATGCATTGCGAGCTGAGCATGAGCGCACTTTGAATGCTTCGTTAACAACGGCGCAGCCGATTGATGAAGCGGTATCAGCGCGTTTGGCCAAAGCCTTATCCGAGCGTCTTGGCCGAACGGTCACGTTAGACACGCAAATAGACGAAACACTCATCGGTGGGGCTGTAGTTCGCGCCGGTGACCTGGTTATCGATGGTTCGGTGCGCGGCCGGTTGGCAAAACTGACCGGCGCCATAAGCCGTTAAGAGGAAAAGATGAGATGCAACTGAATCCAACGGAAATCAGCGAGCTTATTCGGCAACGCATCGAAAGCTTCGAAGCGGTAGCAGAAGCGCGCAACGAAGGCACGATCGTTAGCGTGAGTGACGGCATCGTCCGTATTCACGGCCTAAGTGATGCCATGCAGGGCGAAATGCTCGAATTCCCTGGCGATACCTTTGGAATGGCGCTTAACTTAGAGCGTGATTCGGTGGGTGCCGTTATCTTGGGTGATTACTCACACTTAAGCGAAGGCGAACTGCAGACGATGACAGTTGAACTCGCCATGCCAAGAATCTCAATTCAAATCCAGGCGAAGTGGGAACCGATAGTGATGGCAAGCGTGCGAAGCCGATG
>CAJXMZ010000030.1 GCA_913056315.1 uncultured Ectothiorhodospiraceae bacterium
GGTATTCGCTCGTGCTGACGAGGCCCATGATGAGCCAACCGCTGACTTGCTTACCCAGCGCATGCAGCTGCATGAAAAAACCGCCTGGATGCTGCGCAGCATGCTCGAATAAAGCGAATCGCGTTGATCAATGGGCCGGGTAACCGCTGTGTTGCCCGGCTTTTTTATGCCATAACGTAATAACGATGTGGCATTTTGGTTCATCAACGAGTGCCTTAACGCGGTATCCTGTGCGTTCAATTTGAGGAGACTGCAGGCATGAAGCTCGAAACCAAAGCGATTCACAGCGGCTATTCGCCCGACCCGACGACTAAGGCGGTCGCGGTGCCGATGTACCAAACCACGTCTTTTGCATTCGACAATACCCAGCACGGGGCGGATCTATTTGATCTCAAAGTCGAGGGCAATATTTACTCGCGCATCATGAACCCCACCAATGCCGCGCTTGAGCAGCGCGTTGCCGAAATGGAAGGGGGCATTGCTGGGCTTGCGCTAGCCTCTGGGATGGCGGCGATTACCTATTCGATTCAATGTATTGCTCGAGTGGGCGATAACATTGTGACGACCAGCCAGCTCTATGGCGGCACGTACAATTTGTTTGCGCATGCTATGCCCAACATGGGGATTGAGGTGCGCTTTGCCAGTGGCGACGATCCGGCAGCCATTGAGGCGCTGATCGATGAGAACACCAAAGCGGTTTACGCTGAGACGGTCGGCAATCCCAACGGCAATGTCGTCGACATTGAAGCGTTTGCAACGATTGCTCATCGCCATGGCGTGCCGTTAATTGTGGATAACACTGTCCCCACGCCGGTTTTATGGCGGCCGATTGAACAAGGCGCGGATATTGTTGTGCATTCGCTGACCAAAGCCATGGGCGGTCATGGCACCACCGTTGGCGGTGTGATTGTTGATTCGGGCAATTTCCCCTGGGCGAAGTACGCCAAGAAGTTTCCTATGCTGACTGAACCGGATCCCTCTTACCACGGGGTGGTGTATACCGATGCGCTTGGGCCGGCGGCGTTTATTGGTCGCTGTCGTGTTGCCCCGCTGCGTAACACCGGGGCTGCGCTTGCGCCGATGAATGCGTTTTTGCTGATGCAAGGCATTGAGACCGTGCCGTTGCGCATGGCGCGTCATGGCGAAAACGCACAAGCGGTGGCCGAGCATTTGCAAGCCCATCCGCAAGTGAGTTGGGTGAAATTTGCCGGGTTAAAAGACAGTCCTTATTACTCGCTAGTGCAAAAGTACATGGGCGGTAACGCCGGGGGGATTTTGAGTTTTGGCATTCAAGGAGGCGAAGAGGCCGGGGCGAAATTTATTGATGCCCTAGAGCTGATCACTCGTCTGGTTAACATTGGTGACGCTAAGTCGTTGGCCTGTCACCCGGCCACGACCACGCATCGTCAGCTCAATGATGAAGAGTTGGCCCAAGCCGGCGTGAGTCGCGACATGGTGCGCATCTCGGTGGGTATCGAGCATATCGACGATATCTTGGCTGATATCGATCAGGCACTTGCTGCGGCGAAATAACCCCAAGCCGCCGTGTATGATCGGCGGCTATGACGATAAGCCTAGGCGACATTAGCTTATACGCCGCTGCCCTGTTGGTGTTGTTTCTCACCCCAGGGCCGGTGTGGCTTGCGCTGCTCGCGCGGACGCTATCGGGCGGGTTTGCTGCGGCTTTGCCACTTGCACTCGGTGTGGTGGTGGGTGATTTTCTCTGGCCCATGGCGGCAATCTATGGTCTGGCGTGGATTGTTTCGGTTTATGCCGACATTTTGATTGCGCTGCGTTGGGTGGCCGCGGTGCTCTTTAGCGTGATGGGTATTCAGCTCATTCGGCATGCCGATCAGGCCATTCAGGCCGACGGCCGACTCACTCGCCCGGGTTTTTGGCCTGGGTTTAGCGCGGGGCTTGCGGCCATTCTGGGCAATCCCAAAGCCATCCTATTTTATTTGGGTTTGCTGCCGGGCTTTTTTGATTTGGGTGCCATTACTCCCGTCGATATAACCCTCATTATTATGGTCTCAATGGCGGTTCCCTTTATCGGCAACCTGGTGTTTGCGGTGGGTATTGATCGACTGCGATTGCTCATTCAATCGCCCGCCGCGCTGCGTCGCGCCAATCAAGTCGCCGGGGCGTTACTTATTATTGTTGGCTTAGTAATTGGCGCGCCGGCTATAACAGGGTCATTGTCGACATAGGTGGCACGTCTAATATAATCTGACACATTGACCAGTAGTGGCATAAAAATGTTATGAGCACATCAAAGAATGAAGTTCAGATGAGTGATCAAGGACGCTTGGTGATTCCGGCAGCGCTGCGTCGCGAGCTGGGGCTAAAACCAGGAGAGCGTTTGCTGGCACGCATTACCGGCGGAGCCCTGATTTTGGAGCCCAAGCAAGTGGTCGAGCGTCGGCTGCGTGAGCGATTTAGCGCGGTAAGCAAAGAGATCAGTCTTGCGGATGCCGTTATTGCCGACCGACGGGCTGAGGCTGCGTCGGAGAGGTTGCCAGATTGACTGCTGCTGGCGTGTCAACGTCTATTGATTACCAAGGCGCTGTTATCGATGCCTCAGCGCTGCTGGCATACCTCCACGATGAGACTGGCGGGGCAGAGGTTGCCGAGGTGCTTGACGGTGCGCTGATGTCAACGGTTAACCTGTCTGAAGTCCTGCAAAAAGCAGCCCATTATGGTGTTGATACAACCGGCCTAGTTGACGATCTTGTTGAACTGGGTGTGTGCTTTGAGCCGATGAGTGCCAGTCACGCGGCGCTTGCTGCAACGCTTTGGCCGTCGACTCGCCGTGCTGGGCTATCTCTTGCCGATCGGGCCTGCCTTGCGCTCGCGCAGGAGCAAAATCGACCCGTTTTCACGGCCGATAGGCTGTGGTCCGAGATTTCACTGCCGTTATCGGTAGTGCTCATTCGATAAAGATGCCGTCGTTGTGCAAAGCCTCTATTCCTTTTCATCCAAACGACTGCTCAGCAAGCTTTCTTGGCGTGTTTTAGGAAGTGTTGCTGTGACGGTCGTGGCCATGCATGTCATGGCGGTTGCCTGGTTGCAGGGCTTGGATACCAGGGATCAAAAAAACATCGAGCCCGCTCAAGTGACTGTTGAGCTAGTGGCCCAGCAAAGTCTTGCATTGCCTGCGCAAACAGCCGCTGAAGTACCACCGGCGCCGGTTGAGGCTGAGCCTGAGCCTGAGCGCGAACCAGAACTAGAACCAGAACCAAAGCCTGAGCTTGAACTTGACCCAGATCCATCACAGGCGCCCGAGCGAAGTCTCGATACACAACCAAACGTTGAGCCGACCCCCGAGCCTGAGTCGGCCGCTCAGCCTAAGTCAGCCGTGATGTCTGAGTCGGCGTCTGAAGTTGAACGCGCTTCTGATGTGCTCTCTGCGCCAACACAAGGTTCGACTGAGGCGGCACAAGGCCTAGACAATCCAGTGCCGCCATACCCGCCTGAGGCCTATTTTGATCGCCTGTCGGGCACGGTCATTCTTCGGGTGAGGGTCAACGCCGATGGTCAGGTTGATGAATTGCGAGTCAAACAGTCGAGCGGGCACGACATCCTCGATGACTCAGCACAATCAACCGTTATAGACTGGCAATTTAAGGCCGCCAAGCACAACGGCGTGGAGGTAGCGGAATGGGTCGACGTTCCGATTACCTTTCAGTTGAAATAACCAACGGGCACCTGCATGGAATCTGATTTAGTTTTTAATATGACCTCAGCAGGGCTGGTGGTCATGTCTGTGCTGACGTGGACGATTGCGTTGAGCAAGATTTTGCAGCTGCTTAAAGCGCGGCGACAGGCGAGGGCAATGGATCAGTTATTGACTGCATCCACCCAATGGTCTGATTTTCGAGCCATTGGCAATGATCAAAGTGCTGGTGATGCCGGATTTTTAATCCGAGAAGTCACGGACGTTTGCAAAGAATATGCCGCCATGGGGCATGCTGATTATACGTTTGAGCAACTGCACGCCATGTTCGCAAGCGAAATCCAGCGCAAACTGGGCACAATCGCTCGCCATAAAGAAAGTTGGTTGAACGCACTCGCTAGCATTGGCTCAACTGCGCCCTTTCTAGGCTTATTTGGCACGGTTTGGGGGATTATGCAGGCGCTGGTCATGATCGGCGAAACGGGTGCGGCCAACATTGCCGTGGTTGCGGCTCCCATTGGTGGGGCCTTAACCACCACAGCCGTGGGTATTGTCACGGCGATCCCTGCGGTCATCTTTTTTAATCTCGTCAATCGCATGGTCCGGCAGCATATTGGCTACTTAGAGAACTTCTCTGAAGGCCTACTACGCTATGCGTTGCATAATCGCGACCGCTGGGACGAGGCGACGCAATGAACTACGGCGACTCTCAGCAACAACCCATTGTCGATATGAACGTCACACCCATGATTGATGTGATGTTTGTTTTGCTGGTGCTGTTTTTGGTGTCGATTCCGCTGATGGTGCCGCAAACCCTCGGCATCGATTTGCCCGATACGCAGCGGCATAACGCGGCTGTACCACAGGACAACCCGCCCTACCGGTTAGCGCTTCGCGAGGATGGCGTTATTGAGCTCGATGGAGAACGTATCTCTCAAGCCCAGCTTGCCAGCCGCTTTGGCGAAATGGCCGCAGAGGCTGATGCACGGCTCATCCTCGAGGCCGATAAGTCGGTGACCTATGAGCGCATTGCCAAACTCATGGTGGATGCTCAAGTCGCCGGTATTGCGCAGCTGGGTTTTATGACCGAAGCGCAGTCCCAACCGTAGAAACCCCCTCAGCCATGGTGCTAGGGCGAATAAGCAACCATTTCTTCGGTTGCTACGTATCCCAACGCTAAGCCGACGGTGTAAAAGCTGGTTACCGAGAACTCATGGATTTCGCTGCTGGTGTGAGCAACGGTAATTGAACCACTGAGCGATCGACAGGCGGCTTTGCTAGCCTCTTGTAGCAGTGCGAAATCGCGAAAGTAGGATTTAAGTGGGCCTTGGCTGCGCGCCGCGCGCTTTTCGTTCTTATGCTTAATTTGCGCCTCGACCGCGGCGGTTAGGCGGCTGAGCTGGTCGCCTGTGAGACCGGCATTGGCCAGTTGCAGGTAGCGCAGTTCCATTATCGCCCCATCGCGATCGGCGTCTTCGGCATGGTAATCAGCAATATGCTCATCGAGGCAGACAAGGCAGCGCGGCAGCGAAAAATGCTTTGAGACAAGCCTTGAGATTGCGGCGATACCCCGTGCTTCTAGCGGATCACCTTGGGTGATTAATAGTTTTGGCTTGTTGGTCGGATACGCTTGCCAATGCGCACTAAGGCCAGCACATACCTGAGCCGAGACCTCGGCTGGGTCACGCTGGTCATAACCCCCCATGCCCTCAACAAAGACGGGATGCCAATCAGCTAAGGCGTGCAGGTGAGTGTTTGGCATGATGCCTAAGACGCGAATGAGATGGTTGGTGGGTCGTGCAGGATTCGAACCTGCGACCAGCGGATTAAAAGTCCGATGCTCTACCAACTGAGCTAACGACCCAAATATCGAGCGGTCATGATACGGCGCCGCGGGTTTATCGGCAATATGGAAAGCGTGTCATTTATAGTTGGTCGAGTCGTTGGCTCGCGAGGTTGGCTGCGGTGGAATCAGGATGCTCGTCCACCACGCGCTCTAAAGCACTACGAGCGGCGTCATTTCGACCTTGCTCAAAGTGGACAAACCCAATCTTCAGCAAGGCATCCGGGCGCTTGTTGCTGTCTGGATGGTTATCGATAACCGCTTGAAAATGCGTTAATGCCTGGCTGAAAGAACGCACCACATAATACGATTCACCCAGCCAGTAGCGAGCGTTAGCTGCTAACTCAGCGTTGGGGTAATCGGTCAGAAACTGCTCAAACGCACTGGCAGCTGCCGCATAGTCGCCTTCGCGTAGAGTCGAAAAAGCGGCATTGTATGCGGCCTGACTGTTATCTTGAGCCGACCCGCCCGTGTTGGCTGTCTCCTCTGCAGCGTTCGAGGCGTCGACTTCCGGGGTGCTGTCTTGGCTTATGCCCGTGTCAGCGCTGGGGTTGGCTTCAAGCCCGAGCAGGCGCTCATCTAAATCAAGGTAAATTTGGCGCTGCTGGTCACGCAGATCATCAATCTGGCGCTGCAGTACTTCAATTTCACCGCGCAAGGTGGTGACCTCGCCACGCAGGGTTTCAGCTTGGTTCATGAGCCCCATTAGCGCACTACCGTTGAGGCGCTGCTCAATACGCTCAACGCGCTGCTCGAGGTCGCTCTGCGCCAGCGCTGGCGAAGTCATCAGCGCGAGGCTGGTAACCAGCGCATAAACGTTGGCGACTAGCACCGACCGGCGAAGTAGCGTCGTCCCAAGCATGTTTGCTCCTAGCGCTCGTAGAGAAGTTCGGCTCGGCGATTTTGCGTCCATGCCGCTTCGCTATTGCCACTCATCGCTGGGCTTTCTTCGCCGTAGCTCACCGTACTAATTTGCTCGGCACTCGCGCCCGATAGCATGAGCGCTTGTTTGACCGATTCGGCACGACGCTCGCCCAGCGCGAGGTTGTATTCACGGGCACCGCGCTCGTCGGTATGGCCTTCAACCAGCAACTGGCGGTTTGGGTTATCGGCCAGATAGTCGCCATGCGCCTCAAGCAGATCCATTGCTTCGTTGCTCAGGGTGCTGCTGTCGTAGCCGAAATACACGATGCGCTCAGACAGTGGGCTCGAAGGATCTTCTAGCGCCTCGCCCTCAAAACTAGCACTGCCCGCGGCGCCGGCGGTTGATGCGCCTGCTGTCACCTGCGCGGCCTGATCGATTTCGGCCATTTCGCCATCATCGATGTTGTCGTTGTTGTTTGCGCACGCACTGATGAGCAGTGTGACGGCGATTAAACTAAGCCATTTAACGGGACGGGTCATGAGTGAGTCTCCTAATTCGAGATCATTGAATAAGTTTGAGTCTACAACGCTCCCCAGTCGGGTTCACGCACTGTGTGGTCAAAGTTAATGAGCTGGCCTTGGACGCGGCCAAAAACCGAGACGGTGGCCAGCTCAGTACCCTGCTCAGTTGAGCGGGTGTAAGCAATCATGCTGCCACTGGCAGAAAACGTCGGTGATTCATCCAGCTGACCGTCGCTAAGAATACTCATAAATGCTTGGTCCAAGTCTTGCACTGCGATTTTAAAGCCATTGTCGGTCTGGTGGGCAAACGCTAAAAAGCGGCCATCTTGCGAAATGCTTGGACTGGCGTTGTAGGAGCCCTCAAATGTTACGCGTTCGGCTTCGCCACCGCTAACGGGTATCCGGTAAATTTGTGGCCCACCGCCGCGGTTGGAAGTGAAGTACAAATGCTGGCCATCCGGGGACCAAGTTGGCTCGGTGTCGATGCCAAAATGCCGGGTTAGCTGACGTGGGTCACCATTGCCATTCGCATCAATTAGGTAGATGTCAGGATTGCCGCCTTGGGACAAAGTGATCGCCAGTTGTTCACCGTTGGGTGACCAAGCGGGCGCGCCATTAATCCCACGGAAGTCAGCGACTGATTGACGCTCGCCGGTAGCCACATCTTGCACAAAAATCTGCGAACTGCGGCCTGACTCAAACGATACATACGCCAGGCGCTCACCGCTGGGCGACCAATCGGGTGACATTAGGGGTTCGTTCGAGGTGAGAATGGATTGCGGGCGGTGGCCATCGGCCTCAGCCACAACCAATCGATACTCGGGGTTATCAACGTTGCCGCGCTCTTCAACATAGGCGATGCGCGTATTGAAACCGCCCGGCCGCCCGATTAAGGCCTCAAAGATTTGATCGGAGATGGTGTGCGCTAGATTGCGCAGGCCTTCTGCCGAGACGCTAAAGCGCTGCCCGGTGATGCGATTGCCGGCATAGACATCGAGCAGCTCATAGCGGACACGATAATTGCCGTTATCCAGCGGTGAGATATTGCCAACAACTAGCGTATCGGCGCCTAAAGCGCGCCAGTTGCGAAAGCGCACATCTTCAAATCGCGAGGGAGAGCCCAAGTAGTCAGCCGGTTGAATGGGGTCGAATAAGCCGCTGCGGTAGAGGTTATCGCGAATAACTTGCGCAATATCGAGCCCGGGGCTGACACGATTTTCACGAAAAGGCACAACCGCGATGGGCAGCGCAGTCTCTGCCCCGCCGGTAATTTCGATGCGCACTTGGCTGGCAGCAGGAAAACTCAGGGCAAGGCCAAGCGCAAGGGCAAACAACAATTTCATGATCAACAATCCAATCAACAGTTAGCGTATGGGCAATAGCTTAATGAATTTTTACTCATCGGGGTTAAATACCAATTCGACCCCTTGGCGATAGGGCGCGGCAAGCGCTGCCTCGTCGGGCATGGGTAGTGGGTCAGCGCGAAAGACAGCGCGCTCGGCCGATTGATCAAAGGCTGTGTTACCGCTGCTTTGTACCACTTGGGCTGATAGGACGCTGCCGCCGGGGCCAAGGCGAACGGCCACAATACAGCTAAGTCCTGAGGGCACGCTGGCCGGGCGGTTCCAGGCGCGTTCGATTTTTTGCCGGATAGCACCATCAAAAGTGCCGCGCGCTTCGGCCACCCGTTCGGCTAGTTGCGCAGCTTCGCGGCGGGCCTGCTCGGCAGCCTCGGCCTCACGGCGGGCTTGTTCAGCAGCTTCGGCCTCGCGGCGAGCACGTTCAGCAGCCTCAGCTTCACGGCGAGCCTGCTCAGCGGCCTCGGCTTCACGGCGGGCTTGTTCAGCAGCCTCGGCCTCGCGCTGAGCTTGTGCTTGGGCTTCAAGCCGCGCTTGCTCGGCGGCTTCACGTTCAGCTTGTTCAGCGGCTTCGGCTTCGCGACGGGCCTGCTCGGCGGCCTGTGCTTCGCGTCGGGCTTGTTCAGCTGCTTCAGCCTCAGCCTTAGCCTCAGCCTCAGCTTGAGCCTGTGCTTTTGCCTCTTCCTCAGCGGTATTGTCAGGCTCGTCGCGCGGGGGGATATCCTCTACAGCGACCGCTTGAACAGCTTTTTCCGTGCCAGGCGCGGCTTGGTCGGTGACGCTGCCAAAATGAACGCTCACGGCAAGTAAACCGAACAAAAGGGCGTGGGCGGCTAGCGCATAGATAAAATCCCGTGCGCCAAGCTGCTGCATCACTCCTCCGCTGCGCCCGGTTGGGTCATGAGCCCAACCTGCGGAACACCCGCATTTTGTAGGGCACTCATTGCTTCAATGACCCGCTGATAGGCGACTTCGGCGTCACCGCGAACATACACCGGCGTATCGGGTTGGGCGTTCATTACCGTTGAGACGTTATTGACCACGTCGTTAAGGCTAATTGGCTGATCGTCGGCTTGTTCGCCAATGCTTAAAAAGAACTCACCCGCGCGGTTAATCTCAACAATGATGGGGTCTTGATCCTGCGGTGGCACCGGGTCAGCTGTGGCTTGCGGTAGATTAACCTCGACACCTTGATAGAGCAGGGGAGCGGTCACCATAAAGATCACTAAAAGCACTAGCATCACGTCGATGTAGGGCACAACGTTAATTTCTGCCATGGGCCGGCGGCGTACCCGGCGAGCGCCGATGGGTGCGCCCATGCTCATGCGCCCGCACTGCTCCGGGTGGGGTCGTTGCGCTGGAGGATGCCAGTGAATTCTTCTACAAACATTTCGTAGCGGTTGGTTAGGCGCTCAGCTTGATGAGAAAAGCGGTTATAGGCGATGACCGCTGGAATCGCGGCAAATAGCCCCAGCGCTGTGGCAATTAGCGCCTCAGCAATGCCCGGCGCAACGGTGGCCAGTGTGGCCTGTTGCATTGCCCCCAAGGCTAAAAACGCATTCATAATGCCCCAGACTGTGCCAAATAAGCCGATGTAGGGGCTCGTCGAACCGACTGTTGCTAAAAAGGGCACGTTGGCCTCGAGCGAGTCGACTTCGCGATTCAGTGCCACACGCATCGCGCGCTGGGCGCCTTGTAACGTGGCATCACCGCTCGCGCCCTGTTTGCGCATCCGGTTGAATTCACGAAAGCCGGCGCGAAATACGCGCTCGAGTCCACCCGAGATCGGATCGGGGTGTTCGGATTGGGTGTAGAGGTCGGCCAAGCTACCGCCTGACCAAAACTGGTCTTCAAACCGCTCAGCCCCCTCGCTGGCGTGTTTAAGTTCACGGCGTTTGCGAATGATGATCGCCCATGAGGCGATTGAGGCAAGCAGCAAAATGAGCATAACCAGCTGAACAACAACGCTGGCTTGCAAGATTAAGTGGGTGACAGACAGGTCAACGGTCATGAGTTACCTCGTTCACTCGCCGGTGAATAATTCACCAGTCGGATCTTCAATACGGGGCGGTGCTGGGCGGTTAAAATGGGCATAAGCATTGCGCGTGGCCATGCGCCCGCGCGGCGTGCGATGCAAAAATCCCTGTTGGATCAAAAACGGTTCAATCACATCTTCAATGGTGCCGCGTTCCTCACCAATGGCCGCGGCTAGGCTCTCGACCCCAACCGGCCCGCCATCAAATTTCTCCATAATGGCCAATAATAGCCGGCGGTCTTGAATATCAAAGCCGCTATCATCGACTTTAAGCATATCCATGGCCGCGGCGGCGACCTCATGGCTAATATGCCCATCGGCACGCACCTCAGCAAAGTCACGCACCCGGCGTAAGAGTCGGTTGGCGATTCGGGGGGTACCGCGTGCCCGTCGGGCAATTTCGGTGGCACCGCCCGGGTCAGTGCTTAGCGCCAATAAATCGGCTGAGCGGTTAACAATGGTCGTGAGCTCGTCAACCGAGTAGTACTCAAGCCGTTGGACAATGCCAAAGCGATCACGCAAGGGAGAGGTTAAAAGCCCCGCCCGGGTGGTCGCGCCGACTAAGGTAAACGGTGGCAAATCCAGTTTAATGGATCGCGCCGCCGGGCCTTCACCCACCATAATGTCAATTTGTTGGTCTTCCATCGCTGGGTAAAGCACTTCTTCGACGACTGCCGAGAGGCGATGAATTTCATCGACAAATAAAACATCCCCGGGTTCGAGGTTGGTGAGTAGCGCGGCGAGATCTCCCGGGCGGTCAATCACCGGCCCAGAGGTTTGGCGTAAGTTCACACCTAATTCATGGGCAATAATATGCGCCAGTGTGGTTTTGCCCAGCCCAGGCGGGCCAAAGACCAGAACGTGATCCAAAGATTCATTGCGGGCTTTGGCAGCACCGACAAAGATCTCAAGCTGCTCGCGAACCGCCGCTTGGCCAATGTAATCGGCCAGCCGACGCGGGCGTATGGCCCGATCAACCGCTTCATCGTCGGCCCCGGCTGCGCTTGCGATAATGCGGTCGTTTTCAATCATGGCGACAGTCTAGCGCACCGCTTTTTGAAGTGCGGCGCGAATCAGGGTTTCGCTGCTGTGCCCTTCATCGTCTAGCCCGCTGAGCAGTCGATCGGCTTCGGCGGGTTTGTAGCCAAGCGCTACCAGCGCGGCATTGGCTTCGGCGCGCGGGTGGTTGGCAACTGCGCCGACTGACCCGCTGCTTAGGCCCGCAACAGCAGTGGCCTGGCCCGAGCCCATGCTATCGAGCCGGTCTTGCATCTCTAAGGTCAACCGCTCGGCGATTTTTCGTCCAATCCCGGGTAGCCGGGTGAGCGTGGTGATGTCTTTTTGCTCAATGCACCGGCGTAGCTCATCGGCGCTAATACCCGAGAGGATGGCAAGCGCCATTTTGGGGCCAACCCCGTTGACCCGAATAAGGCTGCGAAAGCGGTTACGTTCGCTATCACTTAAAAAGCCATAGAGCACCGGTACTTCATCGCGGACCCCTTGGTGGATATGCAAGGTGACTGCCTGACCGGTTTCAGGCAGCTCATAAATCGTCGACATGGGCGCTTCAATTTCGTAACCAACGCCGTGAACATCGATCACCACCCGCGGTGGCTGTTTTTCGATCAGTGTTCCAGTGAGTCGACCAATCATGGTATTGCCCTGCGTTTATTGCTGGCGATTTGGGCGCTCAGCCGATCATGTTGGGTGTGAGCAAGGGCCACGGCTAACGCATCAGCGGCGTCTTCGCGCAGGACGCCTTGCAGACTTAAAATTGCCCGCACCATGTAACTGACCTGGTCTTTATCGGCGCCGCCGCTGCCAACCAATGCCTGTTTGATCGCTCGAGCGCTGTACTCGTGTACTGCCAAGTCATCACCAGCGCATGCGCAGATTGCCGCGCCTCGGGCTTGGCCAAGTTTTAATGCCGATTGAATGTTACGGCTGACAAACACCTCTTCAATGGCCGACTCGCTGACTTGATGCGCACGAATCACCTCGGCAATACCGGTGTAGATAATATGCAGCCGCTGCGCAAAGCTACCCTTGCCGGTTTGAATAACGCCGCTGGCAACATAGCTCGAGCGGCTACCGGTGACCTCAATAACGCCAAACCCCGTGCGCACC
Organism: uncultured Ectothiorhodospiraceae bacterium; assembly: GCA_913056315.1. Lineage (GTDB taxonomy): Bacteria > Pseudomonadota > Gammaproteobacteria > Nitrococcales > Nitrococcaceae > Spiribacter. Next base: position 12,423 of record CAJXMZ010000030.1, read on the forward strand.
GACCCCGGGTCAATGCCTAGCACACGCCGAGTAGCAGCCGTTGTACTCATGTCCGATTATGACTGCGCATAAGCCGACTCTTGAATATCGGCGTTGGTATAGACGTGCTGAATATCATCGAGATCTTCCAGCCGATCAATCAGCCTAAGTGCTTTGGCGCCTTCGTCGCCCTCGAGCGGCGTGGTGGTCTCGGGGCGCATGGTGACCTCTGCATCGGCCGGCTCAAAACCTGCGGCAATGAGTGCATCGCGCACCTCAGGAAAGGTCTCGGCGCTGCTCAGTACCTCGAAAGCGCCATCTTCATGGCTAATGACGTCATCAGCACCGGCCTCAAGGGCTGCTTCCATGAGCGCATCTTCATTCGTCTCAGGTGGAAAAATCATGACCCCGCGTTGTTCGAACATAAACGCCACACAGCCATCGGTGCCTAAATTGCCGCCGTGTTTATTAAACGCATGCCGAATTTCGCTAACGGTGCGATTGCGGTTATCGGTCATGCAGTCGGCCATGATTGCGATGCCGCCGGGGCCATAGCCTTCGAAACGGGCTTCTTCATACGCAACGGCTTCGTCAGTGCCCGCGCCGCGGGCAGCGGCTTTTTCGACTTTGTCCTTGGGCATATTAACCGCGAGTGCTCGGTCAACGGCTAGACGCAGCCGCGGATTCGAATCTGGATCATCCCCACCCTGGCGGGCCGCCACGGTGATTTCGCGAATCATTTTGGTAAACACCTTGCCGCGCTTGGCGTCTTGGGCTTTTTTGCGGTGTTGAATATTGGCCCATTTGCTATGCCCTGCCATGATCCCCCTCGGTTAATTCACTAATATCTTTTGCCATGTTCTCAGATTACCATGACAAAAAAGCGCTAACAGGCGGGTTGGCAGGACATATGGCCGGTATACCCATTCCTTTCCCAATTGATTTGATTGGCACGGTTGCGATGTTGCGCAATCAGCTGCCAGCGCTCGTGTGGCTAGACGGTGAGGCCGGTGGGCGCTACAGCATTATCGCTGCGGCGCCGCGCGAGCAATTGGTCAGCGACGCGAATGGGACTTGGTGCTACGAGTCAGGCGCTAAGGCGGGTCGCTTTTTAGGATCTGATGATCCGTTGGCGTTACTGCAAAGTCGTTTGGATACGCATCGGGATAATCGCCCTGCTGGCGTTGATGCCACTCCACCCTTTGCCGGTGGGGCGATCGGGTATTTCGGGTATGAGCTGGGACGGCGGTTGCAAGGCCAACCGGTGAGCGATTCGTTAGGCCCGGACATGGCGGTTGGGTTATATGACTGGGCCTTAGTGGTGGACCACTACGCTGAGTGTGCATGGCTTGGTGGATTGCCTCCGCGCAACGTGGTTGATTGGCTTAGCCAGCGTCGTACCGCACAGCCTAGCGCTTGGGCGCCGCAATCGGGCGTGACGGCGGCGCCTGATCTTGCAGCCTACACGCAGGCCTTTAATCGGGTGATGCATTATTTGCGCGAGGGTGATTGCTATCAAATTAACCTCACCCGACGGTTTCAGGCCGCTTTTCAAGGCGATCCGCTGGCGGTCTATGCCGATTTTCGCCAACGCACCGGTGGGCCATTCGCTGGTTATCTAGAGATTCATGGCGGGCCGATTCTCAGTGGATCGCCTGAGCGGTTCTTGCAACTGCGTGATGGCGTGGTGGAAACCCGCCCGATTAAGGGCACGCGAGCACGCTTGGCTGACCCCGTCGCTGACGCGGCCGCACAGGCGGCGTTACTCAGCAGCCCTAAAGACCGTGCTGAGAACACCATGATTGTTGATTTGTTGCGTAATGACCTAGGCCGCGGCTGCCTGACAGGCTCGGTGAGTGTGCCGCAGCTGCATGCGCTGGAGACATTTGCCACGGTGCATCACATGGTCAGTGTGGTGACGGGGCGGTTAAAGCCGCATTACTCGGCGACTGATTTGTTACGCGATGCGCTGCCGGGGGGCTCGATTACCGGTGCGCCGAAACTACGGGCGATGGAAATTATCGATGAGCTCGAAGCCAGCCCGCGTGGCGTTTACTGTGGGGCCATGGGTTATATCGGCTGGGATGGCGCAATGGATACCAATATCGCCATTCGCACAATGACCGCACGTGATGGGTATTTGGACTATCGCGCCGGCGGTGGTGTGGTCATCGATTCGGATTGCCAAGACGAATTTAACGAAACCGAATCGAAAGCCGCTGCGTTTCGGAGTTTGATTGAAAGCCAAAGTGCGCGTATTGATAAAGCGGTGGAAGAACAATCAGTGCCTTAATACCGTCACAGGTATGAGATTTATGGATTGCGGTCTGAGGAGGCTTAACAATGGAAGACGTGGTAATTACAGCAGCCGGGCGCAGTGCCGTTGGCAACTTTGGTGGCACGCTAGCGCCTTTGTCAGCCGCTGAGATTGGTGCCCAAGTGGTGCGCGGCGTGCTCGAGCGAGCCAACGTTGACCCTGAGGTCATTGATGAGGTGATTTTGGGCCAAGTGCTAACCGCGGCTTGCGGTATGAATCCCGCACGTCAAACCACACTCAATGCCGGGTTGTCGGTTAAGACGCCGGCTATGACCATTAATAAAGTCTGTGGCAGTGGCTTAAAAGCCGCGCATATGGCCACACAGGCGATTAAGCTTGAGGATGCGCAAGCGATTTTGGCCGGTGGCCAAGAATCCATGAGCCAAGCACCGCATGCCTTGCCCAACTCGCGCAAAGGCCAACGCATGGGTCCATGGAAGTTAGAGGACACCATGTTGAAAGACGGCCTTTGGGATGTGTTTAACGACTATCACATGGGTGTGACGGCTGAGAATTTGGCCAAAGAATATGGCATCACTCGTGAAGCGCAGGATGCCTTTGCCGCGCGCTCCCAGCAACGCGCTGAGGCCGCGCAAAAAGCAGGTCGCTTTAGCGATGAAATTATTCCGGTGTCGATACCGCAGCGCAAAGGTGACCCCGTCGTATTTGATACCGATGAGTTTCCGCGCGCAGGGGTAACCGCGGAGAGCCTGGCGAAGATGCGTCCAGCCTTTGATAAAGAGGGGACGGTCACCGCGGGCAATGCCTCGGGCATTAATGATGGCGCGGCGGTGGTCTTAATGATGTCGGCGAGCCGCGCTCAGGCGCTTGGGCTTAAGCCTATCGCTCGCATCAAGGCCTACGCCAACGCCGGTGTCGAGCCGCACATCATGGGGAGTGGGCCGATTCCGGCCACTCAGCGCTGCCTTGAGCGCGCGGGCTGGACCATCGACGATTTGGATTTAATCGAGTCTAACGAGGCATTTGCCGCCCAAGCGTTGGCGGTCAACAAAACGCTGGGCTGGGATGATGAGAAAGTAAACGTCAACGGCGGAGCCATTGCGATTGGTCACCCCATTGGCGCTTCGGGGGCAAGAATTTTGGTGACTTTGCTGCATGAGATGCAGCGCCGCGATGTTCAGCGCGGGTTAGCAACACTTTGCATTGGCGGCGGCCAAGGTGTTGCGCTAGCGGTTGAGCGCTAAATGGAGGGCGAACCGATGGCCGATATGCGCCAAATTAAGAAATATCCCAATCGTCGGCTCTACGACACGGCAATCAGCAGCTATATCACTTTGGCCGATGTCAAGGCCTTGGTCGTCGATGGCGTTGATTTTCAAGTCACCGACGCCAAAACCGGAGCCGATCTAACGCGAACGATTTTGCTGCAAATTATTAGTGAAGAAGAAGAAGGTGGTGAGCCGATCTTCTCCAGTGATTTGCTGGCCAAAATTATTCGGGCCTACGGCGGTAACATGCAAAACGTGCTGACCAGCTACTTAGAAAAGAGCATGGAGCTATGGGCCGATCAGCAGCGGGTGATGCGTGAGCGGGCGCGGCATTTTATGGATGCCAACAACCCCGTGCAGGTACTGTCGCAAATTGCTGAGCAAAATCTGAGCATCTGGCAACAGGCCATGGATAGCTTTAAGCCCGAGTCAAACCGGCCGGATAACGAGCCATCGGCTGACGCCGAAAAATCAGAATCTAGCAAAAAGTCCGATCACTAAGCGTGACCCGCGCTGCACTGCAACGCCGCTGAGGCGGCGTTGACACTCTCCTATTAGTCTCTCTATGATGCTGTGCAACATTTTTTGTTGTGCGATGCACAAGTAGAGGAGCTTTGGACATGACGCAGCGATTGGCATTAGTAACGGGCGGCGAAGGCGGTATTGGTACAGAAATTTGCCGTCAGTTAGCCGCTCAAGGGCGACGCATTGTCACCACCTGTCTCGATCCTGAGCGTGAAAACATTGCCGCATGGGTTGAAAACCTACGTGCGCAAGGCATCGATGCCGATTGGGTGCAGTGCGATGTCAGCGACTACGACGCCTGTGTAGCGATGGCCGACGAGGTGCGCAGTCGCTTTGGCAACGTTGAGGTGCTCGTTAATGTTGCGGGGATTACCCGTGATGGCTTTTTGCACAAAATGGACAACGATCAGTGGCGCTCGGTCATTGATATTAATCTCAACGGCGCCTTTAACGTCACCCG
>CAJXMZ010000031.1 GCA_913056315.1 uncultured Ectothiorhodospiraceae bacterium
CCCCTCGGGCGAGATCACCGAGTAAGTACTGTATTGCAACATCAACAGCCGATCACCCACACCAATGGCCAATGCCCCGCCCGATCCGCCTTCGCCCGTCACCGTACAAATCACCGGTGTTTTCAGACGGGATAAGACAAATAAGTTGCGCGCAATCGCCTCACTTTGGCCCCGCTCCTCGGCGCCGACACCTGGATAAGCCCCTGGGGTATCGATAAAGGTAAACACCGGCAATGAAAACCGCTCGGCCATTTCAAATAGGCGCTTTGCTTTGCGGTAGCCTTCTGGGGCTGGCATACCAAAGTTGCGCGCAATCTTCTCGCGGGTATCCCGGCCTTTTTGCTCACCAACGACCATAACGGCACGGCCGTCAAGCCGCGCTAACCCGCCGATAATGGCTTGGTCATCGGCGTAGGAGCGATCTCCATGCAATTCTTCGAAATCGGTAAAAATGGCATCAATGTAATCGCGGGCATAGGGCCGCTGGGGATGCCGGGCAAGCTGTGAGCCCTGCCACGGCGTGAGGTCCCGAAAAATCTGCTCGGTTAGCTGACGGCTCTTGGCCTGCAGCCGTGAGAGTTCATCGCCAATGCTAACCGCTGCGTCATCACTGACGTAACGAAGCTCTTCAATCTTTGCCTCAAGCTCAGCGATGGGCCGCTCAAACTCAAGGAAATTCAGATCGGTCGAGGCCAATGGTTCACTCCGCATTGATTGAAGACCAAAGTCTAGCACGCTGTTTTAGCGCTGACCGCCCCTAACGATGGTAGTCAATCTGTACCTGCTCAGCAGCAAGCAGCTGATGCAACGATTCGATCAGTGGCGCCTCGGGCCGAACCCGCCAGGCATCGCCTAAGCGCACTCGGGCCTTGGCACCTTGGCCGGCATAGTCAATGCACACCGTGCATTCACCGTTTTGATAGGGTTCGAGCGCGGCTTGCAACTCGCCAATAAACCCATTGCCCGCTGCCAGCGCATCAACGCTTAGAACTAAGCGCCGGGCAAAGGCCAAGCGCGCACCGGCCAAATCAAACACCCGTTCAGCCGATACGCGGTACCCATCGCTAAATTCGTCGTAGCCCAAATCGCCTTCCACCACGACCAGCGCATCTTTTTGCAACAAATGCCGAAACCGCTGATAGGCATCACCAAAGAGAATCACCTCAAGCCGGGCACTACGATCGTCCAAGGTGATAAACCCAAGCCGTCGACCGCCTTGGGTTACGCGCGTACGCACCGCCACGACGAGCCCAGCCAGCACCACCCGGCGCTCGCCGTCACGCCGCGAGGCTTTCGTATCCACGCCGGCGCCCACAGCGGCTTGATTGAGCCGACAGCTAACAAACTGTGACAACTCCGATTCGTAGGCGTTAATCGGATGCCCGGTTAGATACAGCCCCAAGGTTTCTTTTTCAGCGATCAAACGCTCGGCATCGTCCCAATCGGCCAACGCGGCTTGCTGTTCGGGCTCGTCAGCGGGCGTGGGTGCGGCGGCCACCCCAAACATGTCGTTTTGCCCAACCGCGGCATTGCGGCTTTGCTGCTCAGCGGCCTGCAGCGCCGAAGGCAGTTGCGCCATCGCCGTGGCGCGATTAGCGGTAATGCGATCAAAACTGCCCGAGCGAATAAGCGCTTCGAGCACGCGACGATTCACGCGGCGCAAATCAACCCGCCGGGCCAGATCAAACAAATCACTAAACGCCTCGCCGGCCTGGCGTGCCTCCACGATGGCCTCAACGGCAGACTGCCCTACCCCTTTGACCGCGCCGAGCCCATAAATTACCCCGCCACCATCGGCGGCCTGAAACATCCAATCAGAGCGGTTGACATCCGGCGGTGCGACTTCAAGCGCCATCGCCCGACACTCTTCAATTAGCGTCACCACTTTGTCGGTGTTATCCATATCACTGGAGAGCACCGCCGCCATAAACGCCGAGGGGTAATGCGCTTTTAACCAAGCGGTTTGATACGACAGCAGCGCATAGGCAGCCGAGTGCGACTTATTAAAGCCGTAGCCCGCGAACTTCTCCATGAGGTCGAACAGGCCCTCGGCATGCGCCTGTGTGAGGCCCTGACCAACGGCACCGGTTAAGAAGATGCTGCGCTGCTTGGCCATTTCTTCGGGCTTTTTCTTACCCATGGCCCGGCGCAACAAATCCGCTTCACCCAGACTGTATCCACCCACAGCCTGGGCAATCTGCATGACCTGCTCTTGATACAGAATGACCCCATAGGTGGGTTTGAGAATGGGTTTGAGCGCATCGTGATGCAGTGCCGGCGTGGGATAGGCCACCGCCTTACGCCCGTGCTTACGATCAATAAAGTCTTCGACCATGCCTGATTGCAGTGGGCCAGGACGAAACAGCGCCACCAGCGCAATAATGTCTTCAAAGCTATCCGGGCGAAGCCGCCGGATAAGATCTTTCATCCCCCGCGATTCAAGCTGAAACACCGCCGTTGTCTGGCATTCTTTAAGGCGCTTAAAGGTGGATTCGTCATCCAGCGGTATGTCCGTGATGTCCAGTGGCGCCTCGCCCAGCCCTTCGCGCTGGGCATTCACCGCTTTGAGCGTCCAATCGATAATCGTAAGCGTGCGCAAACCCAGAAAATCAAACTTCACCAGACCCACTGCTTCGACATCGTCTTTGTCGAACTGCGTAGCCAAGCCCCCGCCATCGGGTTCGCAAAACAGCGGCGCAAAGTTGGTCAAATCTGACGGTGCAATCACCACACCACCGGCGTGCTTACCCACGTTACGTGACAGGCCCTCTAACCGGCCGGCAAGATCGAGCAACGCGTGGACATCTTCATCCTGATCCCGCAGCTCGCGTAAATCGCTTTCTTGGGCAATGGCCTTATCAAGCGTCATTCCCAGCTCAAACGGAATCATCTTGGCAATGCGATCGACGTAACCATAGCCATGCCCAAGCACTCGGCCGACATCGCGCACCACCGCGCGGGCGGCCATGGTGCCGTGGGTGGCTATTTGCGAAACCTTCTCGCGTCCGTAGCGCTCGGCGACGTAGTCGATCACCTGATCGCGCTTTTCCATGCAAAAGTCGACATCAAAGTCGGGCATCGACACCCGATCGGGGTTTAGAAAGCGCTCAAACAACAGGTCATAGCGAAGCGGATCAAGGTCGGTAATATCCAGCGCGTAGGCAACCAACGAGCCCGCACCCGAGCCACGACCTGGGCCCACCGGGATATCACGCGACTTCGCCCAGCGAATAAAATCCGCAACGATTAAAAAGTAGCCCGGAAAGCCCATTTGCTCGATGACATTGAGTTCGTAGTCGAGCCGCGCTTGGTATTCGTCCTGGCTCCCGCCGGGGGTGCCAAGCCGCTCGATGCGACGAGCAAGCCCCGCGTTAGACTCAGCCCGCAAGAACTCACCAATGGCTTGGCCCTCGGGGACGGGAAAGTCAGGCAAGGCGTTTTGATCAAGGGTTAGCGCCAAATTACAACGCTGAGCGATCTTAAGTGTATTATCCAGTGCTTCGGGTAAATCGCTGAAAAGCCGCGTCATTTCATCAGCGCTACGCAAATATTGCGCTTCGCTGGTATCTCGTGGCCGCTGCGCATCGTGCAGCACCCGACCCTGATGAATGCACACCCGCGCTTCATGCGCTTCATGGTCATCGGGGGTTAAAAACCGCACGTCATTGGTTGCCACCACCGCAACACCGGATTGGGTGGCAAGCGCCACGCCGGCATGCACATGGGCCTCGTCACCGGGCCGGCCGGTGCGGTGGAGCTCTAAATAAAAGCGATCACCAAAGCGTTCTTGCCAAAAATCCAGGCGTGACTGCGCCAGCGCGCTATGACCGGCCACTAAGGCTTCACCCACATCACCCCGGGCGCCACCGGAGAGCACGATTAAGCCCTCGTTCCATTGATCAAGCCATTCACGCGCCACCACCGGCAGCCCTTGGGCTTGGCCTTGTAAATAACTCGCGGTAATTAACCGGGTCAGCGCGCGGTAACCGGCATCATTCATGCACAAAAAGGTCATGACATAGCTGCGCTGCGGGTCCTCGCCGGCCACCCTTAAATCAGCGCCAATCAGCGGTTTTACCCCGGCATTCAACGCCGCGCGGTAAAACTTCACCATGCCAAACAGGTTGCCTTGATCGGTCACAGCGACTGCTGGCATCGCCTGCTGGCGGACCGTCTCAACGAGGGGTTTAACGCGCACAGTCCCGTCGATGAGCGAAAACTCACTATGGACGTGAAGGTGTACAAAACCAGCTGACATGCGTAATTCCCACTTCGTGAAGGCTCTATGCTACCGCTGAAAGCGCCCATGAGGATAGCCAATACACTGGTCGTGGCGCGCGGTTTCGGCCATCATGCGCGCCATGGATAGTGGTTTCATACACCCCACCGCGGTAATCGATCCGCAAGCAACGCTTGGCCAAGGCGTTCGCGTTGGCCCGTATGCGGTTATCGAAGCCCAAGTCAACGTGGGTGATGATTGCCACATTGGTGCGCACGCGCTGCTCAGTGGCCCCCTGACCCTGGGGCCGCGAAACACCGTGGGTGCCCATGCGGTGTTGGGCCAAGCCCCCCAAGATCATGGCTATCAGGGTGAACCCACGTCTGTTGTGATTGGTAGTGACAATGTTTTTCGGGAATTTGTCACCATTCATCGTGCGAGCACCAAAGAGGAAGGCATCACCCGAATCGGTGATCACAACCTGCTGATGGCCTATAGCCATGTCGGCCATGATGGCCAATTGGGCAGCTTTATTACCATTGCCAACGCCGCCCAACTCGCCGGGCATGTGCAGGTGGCCGATCGGGCCTATATTTCAGCACTGGTTGGCGTACATCAGTTTGTGCACATCGGCACCCTTGCGCTACTGGGCGGCGGCGCTGTGGTTACCCAAGATGTCGCGCCCTTTTGCATGGTCACCGGCAATCGCGCTCGACTACGCGGGTTAAACACCACGGGCTTGCGCCGGGCGGGCTATGACCGGGCGACGCGACAAACCATCAAAGCGCTGTACGATACGGTGTTTCGCTCGGGCCAGCCGCTGGCCGAAGCGCTTCAGCACCTACGCGACAACCCAAGCCTAAGCGGGCCAGCCTGCGATGTCATGCTAGCCTTTTGTGAACAAAGCCAACGTGGAATCATTCGGTGAGCGCGATACGAACAGCGGTTGTTGGCGTGGGCTACTTAGGCCGCTTTCATGCCCAAAAGTATGCCGCTCACCACGATTGTGAACTGGTGGCGGTAGTCGATGCCGATGCGCATCGCGCGCACAGCGTTGCGAATGAACTAGGCTGCCAAGCGCTAACCGACCCCAGTGATCTAGCCGGCCGAGTCGATGCCGTTAGCCTAGCCAGCCCCACGCGGTTGCACTTTGCCCTGGCCGAGCCGCTCTTGGCTGATGGCGTGCATATGCTCATCGAAAAGCCCATCACCACCACGTTGGACGAAGCCGACGCACTCATTGCCGCGGCCAAAGCCAACAACGTGGTCTTACAAGTGGGACATCTTGAGCGGTTTAACCCCGCGATGGTGGCGGCCGCCTCGCAGCTGCATCAGCCATTGTTTATTGAATCGCACCGCATTGCGCCGTTTAATCCACGCGGTGCGGATGTCAGCGTCGTGCTCGATTTAATGATTCATGACATCGACTTAATTCTTGAGTTGGTCGCCTCACCGCTTGAGCGCCTCGATGCCAGCGGCGCTGCGGTGATCTCAAACGATATTGATATTGCCAATGCGCGTTTACGCTTTGGCGATGGCTGCGTTGCCAACGTGACCGCCAGTCGGGTGAGCCCCAAAGCCGAACGGCGCATGCGAATTTTTCAGCCCAATGCCTATATCTCGCTTGACCTACAGGCCGGGTCTTTGGACATACAACGGCGCGACCCAAATCACCAAGGCCCGCCCACCATGGCGCAAATTCGCCATGAGACCCAGGCACCCGGCCAAACCGACGCCCTTGCTGATGAAATTGCCGCGTTTGTCGCGGCTGTTCAGGGCACTCAACCCCCGGTGGTAAGCGGAGAAGACGGCCGTCGAGCCCTTGCCGCCGCCATAGAAATTGGCCAACAACTTAGCAGGAACCGTGCATGAACCCAGATCACCATCCCGCCATTCCGATGGTCGATTTAACCGCCCAGTATCCATTGATTCGGGAAGCCATAGAGCGCGGGCTGCATAGTGCGCTTGATGAGGCCAAATTTATTCTTGGCCCCAATGTTCAGGCGTTTGAATCAGACGTTGCGCACTATCTGGGCGCAACGCATGCCATTGGCGTGGCTTCCGGTACCGATGCACTGCATTTAGCGCTGCTTGCCGCTGGCGTGCGCGAAGGGGATGAAGTGATCACCACGCCGTTTAGCTTTATTTCTACCGCGGAGGCCATTCGCTACATCGGCGCCATCCCGGTATTTGCGGACATTGATCCACACAGTTTTAATCTCGACCCTGACAGCGTTGCCGGGCTGATCACAGCGGCAACTCGGGCGATCTTGCCAGTGCACCTATTTGGCCAACCCGCCAATATGCCAGCGCTCATGCAACTGGCTAGTGATCACAAGCTTGTTTTAGTTGAGGACTGCGCCCAATCCTTTGGCGCCGGTGTAGACAACACAATGACCGGCGTGATGGGGCTGACAGGGGCATTTAGCTTTTTCCCCAGCAAAAACCTGGGTGGTTATGGCGATGGCGGCATGGTCACCACCAACAATGCCGATATGGCCGCTGAAATCGTTGCGCTGCGCAATCACGGCAGCCGCGAGCGCTATTATCACTACCGCATCGGCTTTAATAGCCGTCTCGATGAGCTCCAAGCGGTCATTTTGCGCGAAAAGCTTGCGCATATTGATGCGTTCAATGCATCGCGTCGACGTTTAGCCCATTTCTATACTCAGGCACTGAGTGGGCTCAACGGGATTACTCCGCCCCATGAGGATGGCATTGGTCATCACGTCTACCATCAATACACGCTGCTATGCGAGGACGAAGCCCATCGCAGCGCGCTTATGGAGCATTTGGGCCGGCACAACATTGCCTCGGCGGTGTACTACCCGGTGCCGTTGCATCGCCAAGAGGCATTTCAGGCGCAACCAGGTGAGCCGGTGATTAGCAAAAGCCCAGCCACCCTGCCAGTGGCAGAATCAGTCGCCAAACGCTGCCTGTCACTGCCGATGTACCCCGAGCTGCCCGATGCCGATGCGCAGCGAGTGGTCGAGGCTATTCGCTCACTGGCCTAGCCGCCAGCGCCGCACGCACCGGAGCAAATGAGCGACGGTGCGCCGGGCACGGGCCTAAGCGCGCTAGCGCTTGGCGATGATCGGCCGTCGGATAGCCACTATGGCGGTTAAAGCCATACTCAGGGTATTGCGTGTGTAGTGCATCGAGCAGCGCGTCGCGATACACCTTGGCAATAATAGAGGCCGCTGAAACCGCCGCGATGAGTCCATCGCCGCCAATCACCGCGCGTGCTGGGCAATCGAACGCGGGCAAGTCATTGCCATCCACCACAACACGAGCCGCTTTGGGTTGCAGTCCATCGACGGCACGCTGCATGGCCAAATGGGTTGCCCCGCGAATGTTAAGCGCATCAATCTCAGCCACCTCGGCCACCCCAATCGCCCAGCCGGCCGCTTGTTCACGAATAAGCGCATCAAGCGCTTGACGACGTTTGGCGCTTAGCCGCTTTGAATCACGTAGCATCTGCCAGTCAACACGGGGGTCTAAGCACACGGCCGCAGCGACAACCGGCCCGGCCAAGGGGCCCCGCCCCACCTCATCAACGCCCGCCTCGGCCGCATCAATCACTCGGCGACCCCGTATGACTCGGGTGCGAGCATGTCAGCCAGCGCCGCTGCTGCGGACTCGTCGGCCTGACAGCGTAGCTGACCATGCAGCGCTTCAAATTCGGCGCTTAACTGCGCCCTGCGCGCCGGTGCATCCAGCAGCGCTAATAACGCCGGGGCGATGAGCTCGGGCGTGGCGCGCTCTTGTACAAACTCCGGCATGAGCATTTTGCCGGCCATGAGGTTTGGCATCGCAAACCAGTCAATTCGCACGCTTTGCCGGGCGATAAACGCGGTAAACGCGTTGACTCGATAAACCATTAGCGAGGGACAGCGCAGCAGCATGGCTTCAAGCGTTGCCGTACCCGAGGCCAGCACGGCGGCGTCCACACCGGCTAAAACCGAGCGGGCTTTGCCCTGAATGACCTGAACTTGCTTGGCCACGGAGCGGTTATTAAGCGCGTGTTCTATAGGCTCACGCAGCTCAGCGGTGGCGGCCGGAATGATAAATTGCGTCTCGGGATACTGCGCATGAACACGCTCGGCCACGTCAACTAATATCGGCATTAAACGATTGATTTCGCCGCGCCGAGAGCCGGGCAATAAACCCACCCATTGGGTATCCCCGCTCATCCCACACGCGTGTCGTGCGGCCGTGTGATCGATAGTCAACGGGATGGTATCGGCTAAGGGATGACCGACAAAACGCGCCTCAACTGCGTGCGCAGCAAAAAACGCCGGCTCAAATGGATAGATGCACAGCATCCGATCCACTGCCCGCCGAATAGCTTTAATTCGCCCCGGGCGCCATGCCCACACCGTCGGGCTGACATACTGCGCCGTTGGAATCGCCTGCCGCCGCAGCGCGGTAGCCAAGCCAAGATTAAAGTCCGGGGCATCAACCCCAATAAATAAATCCGGTGGATCTGCCAGCCAGCGCTTACGCAGCGCACGGCGAATGCGCAACAATCGCGGCAAATGCCGCACCACTTCAACCAACCCCATCACCGAGAGCGCCTCGAGGGGATAGAGCGAGTGCAGGCCGGCTGCCTGCATATGCTCGCCCCCCACGCCTTCAAAGCGGGCGTGCGGAAAGCGTTTGGATAAAGCCTGTATGAGCCCACCGCCGAGCACATCGCCTGAGGGCTCACCGGCAACGAGTGCGATTTTCATGCTAGCCCACCGAGCTAGCGGACAATGCCGCGCGCCGAGTCTTTAATAAAGGCAACAAACGCAGCCACTAACGGCTCTTCATCGGCGTTCGACTCAAGTTGCACTAAGGCGTCTTGCAGCCGTAGACCGCGCTTATACAACGTGCGATAAGCCGCGCGCAGCCGCGTTTGGCTTGTTGCACTAAAGTCATGACGACGCAGCCCCTCGGCGTTCAATCCATGCGGTAGCGCAGGATCGCCAGCAACCATTACCCACGGCGGAACATCGCGGCGGATGCAGCTGCCCATCGAGCTAAAGCAGCCCGCCCCCAATTGGCAAAATTGATGCACTAATGAAAAGCCGCCCAGCGTGGCGAAATCACCCACGCGAACGTGACCAGCCAGCGAGGCGCCATTGGCAAAGACAATCCCATTGCCGATCTGACAGTCGTGGGCGATATGGACATAGGCCATAATCCAGTTGTCATCACCAATGCGCGTAACCCCACCGCCCTCATCGGTTCCCCGATTGATCGTGACAAATTCGCGAATGGTATTGTTTTTGCCAATTTCTAAGCGGCTGTTTTCACCAGCAAACTTTTTGTCCTGCGGCACCTCACCGACCGAGGCAAATTGAAAGATTTGCGTGCCCGCGCCAATACGACAGGGTCCACGAACCACGGCATGGGGACCGATACGGCAGCGGTCTTCCAAAATCACCCCTGCGCCAATAATGGCGTAAGGGCCCACTTCAACGTCCGCGCCCAGCTGCGCGCTTGGGTCAATTACCGCGCTGGGGTCAACCGCGCTCACAGTTCCCTCATGGTGCATCGAATGCCGGCACTGGCGGCAAGCTTACCTTCCACCGAGGCGGTGGCCGAAAACAGCCAAATGCCCCGGACAACCCGGTTGAGGTCAACCGTAATCGTGACGCGATCGCCCGGCACGACAGGCCGCTTAAACCGCGCCTCATCAACGCCGACCAAATAGAACAACGGCGCTTCGGGCGGCATTTCTACGCCCGGTTCCGCCTCGCGGGTGACGAACGCCAGCAACCCACACGCCTGTGCCATCGACTCCACCAGCAGCACGCCTGGCATGATGGCTTGATTAGGAAAGTGCCCCAACGCCCAGGGTTCATTGGCGGTGACATTTTTAATGGCGGTGAGCTGCTCCCCGGGGGTGTAGTCGTTCACTCGATCGACAAGCAAAAACGGATAGCGATGTGGCAGCCGGCGTTTAATGCCATCAAGGTCAATAACGCGATCCTCATCCGGCGCGCTTACATCATTCATCGGGTCGCTCCCCCGCGTTATTCAGTTGTTTTTCTAATGCATCAAGCCGCCGGGCCATCGACTCCAGCTGTCCAAATCGAACCGCATTACGGCGCCACTCACGGTTGGGTGCAGCCGGAATACCCGAGGAATAGACCCCCGGCTCGCGCACATGCCCCGTCACCATGGTCATCCCGGTAAAGGTACAACCATCGACGATGGTTAAATGCCCGGCAATACCCACTTGCCCCCCCAATGCACAATGCGCACCGATTCGCGTACTGCCAGAAATTCCCGAGCTAGCGGCAATCACGGTATGCGCCCCGATGTGCACGTTGTGCGCGATTTGCACCAAATTATCAAGCTTACAGCCAGCCTCAATCACCGTATCGCCCTGAGAGCCGCGATCAATGGTGGTGTTCGCGCCAATGGCGACATCATCGCCCAAGACCACACTACCCAGCTGCGGCACCGCCTCCCAATGCGTATCAGCCTGGGCAAAGCCAAACCCGTCACTGCCAATAACCGCGCCGGCCGCGATATGTACCCGCTGTCCAAGTCTGGCGGCCGCAAGCACGCTGACATTACAACCAATGCGACAATGATCGCCTAGGACAACCGACTCACCAATGACCGCCCCGGCGTCGATGACACAACCCCGACCAATGCGCGCATCCGCGCCAATATGCACTCCCGGCCCGATTTGCGCATCCGCGGCAATTTGCGCTTGGGCATGGACAACGGCGCTGGGATCAATGCCGGGTTCAGCAACAGGCAGTGGGTTGAGCAGGCGGGCAATTTGCGCAAATGCAAGATAGGGATTGCGATTGTGCAGCCGCGAAAATGGCGGGTTATCGAGCTGAATTTGATCAGGTACCACCACCGCACTGGCCTGGGTCGTGGCTAATGCCTGTCGATAGCGTGGGTTGGCTAGAAAACTCAGTGCCCCGGGTTGGGCTTGCTCAAGCGTGGCCACCGTATGAATCAGCGTATCGGCATTGCCCTGCAAACGACTGCCCGTGTGCTCGGCCAGCTCACCCAGTGAAAAGGACTGCCTGGACACGCCGTGGCTCCTGACTACTCGTTGCTGCGCTGTTGTTCATACTGCCGCTGCAGCCGCTCAATAATTCGGTCGGTAATATTAATGCGCTCGCTGGCAAACACCACGCCGTCGCTCACCACTAGGTCATAGCCCTGCTCTTCGGCAAAATCGCTGACTACGCGCAAAATTCGCTGCTGCAGATCGCCCAAGGCTTCATTACGACGCATGTTGAAGTCTTCGCGAAACGCCTCTTGCTGGCGTTGAATACGACGCCGGTTGTTAACGATCTCTCGTTGAAGGTCTTGTTGTGCTTCATCAGACAGCGACAAACGCTGCTCAGCCAAGCGATCCTCGAGCGCGCGCAGTGACTCTTGCATGCTCAGGATTTCGGCATCACGCGGCGCAAACTCCTCTTGCAACTGACGTCGCGCTGCATCGGCCTGCGGCGCCTCATCCGAGACCCGCCCCGGATTAACATAGCCCACACGCACCTCGGCTGCGCTTTGCGCAAGCGCTGTCGAACCCAGCGCAACCAGTAGCGAAAGCGCAAGCCCCGAGCCGGCTTGACGCAGAATTTTGACACTCAACCCAGACATATTAGAAAGACGCTCCAATCGTGAATTGGAAAAACTGCGTTTGGTCGTCCGCCTTATCGTTTAGCGGCCGGGCAACACTCATGCTCAATGGCCCAATGGGCGAGTAGTAGACCAGTCCTAAGCCGGCGGCATAGCGCAAATCGGCCAAGCTCACATCACCTGGGCCATCCAAATCGGTACGCTCGCGGTCCCAGACTTGTCCGGCATCGATAAAGGTCGCTGCCCGCAGGTTGTTGCCCTCGTCATCCTGCGCGAGTGGGAAGCGCACCTCAGCGCGGCCAAGTACGCGTAAATTCCCCCCGGTGGAGTCGCCATTTTCGTCAATTGGCCCCAGCGAGTTACGCTCATAGCCACGCACCGTGGTGATACCGCCTGCGTAAAAACTTTCGTAAAACGGCAGCCCACCGCCTTGGCCATAAGCATCCCCGTAGGACAGCGTGCCATCGAGCACCAAGGTGAAGCGCTCGGTGAGCGCTAGATACCGCGATTGCTCGTAGTTAAACCGGTAATACTCCAAATCGGAAGCGCCCGGGACGGCCACCTCAAGGCGGGCATTTTGGCGGGAGCCCTGAGTGGCAAATATCGCGCGGTTTCGAGAATCGCGCGTCCAGGATAGGTTTGCTCGAATGACGGCGTTATCCGTGCCATTGTTGGCAACAAAGTCATCCTGGATGTTGGTTGACGAGGCAAGTTGTAGGCCGACATCTTCAAATTCTAAATCTGCGCCAATGCGATCGTTGGCGCCAACCGGAATACGAAAGCCGTACGATGCGGTGGCTGACTCGACACCATAATCGGCCAAGTCAGCCTCTTCGGCATCACGATCGCGAAAGGACAGTGCATAGCGGCGGTCAATGCCGCTAAGGGTGTAATTACGCTCTAAATACGACAAACGATAAACAGTATCGGAATCGTTGCTATTGGCCACAAACTCGGCGCGATCACCGGTGCCAAAGACATTGTCTTGCTGAATACCAAGATTAAGAATGACCCCTTGGTCACTGCCAAAACCCACGCCCGCGCTTAAGCTGCCGGACAGCCGCTCAACGGCTTCCACCTCCACGTCCACTTGGTCGTTGGTACCTGGCACGCGCGGGGTATCGATACTGATATCACCAAAAAAGCCCATCCGTCCAAGCCGCGCTTCAGACTCGCGCAAGTCAGCGGTGGACAGCCACGTGCCCTCAAATTGACGCAACTCGGTGCGAATTACATCATCACGCGTTGTTTCATTGCCGCTAATGCGAATTCGACGCACATAAACCCGTTCGGCTGGATCAATAAACAGCGTCAAATCAACGGTTTGATCTTCATCGCGACGCTCGGGTAGCGGATTGATGCGGGCAAACGCATAGCCCCGCTCGCCAAGCTTTTCTCGTAGCGCGCTAATCGTTCGGGTGATACCCCGCTGATTATAGGTTTCACCCGTTTCAATTTGCAGCAGCTCACGCAACGTTGCCTCGGGGAAAACCAAATCACCAGCCAACGCAATATCGCCGACCGTGTATTTCAGGCCCTCATTCATGTTGATTGTGACGTGAATGCGCTGGCGATCCGGTGTGATGGTGACTTGCGTGGATTCAATCTGAAAGTTGGCATACCCACGATCGCGATAAAACGCGCGCAAGCGCTCAAGGTCTGCGGATAGCCGCTCACGTGAGTATTTATCGCGGTTAGATAAAAACGCCCACCACGATTTGGGGCCCATCTCAAAGCGATCACGCAAGGTATCGGTGGCAAAATCTTGGTTACCAATAAAGCGAATTGCCTGCACCGAGGCCGGTTCGCCCTCGGTTACGTCGATCCGCAGGCTCACCCGGTTGTCTGGCAGTGGCGAAACCGTGCTTTGGATATCGGTATCGTAAAAGCCTAGCGCAAAGTATTGCTGTTCAAGCTCACGCTCAATGGTTGCCAAAAGCGAGCGATCAAAACTTTGCCCTTCGCCCAGCCCGGCGCCGGCCAGTCCATCGCGCAGCCGATCACCATCAATGCTGTCGTTGCCGGTGAATTCAATTTGCGCAATGGCCGGGCGCTCGCGCATGGCGACAATGAGCGTATTACCCTCGGCAAGTAGCTGGACGTCATCAAAAAACCCCGTATCAAACAGCGCCTCGATGGCATTGGCGCTGGCCGCAGGCGTGACTTCATCACCGGGGCTTAGCGGCAAATAATTAAGCACAGTGCCCTGGGCAATGCGCTCAAGGCCGCGTAACTCGATACGCTCAATGGTGAAGGCCTGGGCGCTACCCATGGCCAATAGCAATAACAGTGCGAATAACCGTATGCGTATCATCTCAATCTCTCAGCCCCCAAGGGCAAATAGTCGGTGTAGGTCATTGTAGAACGCAAGCGTCATGAGCATAAGCAAAAGCCCCATCCCGACTTGCTGGCCAATGCCTTGCGCCGCGTCTGACAGCGGCCGCCCGCGCAGCCACTCGATGGTGTTAAACAGCAAGTGCCCACCATCCAAAATGGGCACTGGCAATAGGTTAAGGATACCAAGACTCAAGCTTACGATCGCCAGAAACTTTAAAAATGGCGTCATGCCAAGCGATACCGAGTCACCGGCATACTGAGCAATATTAATCGGGCCGCTAATATTTTTAACGGACGCCTCACCCACGACCATCTTAACCAGCACATCAACCGTCAGTGTGGTGGCCCGCCAAGTGGCCCCGACGGCTTGTGGAATCGCCGCGATCGGGCCGTACCGCACTTCGTGGCGAACATCGTCAAACAACCCCTCAGGCACAGCCGGAGCAACACCGAGCACGCCCATGCGCTCACTGCCCTCGCCTCGGCTTTGCAACGTCACCGCATAGTCGATTGACTGCTGTCCGCGCTGAACGCTGACCGTTACCTCCTCGCCGGGGCGCTCAAACACCGCGCCAACCAAATCGCCCCAATGCGTAATGGGCGCGCCGTCGATTTGCGTAATAACATCACCCGATTGCAGTCCGGCCTGCGCCGCGGCGCTGCCGTCAATTACCCGTTCAACCACGGGATCGATACGCGGGCGCCAGGGCTGCAGGCCAAGTCGATCCAGCACTTCTCCAGGCTCATCGAGCAAACGTACGCCGCGGGTGTCCATGCGCCGCTGCGTTTGGGTGCCATCGGCGCGTTCAACCACCACAGTAAATGGGGCATCGTTGGATGCGTCGATAAACGCCATGATGGCTTGATCCCAGGCCTCAACCTTAGTGGTGCCAATGCGCTTTAGCTCATCGCCTTCGCTCAGTTGCGCAGCGGCAGCCGGCGTATTCGGGGTAATTTCGCCCACAATGGGCTTAACCTCTAGGGCCCCAATCACAAACACCGCCCAGTACGCGATGATCGCCAAGATAAAATTAAACGCCGGCCCGGCAATAATGACCGCGTTTCGCGCCCACAGCGGTTTACGGTTAAAGGCGCCATCAAGCTGATCGGCATCAACCGGCCCCTCACGCTCATCGAGCATTTTCACGTAACCGCCAAGCGGAATAGCCGCTAGAACGTACTCGGTCCCATCGGCGCCGGTGCGCTTGAGAAGCGGGCGCCCAAAGCCCACTGAAAAACGCAGGACCTTAATGCCCACGCGCCGGGCCACCCAAAAGTGGCCAAACTCATGCACTGTGACCAGCACACCGATGACCAGCAAAAACCCGGCAATATTGGTCAGCCAATCCATCATGGACTCCACGCTAGAAGTTGTTGTTGAGCGTAGGCACGCGCGCGCTGGTCGTGCTCGAGCAGTGCTTCAAGGGCAGTATCCACTGTGTGTTCCATCCCACCAAGGGTAGCGTCAATAACCCCTGCAATGCGATCAAAACGCAATGATCGATTTAAAAAAGCCTCAACGGCCACTTCGTTGGCCGCATTCAACGCGACCGTCGCGCCCGGGCTTTGCTTTAATGCTTGCCGCGCGAGCGCCAAGCAGGGAAACCGCTGGTCATCCGGGGGTGAGAACGCCAACGAACCAAGCGTTGCGAGGTCAAGCGCAGGTACCCCCGAGGATAGCCGATCCGGCCAACCTAAGGCCTGGGCAATGGGTGTGCGCATATCCGCTGCACCCAACTGCGCCAACATCGATCCATCACGGTATTGCACTAGGGCATGGACTAGGCTTTGCGGATGAATCACTACCGATACCTGTGCTGCCGGCAGGCCAAACAAACGACAAGCCTCAATGACTTCCAGGCCTTTGTTCATCATCGTGGCTGAATCAACGGATATTTTTCGGCCCATGGTCCAGTTTGGGTGAGCACAGGCTTGCTCAACACTCACACTGGATAGCGTGGCTGGATCCCGCTCCCGAAACGGCCCCCCTGAAGCGGTTAGCCATAGCTGCTCAACCCCATTGAGATCGGCAACACCCTGCGCATCGACGGGTAGACATTGAAACAATCCGTTGTGCTCGCTATCGATGGGCAGGATCGTCGCCCCACTCACGCGCGCCGCCCGTATAAGCAGATCACCCGCCACCACTAAGGCTTCTTTATTCGCCAATAAAATGCGCTTACCTGCTTCAACCGCTGCTAAACACGCGGGTAAGCCGGCGGCACCGACAATGGCAGCGACAACGGTGTCGATGGCCGGATCAGCGGCCATTGCAACCAATGCCTCAGGCCCTGAATGCACTTCGATGCCCCGGCAGTCGCTAAGCGCCCG
>CAJXMZ010000032.1 GCA_913056315.1 uncultured Ectothiorhodospiraceae bacterium
AAAAGCAGACCGTTGAAACCGCTATCACTGAGCTGGAAGGCGTGATGCAAGACGGTGATAAGGAGACCATCGAGGCGAAGACGCAAACACTCGCTGAGGCCTCCGGTAAACTCGCCGAGAAGCTCTACGCCGATGCCGAAGCCGGCGCCGCTGACCAAGGCGGGGCTGAGGGCGGTAGCGGCAGCGACCAAGACGATGTCGTCGATGCCGAGTTTGAAGAAGTGAAGGACGACGAGAAGAAATAACCCCACGACGGTGTGGGGCGTTAATGGGTGAGGCGCAGTCGACCGGCCCTCGGTGTAAAACCGAGCGGATACGGGGCTGCGCCTTTGCCGTTGACGCTTCGCCCGGTAACCTGCAGCAAATGTAACTAGAACGGGCACCATGGCGAAACGTGACTACTACGAGATTCTTGAGGTCTCGCAAAACGCTTCCGAAGGCGATATCAAAAAGGCCTACCGACGCCTTGCAATGAAATATCACCCCGATCGTAATCCCGGGGATGAAGACGCGGAGACACGCTTTAAAGAGGCCAAAGAGGCCTATGAAGTGTTGAGTGATGCGCAAAAGCGCTCGGCTTATGACCAATTTGGCCATGCCGGCGTTGACCCAAGCCAAGGCGGGGGCGGATTTGGCCGAGGTGGCGCTGACTTTTCTGACATCTTTTCTGATGTCTTTGGCGATATCTTTGGCGGTGGGCGCGGCGGTTCACGGGCGTTTCGCGGCGCAGACTTACGCTATCGCATGGACATTACGCTTGAAGAGGCGGTCCAGGGCGTTGAGCGGGAAATTAAGATTCCCACGCAAGTGGCTTGTGATGCCTGCCAGGGCAGTGGTGCGGCGCCGGGCAGCCAGCCCGAGAAGTGCCCCACCTGTCAGGGACACGGCGAGGTACGCGTCCAGCAGGGCTTTTTCTCTATCCAACAATCCTGCCCGCGGTGCAGCGGCAGTGGCCAAGTGGTCTCGGACCCGTGTAAGCGCTGTCGCGGCAATGGCACCGTGGCCGATGAAAAGACCTTGGATGTGCGTGTGCCCGCCGGTGTCGATACGGGTGATCGAATCCGCCTAACCGGCGAGGGCGAGGCCGGCGAGCAGGGCGGCCCGCCAGGCGATTTGTATGTCGAAATGGCGGTTAAATCCCATCCCATCTTTACCCGCGATGGGGCGGATTTGCGCTGCGAAATCCCGGTCAGCATGACCACCGCGGCGTTGGGTGGCGAGATTGAGGTGCCCACATTGGATGGGCGGGTGACACTGCAAGTGCCCGCCGGGACACAATCAGGCAAAGTCTTTCGGGTGCGTGGCAAAGGCGCCAAGCCGGTGCGCGGCGGTGCCCAAGGGGATATGCTGGTGCGCGCCAACGTTGAAACGCCGGTTAATTTAACCGCCCGGCAAAAAGAGTTGCTCGATGAGTTGGCCGATACGCTGGAAAAAGGCGGTGAGCATCACAACCCGCGCGGGAGTTCATGGTTGGACTCGGTGCGCTCATTTTTTGAAGGGATGAAGTTCTAACATGAGTGCAATCGGCATATTGGGCGCAGGTGGGCGCATGGGACAAACGCTAGTCCGGCTCATTGCCGAGTCGAGCACGCATTCACTGGCGGCCGCGGTGGTTCACCCCGATAGTGCCTTGCTGGGCAGTGATGCCGGCGTCATGGTGGGGCATGACCCAATCGGCGTGAAACTCACGCATGACACCGCCCAAGCCGCTGCAATGGCCGATGTGCTCATCGATTTCACCTTGCCCGATGCGCTCGAGGCCAACATTGAGGCCGCGGTCACCGCGCAAACCCCCTTGGTGGTCGGTACCACCGGGATTGGCAGTGTCGGTCTGGCTGCGCTGGATCAGGCCAGTCAACACATTGCCCTGGTGTATGCGGCCAATTACTCCAGCGGTGTGACCCTGATGCTGCGTTTAACCCGGCTAGCGGCCGCGGCACTTGATGCGGACTATGATGTCGAAGTGCTTGAGGCCCATCATCGGCTCAAGCGCGATGCGCCATCGGGCACCGCGAAGGCTTTAGGTGAGCAGATCGCCAGCGCTCGCGAAGTCGATTTGGCAACCCATGCGGTGTATGCCCGTGAGGGGATAACCGGCGAGCGCGGTCCAGGGGATATTGGCTTTCAAACCCTGCGCGGCGGCGACATTGTGGGTGAGCATACGGTGATGTTTGCTGGTGAGGGCGAGCGCATTGAGCTCACCCATCGAGCAAGCTCTCGCGAGACCTTCGCCCGTGGCGCGTTGCGCGCAGCGCAATGGGTGATTGACCAACCGGTGGGCCGGTATGACATGGAGGATGTGCTTGGGCTGCGTGCCTAGGCGCAACAGCAAGCAATAGAGGCAGTCGCATGCGCATTGCCATCATTGGCGCCGGTATTGCGGGGCTAAGCGCCGCCCAAACCCTTCGCTCAGCCGATGTCGAGGTCACGGTTTATGACAAAGGCCGCGGCCCTGGCGGTCGCACGGTCAGTAAACGCACCGATCATGGCTCAATCGATTTAGGCGCGCCGTATTTTACGGCGCGTGAAGCCGACTTTCGCGACCAAGTCGCGCGCTGGGCGCATGCGGGTGTCATCGAACCCTGGTCGATTACCCCGGTGGTGTTGCCTGAGCGCCAACCCGCCCGCGATCAGGCGCGTTTAGTGGCCGTACCGCGCATGTCGGCACTGGCCAAGCACATGGCCGATGGCCTGAATGTGCATGTGGGCGTGCAAGTCAGTGAAATTAACCGTGAGCTCACCGGTTGGGTGTTGCGCGAGCGCCATGGTGAGACCCTGGGCGAGTTTGACGCGGTCTTGCTCACCGCCCCGGCGCCTCAAGCGCAATCATTATTAGCTGAACCATGCCCAGGGTTGGCCGCGCAAGTGGCGCAAGCACGAATGCAGCCGTGCTGGGCGGTGGGGTTAGTGCTTGAGCGGCCATTGAATGTCGATTTTGCGGCCGGCTTTCCCAGTCGTGGGCCGCTGAGTTGGGTGGCGCATGCCGGGTCACGGCCGCAGCGAGCGCAGTGGCCCGATATTTGGGTATTGCACGCGAGCGCTGCTTGGAGCGAAGCCAATATTGAGTGGGCAGCGGATCAGGTCGCCAGCGAGTTAACCGAGGCATTCGCTGATTTGCTGCGCGAAACCCCCGCCGTCACACAAGCCATTGCCCATCGCTGGCGGTTTGCGCGCACGCGTGAGCCCTTGGCCGCGCCGGCGGGTTTTCTTGAGCATGAAGATTTATATTGCGCGGGTGACTGGGTAACCGATGGGCGTGTCGAAGGGGCATGGCAAAGCGGGCGAGCGGCCGCGATGCGTTTGTTAACCCGCTTAGATGACAGCCGCTAGGCGTTTAATTATCTCGCCATACCAATGCGTTAGCGCATTAAGTTCATCTAAATTAATCGATTCATTTACCTGATGAATGCTTGCGTTCACCGGGCCAAACTCAATGACTTCCGCGCCCAGCGGCGCAATAAAGCGTCCGTCAGATGTGCCGCCTGCGGTATTGGCGATGGGTGCATGCCCGGACTGTGTGCGGATCACGTGTTCTACCGCAGCGCGCAGCGCACCGGGCTGACTGACAAAGGGTTGAGCGGATAGGTGCCAATCAATGCTGATCTGAGCCTCACCGGCGTGCTGGGCAGCTAATTGGTCGATTTGATTGCGCAACGCGTCCGCGCTGGAGGCGGGTGAAAAGCGCAGGTTAAATCGCGCGCTGGCCTGACCGGGGATAATATTGCCAACATCGGTATCGGTGCTGATGCCCGTGATTTGCAGCCCGGTTGGGGGAAAGTCGGCGGTGCCCTCGTCCCAGTGGGTTTGGCTAAGCGCGGTTAAAAAGCCTGCCAGGCGCGGGACTGGGTTATCGGCCAACTCAGGATACGCCACATGGCCTTGTTGGCCCGCAACGCTCACCGTGCCACTGAGCGAGCCGCGGCGGCCAATCCGAATCACATCACCGAGTTGCGCCTGACTGCTGGGCTCACCCACTAAACACCAGCTCACCTCACCGGCGATTTGCGTGAGCTCGTCAGTCACCGCTTGAATGCCGTCTTGGGCGGGGCCTTCTTCATCGCTGGTGAGCAATACACCGATCCGAATCCCTAAGGGTTGCGATGTGGCAAGCGCCTCACAAGCACAAACAAACGCCGCTACACTGGATTTCATGTCCGCGGCGCCGCGGCCATAAAGCCGGTTGTCGCGCTCAGTGGCGGTAAATGCCGGCGATGTCCATGCTGACTCGCGACCGGGCGGCACGACATCGGTGTGACCAAGAAAAAGCAGTAGCGGGCCATGTCCGGGGCCTAAGCACAGTAAGTTGCTGACCTTGCCGCGCGGCAGCCAGTGGCTGTCAAACCCAATGGCCTCGAGCCGCTTGGCAATGAGCGCTTGGCAGCCCGCATCGTCGGGGGTCACCGAGGCACGATTAATGAGCGCTTTGCTCAGTTCAATGACAGCGCTCATAGATGATTACGGCCGCAGTAGTTCATTAATGCCCACTTTTGAGCGTGTTTTGGCGTCAACCTGCTTAATGATCACAGCGCAATACAAGCTATGGCTGCCGTCAGCCGCAGGCAAGCTGCCCGACACTACCACTGCGCCGGGTGGAATGGCGCCATAGGTCACTTCACCGGTCTCGCGGTTGTAAATTTTGGTGCTCTGGCCGATATAAACGCCCATTGAGATCACCGCGCCTTCGCCGACAATCACGCCCTCAACAATCTCAGAGCGCGCGCCAATAAAGCAGTTATCTTCGATAATGGTGGGGGCAGCTTGCAAAGGCTCAAGCACTCCACCAATGCCAACGCCCCCGGATAGGTGCACATTGCGGCCAATTTGTGCACACGAACCCACGGTGGCCCAGGTGTCGACCATGGTGCCGCTATCGACGTAGGCGCCAATGTTGACGTAAGAGGGCATGAGTACAACGCCTGAGGCGATATAAGCGCCACGGCGAGCCGCAGCGGGTGGGACCACGCGCACGCCATCGGCGGCAAAATCCGCGCTGTTGTAGTCGGCGTATTTCAGCGCGACTTTATCGTAGTAATCGGTGGCGCCACCGCGCAGGCGCTGGTTGGGCGAGAGCCGAAACGATAGCAACACCGCTTTTTTAAGCCATTCGTTGACTTGCCAGCCGTTGGCGGTTTTCTCAGCAACCCGGGCCTGACCCGAGTCGAGCTGGGCTAGAGCGGCCTCAACCGCATGGCGGACCTCGGCCGAGGCGCTGTCAGGCGTGATTTGATCGCGTGTTTCAAACGCTTGTTCAATGGTCTGTTGAATGGCTGTCATGGCGGGTTCCTTAGCACCGAGATTGAATGAACTGCTGAATACGTTGAAGCGCATCCTCGCAAATACGCGCCTCCGCCACCAGCGCTAGGCGGACATACCCCGCGCCGGGGTCGCCGGCCGGGGTTTCGCGTGAGAGATAACGCCCCGGCAGGACGGTGACGCCCTGGCTTTGATACAGCGCTTGGGCAAAGCCCTCGTCGTCGCCATCAGCCACCGGGAGCCAGATATAAAAGCCGGCTTCTGGTTCATGGTAAGGGGCGATGGCTTGGAGGTAATCGCTGGCCAGCGCAAATTTTGCCCGATAGGCCTGGCGATTGGCTTTTACGTGCGTCTCGTCGGCCCAAGCGCTGAGGCTGGCGTGCTGATGGTGAAGCGGCATCGCGCTGCCTTGATAGGTGCGATACGCCGAGAACGCGTGAATAAGCTGGGCATCGCCGGCGATGAGCCCCGAGCGTAGTCCGGGCAAATTAGAGCGCTTAGACAGGCTATGAAACACCAAGCAGCCATCAAACGATGGGTTTCCCGCTGCTTGGCAAGCCTGCAATAGCCCCAGTGGCGGGTTGTGCTCATCACGATAGAGCTCGCTGTAGCACTCATCAGAGCAAATGATAAAGCCATGCTGCGCGCGCAAGGCTAGGAGTCGATCCCAAAATGCTTGCGGTAATACGCGGCCACCCGGATTACTGGGGGTGCACAGATAGATCAGTCCACACCGTGCCCCGGTTGCTGCATCAATCGCGTCTAAATCGGGTTGATGGCCGGTTTCTGGCGTGGTGTTCATTAATACTGGCTCACCACCAGCGAGCAGCGCGGCGCCTTCGTAGATTTGGTAAAACGGGTTGGGCATAAGCACCAAGGGGCGCTGGCGCGGGTCAAGCAGGGCCTGTGTCACCGCAAATAGCGCTTCACGGGTGCCCGAGGCGGGTATGACCTGGTGTGCCGGGTCGATGCCCTGCGGCCCCAGGCCAAAGCGCTGGCACAGCCAATTGGCCATTCCCTCGCGCAGGTTCGCCTGGCCAAGACTGGCGGGGTAGCGGCCGAGCGATTCATTCACCGATTCTTTGAGCGCTTCAGCCACCTGGGGGGGCGGCGGATGCTGGGGTTCGCCAATGGATAGGGCGATGGGTGAGCGCCCGGCCGGTGGCTGCGTGTTGGCCAGCAGCGCAGACAGGCGCTGGAATGGGTAGGCTGATAAGCGGGCAAGGCCGGGTTGACCAAAATGACTGGGCTTAGACACTTTCACCTCGGCGCATTAAATCGATGTCTTCTTCGAACACACTGAGTAGATCGCTACGCAGTTGGTGACGAACGTCGGGGCTGAGTGGTTGGTTTGTTTTATCGGTTAAAAAGAACACATCCTCAGCGCGCTCACCAATCGTGGCGATTTTGGCGTTTTGTACTCGCAGGCCGTGGCGGGCAAAAAGATACCCTACTTGAGCGAGGAGCCCGGGTTGATCGCCGGTGATAAGCTCAATTGAGGTGCGGGTATTGCGCGTATCGTCACTAAAGTCCACCTGTGTCGGGGTATTAAAATGACGCAATCGCCGCGGCAGCACGCGCGTTGAGGGTTTGGGCAAGGCGCTGGGGTCACGCAGGGTTTCTGCCACGGTTTGGCGTATCGCCTCGAGGCGCTCGGGGGATTCGACGCTGTGGTCGGCGTCTTCTAAGACTAAAAAGCTATCCAGCGTATAGCCGTTGGTTGTGGTGATAATACGCGCGTCTTGAATATCCAAATTGAGCTGATCAAGCGCGGAGACTGCCAGGGCAAACACATTGTCGCGATCGCGGGTGTAGACAAACACCTCGGTGCCGCCGCGGTTAGCGTTGGCGGTGATCAGCACCAGAGGCTCATGCGCAGCACTCCCGGCGTTGTGAATGGCGGCGGTATGCCAGGCAACTTCTTCGGCGCTGTAGCGCAAGAAGTATTCTGGTGTGAAATGCCGCCAAATTGAGCGCACGGTCATGTGGTGTAGCCCCTGATTACGCAACATATCGCGTGCCCGGGCTTGGGCTTCGCGCACCAGCTCCTCTTCATCGATGGGCTGGCCCAAACCGCGACGCAGCGCGCGGCTGGTACGCCGGTAGAGCTCTAGTAACAGCGCCTCGCGCCAGCTATTCCACAAGTTGGGATCGGTCGCGCGAATGTCGGCCACAGTGAGCAGATATAAGTAGTCGAGATGATTTAAGTCACCCACTTGCGCGGCAAACTCATCAATAACCGCCGGGTCGCTAATATCACGGCGTTGGGCGGTCATCGACATCAGTAGGTGGTTGCGCACCAGCCAGGCCACAAACCGGCAGTCATAGCGCGACAAGCTGTGCTGGAGGCAAAAGCTGTAGGCGTCTTCGGCGCCAAGCTCAGAGTGATCGCCGCCCCGGCCTTTGGCGATATCGTGAAAAAGCCCCGCTAAGTAGATGAGCTCAGGTTTGGGTAGGCGCTCGTGCAAACGACTGAGCATGGGAAACTCATGGCGATGTTTAGGCACGGCTAGCCGGCGTAAATTGCGCACCACCATGAGCGTGTGCGTATCCACGGTATAAACGTGAAACAGGTCGTACTGCATGCGCCCACTGATGTGCGCAAACGCCGGGATATAGCGCCCGAGCACGCCGTACATGTGCATCTGGCGTAAGGCATGGGTGATGCCTTCGGGTTGGCGCAGAATTTCCATAAACAGGCTGCGTGCGCGCAAGTCACGCCGAAAGCGATCATCAATTCGGTGGCGGTTTTCACGCAGCAATCGCACCGTGGCTGCCCGTACCCCGCGAACTTCTGGGTGCTGCTGTATCAGCAAAAAAAGCTCAAGCATTGCAATGGGATAGCGCTGAAATATATTGCGATGGGTGACTTCTAAAAAGCCGCGTTTAACTTGAAATCGCTTATTGAGCAGCGTGGGTTTTTCATCAACGCCGGCCAACAAAATGGTTTCTTGGTAGAGCTGCAGCAACAGGCTATTGAGCCGGTTGAGTCGCATGATCACGCGATAGTAGCGTTGCATGAATTGCTCGACGGCAAGCGTGTGGTCGGTGTCTTTGTAGCCAAACTGGCGGGCAAGCTCGATTTGGTGTTCGAACAACAGCCGGTCTTCGCGGCGGTTGGCAAGCAAATGCAAGGCAAAGCGCACATCCCACAAAAAGTGCTGGCCTTGGCGTAAGTCGGTGTATTCCAAATCGGTGAGAAAGCCCAGGCTAACCAAGTCATGCAGCGAGTGGGCGCCAAAGTGGCGTTTGGCCACCCACCCAATCATGTGAATGTCGCGCAGCCCGCCCGGGCTTTCTTTAAGGTTGGGCTCTAGGTTGTAGGCAGTGTCGTGGTAGCGCTGGTGGCGTTGTTGTTGTTCAGCCCATTTCGATTCAAAAAAGGCCGGTCCGGGCCAAATTTTAAAGGGGCTGGTTGCCGCTTCCATTTCGTGGAATAACTGCGCATCCCCAGCCAGGGGGCGTGACTCCATTAAATTGGTCGCCACGGTGATATCGTTTTCGGCCTCGCGCACGCAGTCGTTTACGCTGCGTACGCTATGACCGACCTCAATACCGGTATCCCACAACGCGGTGACAAAGCGCGATAACGGGGTGTCGAGCGCGGCATCGTGGGTGGCTGGGACGATCACCATCAAATCGGTATCCGAGGCAGGGTGGAGTTCGCCGCGGCCATAGCCGCCGACGGCCACCAAGCACGCTTGATCGCTTAACGCACCCAGAAAATGTTGCCATAAACGCACCACAATGGCGTCCATGACCTGCGCGCGCAGCGGCACAAGCTCACTAGCCGGTGTGCCTTCGACAAATCGTGCCGCCAGGGTGTCATCAGCATCACGCAGGGCTTTTTGCAACAACGCTACAATGTTGGCTTGCTGCGCAAGCTCGGCATCGAGCCAAGCGGTGTCGAGGAGTTGACTATCCAGATTGAGGTCTTCTGCAGCAACGAGCGATGTGGCCATACTAGCTCGGGTCGCTCAGCGTGAGGATATCGGCACCGGTATCGGTGACGGCAACGGTGTGCTCCCACTGAGCCGATAGGCTGTGGTCTTTGGTTACCACCGTCCACTGATCCCCAAGCAAGCGCGTTTCGCGACGTCCAGCATTAATCATGGGTTCGATAGTAAAGGTCATTCCCGGTTTTAGCACTTCACCCTGGCCGGGGTTGCCGTAGTGCAGCACTTGCGGATCTTCATGAAAGCCCTGGCCAATGCCATGGCCGCAGTACTCACGCACCACTGAGCAGCCTTTTTGCTCGGCGAGCGTTTGAATGGCGTGGCCGATATCACCGAGCGTGGCATTGGGGCGGACCTGCTCAATGCCTGCTTGTAAGCACGCGTAGGCCACATCGCTGACGCGGCGAGCTTGAATACCGGGTTCACCGGCAAAGTACATGCGGCTGGTATCGCCGTGCCATCCGTTGTCAATCACCGTGACGTCGATATTGAGCAAATCACCGCGTTTGAGTTTTTTACTGCCCGGAATGCCGTGGCAGATCACGTGATTAACC
This sequence comes from uncultured Ectothiorhodospiraceae bacterium, assembly GCA_913056315.1. Taxonomy (GTDB): domain Bacteria; phylum Pseudomonadota; class Gammaproteobacteria; order Nitrococcales; family Nitrococcaceae; genus Spiribacter. Next base: position 9,764 of record CAJXMZ010000032.1, read on the forward strand.
GAAATGCAGGTGGCTTTGGGAAAGCCGCGATAATTGAGTGGCGCGGGGATGCAACCGAGCGCTTCGATGTGCGCATGGCATAGCGCATCAAGCTCGCCGGTGGTGATGCCTGGCTTGACGTGTTCACCGATTGCATCAAGCACTGCGGCGGCTTTGCGGCCCGCCTGGCGCATCTGTTCAATCTCGCTTGGGGTTTTTTGTCGAATCGTCATGCAATGTTCAAATTGTCGATATAAGCGGTCTATGGTATAAACGGCGCGCCCTTAGGGCAATGCGATAAAAAACTTCACACATGCACCGACACGATTGGCGGGGTGCCCCTTAGCGGGTTGTCAATTGCGGGTGCATGGAGGCCTAACCCGTACAAGGAGATTTCATCATGGCTAAAGTGACCATGCGTCAGATGTTGGAGGCCGGTGTTCATTTCGGCCACCAGACCCGTTATTGGGATCCAAAAATGGCCCCGTACATTTTTGGTGAGCGTAACAAGATTCATATCGTTAACTTGGAAAAGAGCCTCCCGCTCTACCAAGAAGCACTTAATTACATTGGCAAGCTGGCCAGCAATGGCGGCCGCATTATGTTTGTTGGCACCAAGCGCGCAGCGCGCGATGCCGTTCGTGATGAGGCTTTGCGCTGCAAGATGCCTTATGTCAATCACCGTTGGCTCGGCGGCATGCTGACTAACTTCCGCACGATTAAAAGCTCAATTCGACGCTTTAAAGAGCTGCAAGAGCAGCAGCAAGACGGCACCTTCGACAAGCTGGGTAAGCGCGAAGTGCTCTCATTGCAGCGCGAAATGGAAAAGCTCGAGCGTGCATTTGGCGGCATCGTCAACATGGAAGCGCTGCCTGATGCGCTGTTCGTTGTTGATGTGGGCTACGAGAAAATCGCGGTACAAGAGGCGCGCAAGCTGGGTATTCCCGTGATAGCTGTGGTGGATACCAACAATAGCCCGCGCGAAGTCGACTATGTCATTCCTGGCAACGATGATGCGATTCGCTCCATTCAATTGTATTTGCACGGTGTTGCCGATGCGATTGTCGATGCCCGCATCAGCAGTGCGCAGGCTGCGCCCGAAGGCGATGAGTTTGTCGAGGTGAATGCCGCTGCCAGCGCGCCGGCGGCGACAGACACGCCAGAGACGACTAGTGCACCCGCACCCGCGGCTGAACCCGCTGCCGAGCCAGCACCCGCTGCGCCAGCGGAACCGGCCACACCGGCTAGCGCCGAGGCACCGGCAGCTGAACCAGCAGCCAAAGCCGCGCCCAAGACTCAACCCAAGCCAGCAGCGGCCAAGGCGGCACCGAAAACAGCGGCTAAGGCCAAGCCAAAGGCCGAGCCTAAGGCTAAAGCCGAGCCGAAAGCTAAGGCTGAGCCAAAAGCCAAAGCCGAGCCGAAGGCCAAAGCTGAGCCTAAGACCAAGGCGGAGCCTAAAGCGAAGGCGACAGCAAAACCGAAAGCGGCGGCCAAGCCCAAAGCTGAGCCCAAAGCCAAGGCCACGCCAAAAGCAAAGGCGCAGCCCAAGGCTGAGGACTCCAGCGATAGCGACGATACACCGGCTAGCGAGTAGGCCCTGACTTAGAGAGGACGAATAGACATGGCGATTACTGCAGAACTCGTCAAAGACCTGCGCGCCCGAACAGGCGCGGGCATGATGGAGTGCAAAAAGGCCCTGGTTGAGACCAGCGGTGACATGGAAGCGGCGATTGAGCACATGCGCAAGCGCGGCTTGGCCAAGGCCGATAAAAAGGCCGACCGCGTTGCCGCTGAGGGCGCGGTGCGCGCGGCCATTGCCGATGATGGCCATGCCGGTGCCATTGTTGAAATCAACAGTGAAACCGACTTTGTGGCCAACGGTGATGACTTTAATCACTTCGCCGCCGCGGTTGTCGAGCGAATCCTAGCCGATGACCCCACCGATTTGGGCGCGCTGCTTAGTCAGCCGCTTCACGCCGGTGGCCAGGACGTTGAGACAGCACAAAAAGAATTGGTGGCCAAGATTGGCGAAAATATCCAAGTGCGTCGTTTTCAGCGCTATCAAAGTGCTAATGGCAAGGTTCACCACTATCTGCACGGCAGCCGAATTGGCGTTTTGCTCGAGCTCGAAGGCGGTGATGAGGCCCTGGGCCGCGATCTGTGCATGCACATTGCGGCAAGTCAGCCCGCATGCGTTAGCGTGGATGATGTGCCCAGCGACCGCGCCGACAAAGAGCGTGAGATTTTAATCGCGCAGGCCCAGGATTCGGGTAAACCCCAAGAGATCATCGAAAAGATGGTCGAAGGGCGTTTGCGCAAGTGGTTGGCTGAAATCACGTTGCTTGGCCAGCCCTTTGTTAAAGATCCCGACCAACAGGTCGAAGATCTGCTCAAAGCCCATGGCGCTAAAGTGATTCGCTTTACCCGGTTAGAAGTGGGTGAGGGGATTGAAAAGCGCGAAGAGAATTTCGCCGACGAGGTCGCGGCGACCGTTAAAGGTAGTTAAGGGGTAGGCGATGGCACAACCGGTCTATCAGCGAATTTTGCTCAAGCTCAGCGGCGAGGCGCTGTTGGGCCAAGCAGAATACGGTATTGATCCGAATGTGCTGCGCCGCTTAGCGGCTGAAGTTCACGCCCTTGTCGATCGTGGCGTCGAAGTGGCGCTGGTGATTGGTGGGGGTAATATCTTTCGTGGCGCTGGCCTTGCGGAGGCTGGCATGGATCGGGTGAGTGCCGATCACATGGGGATGTTAGCCACGGTGATGAATGGCCTGGCGATGCAGGATGCCCTCGAGCGCGAGGGGGTGTACACCCGGGTGATGTCAGCCATCAAAATTAACGAAGTCTGCGAAGACTATATTCGTCGTCGCGCGATTCGGCATTTGCAAAAAGGCCGCGTGGTGATTTTAGCCGCTGGCACGGGTAATCCGTTTTTTACCACCGACTCAGCCGCCAGCCTACGGGCGGTAGAAATTGGCGCGGATGTGATGCTCAAAGCCACTAAAGTGGATGGGGTGTATTCGGCTGATCCGGTGGCTGACCCCAGCGCGAAGCGTTATGAGCGGCTTACTTACGATCAAGTGCTTGATGAGCGCTTATCGGTGATGGACGCAACGGCCATTGTGATGTGCCGGGATGAGAACATGCCCATTATTGTCTTTGACATTAACCGCCCTGGGGCCCTCGCGAGCATAATCGAAGGCGAGACGATCGGCACTCGGGTCGAGCGAGGATAACTGGATGATTGATGATATTGCCAAAGATGCTGAGCAGCGCATGCGCAAAAGCGTCGAGAGCCTCAATCAAGACTTACACAAAATTCGGACTGGGCGGGCGCATACCAGCTTGCTTGACCAAGTTAGCGTGAGTTATTACGGCTCTGATGTGCCGCTTAATCAGGCCGCCTCGGTGGCCGTGGGTGACTCTCGGACCCTGGTAGTCACCCCGTTTGAAAAAACCATGACCGCACCCATTGAAAAGGCGATTATGGAGTCCAACTTGGGGTTAACTCCCAATACCTCCGGGCAAACCATTCGCATTCCGCTCCCCTCGCTTACTGAAGAGCGGCGGCGTGATTTGGTTAAAGTCGTACGCGGTGAGGGCGAGCAGGCCAAAGTGGCCATTCGCAATATCCGACGGGACGCCAATGGTGACTTTAAGCAAATGCTCAAAGACAAAGACATCACCGAGGATGATGCTAAGCAGGGTGAGGAGCGCATTCAAAAGCTAACCGACCAGTATGTTGGGGAAGTGGATGGGTTGCTGGCCGCGAAAGAAGAGGAGCTGATGGCGGTTTGAGCCCATCAGCTCGGTAACCACCGCCATGTCCGAAAGCCTGCCTATTGTTCCTCGCCATGTCGCCATCATTATGGACGGCAACGGGCGTTGGGCAGCCCAGCATGGTGAGCCTCGGCATCAAGGCCATCGCGCCGGTGCGGAGTCGGTTCGCCAAGCGGTTGAGACCTGCGCGCGTGCCGGGGTCGACGCACTTACCCTATTTGCCTTTAGCTCCGAGAATTGGCGCCGTCCGGCTGCTGAGGTAAGCATGCTGATGGAGCTATTCTTGCGGGTTCTCGATCGCGAGAGTGAACGCCTTAATCGCAATGGTATTCGGCTTAACGTGATTGGCGATCGCGAGCGCTTTAGCCAGCGTCTACAGCAGCGTTGCGCCAGCGCAGAGCAATTGACGCAGGGCAATGCGCGCATGCAGCTCAATATCGCCGCAAGCTATGGCGGGCGCTGGGATATTGCCCAAGCCGCGCGGCAACTAGCCGCCGATGTGGCGGCCGGTAAGCGCAGTCTTGAGTCGATTGATGAGGCTGCGCTCGGCGAGCAAGTCTGTCTACACCATCTGCCCGAACCGGATTTATTTGTGCGCACCGGCGGCGAGCAGCGCATTAGCAACTTTATGCTCTGGCAACTGGCGTATACCGAGCTATATTTCACTCCGGTGCTGTGGCCTGATTTTGATAGTGACCAAATGCAGGCGGCGCTAACTTGGTTTAGTCAGCGCGAGCGCCGTTTTGGCGGTTTAGGTCACAGCGGCGAGGATGCCCACCCTGATGCTTAAAGCGCGTGTGCTCACTGCCATCCCCTTAGTGGCCATCGTCTTAGCATTGGTTTGGCGTGCCCCGAGTGCGGGGCTTGAGGCGTTATTTTTGTTGCTGGCTTTGTTGGGCGCCTGGGAATGGGGGCGATTGGCGGGGCTAACGAAGATGCCTCAGCAAGCGGCTTTCGTGGCGGTAGTGGCCGTGGTGTTAGCGCTTGCAATGGTTGCTGGAGTGGCCGCACTCGAAGGCTGGCAACTGCCGGGGCTGCTGTGGTGGCTGGCGATATTTCTGCTGCTCATCGGGCAATCGCGTCGGGAGCAGCCGTTGGTGCTTGCGCGCGGGCTCTTACTAGCTGGCGGTGTCATTACGCTGGGTCTGGCTTGGTTAGGCCTGGCTGCCATTGCCGATAAAGCGCATGGCGCCTTTTGGTTAACCGCGTTGTTTGTTTTGGTCTGGGGCGCGGACATTGGCGCTTATTTTGCCGGTCGACGCTTTGGCCGTCGGCCGCTGGCACTGCGGCTTAGCCCGGGTAAAACCTGGGAGGGCGTAATCGGCGGATTGGCTCTCGGGTTAGTGCTCATCGGTCTGTGGGCGGGCGTTGGCCGCAGCGCATTGGGTATTGAGTTTTCTTTTGCTTGGCTGCTGCCCGTTGCGGTGATGGTGATTTTGAGTGCGGTCGTTGGTGATCTGGCTGAGAGTCTGCTCAAGCGCCAATCCGGCAGCAAAGACAGCGGTTGGATCCTACCCGGGCATGGGGGTGTGCTGGATCGGGTGGATGCCTTGCTGGCGGCCGCGCCGGTCATGGCAGCCGCGCTGGTTGGGTTACCGTGAGCGAGCGCAAAGACCCGCAGCGCATCGGCGTATTGGGTGCCACCGGTTCGGTTGGCAAAAGCACCTTGGATGTTATTGCCCAACACCCCGAGCGCTATCAAGTCACTGCGCTGGCTGCCCATCAAGATAGCGCTGGCATGGAAGCGCTCGCGCGAGCGTTTCAGCCGCAGTATGTGGTGATGGCCAATGAGCACGCCGCGCGCGATTTACGTCGGGCGCTTAGCGACTGCCGGGGCATCGAAGTGCATTCAGGGCCTGAGGCATTGGTTGCAATGGCCGCTGACCCGGTCATCGACACCGTTGTCGCTGCGATTGTAGGTGCAGCCGGCTTACCCGCGTGTCTAGCAGCGGTTGAGGCAGGCAAGCGCATTTTATTAGCAAATAAAGAAGCCTTAGTGATGGCGGGCGATTTACTCATACGCGCTGCGCGCGCTAGTGGAGCGACGATTCTGCCCATCGATAGCGAGCACAATGGATTGTTTCAATGCCTACCCGTGGACAGACAAGGCGTTGCCGATCTCACTGGGGTCGAGCAGTTATGGCTGACCGCCTCCGGCGGGCCGTTTCGCGAACGTGACCCAGCAACCCTGTCTAGCGTGACAGTTGAACAAGCTTGCGCTCACCCTAATTGGGCAATGGGTCAGAAAATTTCCATTGATTCGGCCACGATGATGAATAAGGGCCTTGAGGTTATTGAGGCCTGTCGATTATTTGGCCTGCCCGCGGCACAAGTATCCGTGGTGATTCATCCCCAAAGCCTTGTGCATGCGCTGGTGCAATACCGCGATGGCTCGATGCTGGCGCAGTTGGGCGCAGCGGACATGCGCGTGCCCATCGCCCAGGCTTTAGGTTGGCCTGATCGATTGCAATCAGGGGTGTCTGGGTTGGACTTAGCGACTATTGGTTCGCTGGAATTTTTGCCCCCGGATGACCAACGTTTTCCCTGTTTGGGACTCGCGCGGCAAGCGTTGATCGAAAGCCCAGGGGCGACGGTTGCGCTGAACGCGGCCAATGAAGTCGCTGTGGAAGCATTTTTAAACCGATCATTACGATTTGATCGCATTGCAGGGGTCATTGACGCTACGCTGGCGATGATGGAACACAAAGTTGATACCGCGCTTGAAGCGCTGCTTGAACACGATCAGCGCGCCCGCGTTAACGCCCAGCAACAACTCTCGCAGTGGAGCCAGTAATGGGTTGGTTGACTAACATTGCCGGGTTTTTGCTGGTCATTGGTGTGCTGGTCACAGTGCACGAGTTTGGTCACTTTTGGGTGGCCCGACGTGTGGGCATTAAAGTGCT
>CAJXMZ010000033.1 GCA_913056315.1 uncultured Ectothiorhodospiraceae bacterium
GTGACATTGTTTATGTGCGACAAGTCGATGGCCAGTGGCGGCTGGCCCAAAACCCCGAGCCGCAAGCTGGGCTGGTGGCGCTTGCCCCGGAGGATGGCCGTGTGGTGGCACTCGTGGGGGGGTATGATTTTCCGAGCAGTAAGTTTAATCGCGTCACGCAGGCACAGCGCCAGCCCGGTTCGTCGTTTAAGCCCTTAATCTATTCCGCAGCGCTGGCGCATGGCTTTTCGCCGGCTACGCTGGTCAATGACGCCCCCGTAGTGTTTGCCGATGTATCGCTAGAGGATGTCTGGCGGCCCGAAAATTACAGCGGAAAGGTCTTTGGGCCGACACGGCTGCGCGAGGCATTAACCAAGTCACGCAACTTGGTGTCTATCCGGGTGTTAAGGCGGGTGGGTATTGGCAATGCGATCGAGCATATTGAAGGGTTTGGCCTAGCTGCTGAGAATTTACCGCGCAATTTATCCTTGGCACTTGGCTCGGCCTCACTTACGCCGATGCAGTTGGCTCGTGCCTATGCGGTATTTGCTAACGGTGGTTACCGCGTCGACCCCCATTTTATTGATCGGGTGACGCTTAGCGATGGTCAGGTTGAGTATCGGCGTTGGCCACGGCGAGCCGTGCCCGCTGATCAAATCGAGCCTGCTTCGCCCGGGGCCGAAGGCCCTCAACGGCCGGCCTACCGCGCCGCCGAGCGCGTCATTACCAAGCAGAATGCTTGGCTGATGCGCTCGATGTTACGTAGCGTTGTTGAGGAAGGAACGGCGCGCAGGGTTAAGCAATTGGGTCGTGGCGATTTGGTGGGTAAAACCGGAACGACCAACGATCAAAAAGACGCTTGGTTTTCAGGCTTTAACGACAATCTAGTCGCAAGTGCTTGGGTTGGGTTTGATGCGCTGCAAACCCTGGGGCGCTATGAAACGGGTGGTCGCGCAGCTCTACCGATTTGGATGGATTTTATGCGTGATGCGCTGCGCGGTGTGCCTCAGGCTGAACGCGGCAGACCCGATGGACTGGTTACCGTGCGTATTGACCCGACAACCGGGGAGCGGGTGAGCGCTGATGCGCAGGGTGTTATGTTTGAAACATTTCGTGAGGATAATTTGCCGCCAGCACCCTCGAGTCGCAGCGCAAGTGATCGTGACAGCGGCTCGAGTACTGCTGAGCCGATCTTTTAATAGCGCGAGGCAAGGACATGGCAAGGGGTAAGGCAAGTCGCGATGCGCGTATGCGTGAGCGCTTGGTTCAAGAAGCCGCCCGAATTATGGCTGTTGAAGGGGTGCGCGATTTCTCTCAGGCCAAGCGCAAAGCCGCTTTGCACTTAGGCGCCCCGGGTACAACCAATTTGCCGCAAAATCGCGAAATCCAAACGGCTTTGCATGAATACCATCGGTTGTTTGGGGGTGAGCAACAAGCAGTTGCCTTGCAGCGTTTGCGCGAAACCGCGCTCGAGGCGATGCGCTTTTTTGCGGCATTTAAACCGCGCTTAGTCGGCGGTGTGCTTGATGGAAGCGCAAGTGCCGAAAGCCCGGTCGATTTGCATTGTTTTGCCGACACGCCAGAAGACGTGGTGTTGTTTTTGCTCGAGCAAGGCATTCCCTTCGATACCGAAGAAAAGCGTTTGCGCTTTGATGAGGACTACGACTTTGTTCCCACCCATCGATTCGTCGCGGGTGAGACCGCAATCAACTTAAGTGTCTTCAGCGGCCGGGGTCGGCAACACCCACCGCGTAGTCCCGTCGATGGCCGCCCCATGGCACGCGCCGGGCTGCGGGAGGTAGAGGCACTGCTCGCCGGTGGCGAGACGCCGATTCCCTAGACGCGGCGGTGAAGCGGGGTGTAGTCGCGCCGGGCCGCACCGGTGTAGATCTGCCGCGGACGCCCGATGCGCTGCTCAGGATCCGATAGCATCTCCATCCATTGGGCAATCCAGCCCGGCGTGCGGCCAATAGCAAACAACACGGTAAAGAATTCGGTTGGAATACCGAGGGCGCGGTAGATGATGCCGGAGTAGAAGTCGACATTCGGGTAGAGCTTACGCTCCACAAAATAATCATCCGCCAGTGCAATTTCTTCTAGCCGCATAGCGAGCTCAAGCTGCGGGTCGTTACCAACGCCAAGCTCATCGAGCACTTCATGGCAGGTCTTGCGAATAATGGTTGCGCGCGGGTCGTAGTTTTTGTACACCCGATGGCCAAAGCCCATTAAACGGAATGGGTCATCTTTGTCTTTAGCTTTTTCAATGAACTTGGGCACCGCCTCGATCGTGCCAATCTCACTGAGCATGTTGAGAACCGCTTCGTTGGCACCGCCATGTGCTGGGCCCCAGAGCGCGGCACAGCCTGAGGCGATCGCGGCAAACGGGTTAGTCCCGGTGCTGCCGGCTAGCCGTACCGTTGAGGTGCTGGCGTTTTGTTCGTGATCAGCGTGCAAAATGAGCAGTTGATCGAGTGCGCGCTCGGCCACCGGATTAATTTCAAACTCTTCGCTCGGCCGGGCAAACAGCATATTGAGCAAGTTGCCGGTGTACGACAGGCGATTGAGTGGGTGCACAAACGGCTCGCCCACCATATGTTTAAACGCAGCGGCCGCAATAGTGGGCATCTTGGCGATAATGCGATGCGCGCACAGCAAGCGGTTTTCAGGGTCGTAGATGTCGATCGTGTCGTGGTAGAACGCTGACAGCGATCCCACCACACCGGTAATCATGGCCATGGGGTGGGCGTTGTAGTGAAAGCCGTTAAAAAAGATACGCAGGCTTTCATTCACCATTGTGTGACGGGTGATCGACTCTTCAAACGATTCAAGCTCGGCTTTGGTTGGGAGCTCGCCGTGAATTAGCAACCGCGAGACTTCTAGAAACGAGCTTTGCTCAGCGAGTTGCTCAATGGGGTAACCCCGATACAGCAGCACCCCTTGGTCGCCATCGATGTAGGTGATGTCGCTTTGGCAGCTGCCGGTTGAGCTAAAGCCTGGATCGTAGGTGAAGTACCCCAATTCAGGCTGCAGGCGCCGAATATCGATTAAGTCTGCCCCATGCGTACCGCTTTTGACGGGCATCTCAGCCTGTTTGCCAGTGGCGTTATCTGTGATGGTGACAGTTTTATCGGTCATCGGTTGACTCCAAAGTGGCGGGAGCGAAGGGCTTTACTCGCCCTTGCTGCCCTTGGCCATCGAACCATAGCGGCGGCGGAACTGATCAACACGGCCTCCGCTGGAGAGCACGCGCTGCTTGCCGGTGTAGAAGGGATGGCTTGCGCTTGAGATTTCCACCTTAACTAGGGGGTACTCTTGGCCATCTTCCCACTGAATTGTGTCGCTGGTATTGACCGTTGATCGGGTCAAAAAGGCGAAATCAGAAGAAATATCCTGAAACACAACGGGGCGGTAATTCGGGTGAATATCTTTTTTCATGGTCGTTCTCAGACGGCTGGAATTCAGAGCGCGATATCTTAGGCGCTTGCTGCGATGGGTACAAGTAACAATCCGGCACCCTGTGTTTTTTAACTATGACACACCCCCGCGGCAGCGGTACGATGCATTTGTTCTTAACCATCCCCACGCGGAGCGCCCGATGAGCTATATCGCCTTAAAACACCTGCACACCACGGTTATTACCCTTACGTTATTACTTTTTATCCTGCGCGGGGCTTGGATGTTTGCCGGCTCGGCAATGCTTGAGCGGCGCTGGGTTAAAATTACACCGCATATTTTGCACACCCTGTTGTTGCTGAGTGCGTTTGGCGTGGCTTGGGTTGGTTACGGCTGGCCGTTGGGCGGGCCGGCGTGGATTAGCGTGAAGTTTGTCGGTTTGTTGGCGTACATCGCGCTGGGCGTGATCGCGCTTAAACCCACTCGAGCCCTCAATGTTCGGGCGAGTGCCTTTGTTGGCGCCCTCGTTGTCTATGGTTATTTAGCGGCAGTGGCTTACGCCAAGAGTGCTATTCCGTTTTAAGCCCAAACACTACTCATCATCACGGCGGACTTGCAGATCGGGGCTGCCAGCGCTAAGGCTTAAGTGGCATTCAATCGGCCGGCAGCACACAACGCAGTCTTCAATGTAGTCTTGGTCGCCGGCTGAACAGTCGACAAGCGTTGTAAAGGCCTCGCCACAATAAGGGCAGGTGATGGTGAGTTCTTCAATCATAGAAAAGCCCAAGTAGGTCGTTGAGTAAGCGCTGCCCCTCGCGGGTGGGGCGCAGCCAGTTTGGGTTGTGGTCAAGCCAGCCCAAACGTTGACCGGCTTTGATCCCCGGGTGAAACGCGCTGTAGGGACAGCCGGTACGGGCCAGCGCATCGGCAACAGGCGCCCCATCGGTTAAACGCAACGCATTCATGGTGTATTCCAGCACCCGCTCAGCGAGCGGAACAGGCCACTGTTGGGCAATGGCGTCGGGGCGACCGGCCACGGCTTGATAGGCTCTTGGCATGCGCTCGCGGCGATAACGCCAAATCGTGCCGTCACAGCGGCTGAGTTTGCCGTGGGCGCCGGCGCCGATGGCCAAATAATCGCCAAACTGCCAATAGTTGAGGTTGTGCCGACAGCGGGCTTCGGGGGTTGACCAAGCGGAGATCTCGTATCGCTCAAGCCCCGCGCGCGCAATGCGCTGAGCACAAGCGTGCTCAATATCGGCCAGGGTGTCCTCGTCGGGCAGAGGTGGTGGGCGGTTAAAGAAGGCCGTGTCAGGCTCTAACGTGAGCTGGTAGTGCGATAAATGGCGAATACCCAAGGCCAGTGCTTGCTCAACATCGCTTAGGGCTGCAGCCATACTTTGGTCTGGCAAACCATGCATTAAATCGACATTAATGCGCTCAAACCCGGCCTGGTGCGCCGCTTCAATGGCTGCTTTGGCCTCGTCGCCGCCATGGATACGCCCGAGTTTTTGCAAGGCCTGGTCGTTAAAACTTTGTACGCCAATTGATAGCCGGTTAACGCCCGCTGCGATAAACCCAGCAAACCGATCGGCATCGAAGCGACCGGGGTTAGCTTCGAGGGTAATTTCCGCATCCGCGGCAATGACTAAGCGCTGGCGAAGCCCATCAAGCAAGCGCTGAATGGCTTTGGCACTAAACAAACTGGGTGTACCGCCACCAATAAAGAGGGTCTCCACAGCGCGCCCGTCGGCTGCGAGCGCTTCTTGATCGGCATCGCGCAACAGCGCAGCAATGTAGTCATCTTCGGGCAGCTCGCCGCGCAGGGCATGCGAGTTAAAGTCGCAGTAGGGGCATTTTTGAACACACCAAGGCAAATGCACATACAGCCCAAGCGGTGGCGGGGTTAGTGCGCTCGCCATTCCTGCTCCAGCTGCGCGCGTAGCAGGCTAAGGGCTTGGCCGCGATGGCTAATGGCGTTCTTAACGCTTGCTTCGAGTTGGGCGGCCGTGCACTGATGCGCTGGGAGATAAAAATGCGGATCGTAGCCAAAGCCATTGGCTCCAGCGGGGTTGTCCACAAGTTCACCGGCCCAAACCCCTTCGGCAATTAAGGGTGCGGGGTCAGCGGCGTGGCGCATAAACACCACAACGCAGCGGTAATGAGCGCTGCGCTCGTGCGCGTTGAGATCGATTAGTGCATCACGCAGTTGCGCGTTATTGGCCGCATCATCCGCTTCGTCGCCGGCCCAGCGCGCCGAGCGCACGCCCGGGGCGCCGTCCAAGGCCGGAATCGCTAAACCTGAATCATCAGCAATGGCCGGCAGTCCGGTATGCTCAGCGGCGTTGCGCGCCTTAATAATGGCGTTTTCAATAAACGTCGTGCCGGTTTCTGCCGCCTCGGGCACAAAAAAGAATGATTGCGGGATGACCGTATCGACCCAGGGGGCAAGCAGGGCTTCGAGCTCGGCAATTTTGCCCGCATTGCCGCTGGCAAGAACGATGCGTCGGCCGCTGCTCATCGCTTAGCCTTCGAGTGCCGTGCGCTGGGCTTGAATTAGGCTGGCAATGCCGTCGCTGGCCAGGTCAAGCATGCTGTCGAGTTCGGCGCGCCGAAAGGCATGCCCCTCGGCAGTGCCCTGCACCTCGATAAAATGGCCGGCATCATTCATAACGACGTTCATGTCGGTCTCAGCCTCGGAGTCTTCGGCATAATCCAAATCGAGCACCGGCGTGCCCTGATAAATGCCCACCGATACCGCTGCGACATGACCATGCAGTGGGTTGCGACGCACTTTGCCGGCCTTCATTAGCGTGCCGATTGCTTCGGCCAGCGCGACATAACCGCCAGTGATTGAGGCGGTGCGGGTGCCGCCATCGGCTTGTAAGACATCGCAGTCGACCACAATTCGACGCTCACCCAGCGCCTCTAAATCAACCACCGCGCGCAACGAGCGGCCAATGAGGCGCTGGATTTCAATTGTGCGGCCTTGCTGGCGACCTCGAGCGGCTTCGCGATCGTTTCGGCTGCCAGTCGCTCGGGGCAACATGCCGTACTCGGCGGTTACCCAGCCACGATTTTTGTTGCGCAACCACGGTGGCACGCGGTCCTCGACGGAGGCGGTGCAAAGCACGCGTGTTTGGCCAAATTCGACCAAGACCGACCCTTCGGCGTGATTGGTAAAGCCACGCGTTAGGTTGATGATGCGTAATTCTTCTGGGGCACGGCCGCTTGGGCGCATGAACTTCTCCTGATCGATAGTAGACGGTGCGCAAAAAGGCCGAAGAGGGTAGCATTATTGCCATGGATAAGGGCACGAGCGGCACGCTCTATATTATATCGGCAGCGTCCGGTGCAGGTAAGACATCGCTTTTGCGCGCCCTCATTGCGCGTGATCCTGGCTTGGTTATTTCGGTTTCGCATACTACGCGGGCGCCACGTCCCGCCGAGGTCGAGGGCGTTGATTATTACTTTGTTCACGACGCGGCTTTCCTCGAACTCATTGAGGCGGGCGCGTTTTTAGAGCACGCGCATGTCTTTGATCGCCGTTACGGCACCACGCATGAAGCGGTGGCGGGGCATTTGGCGGCCGGCCGCGACGTGCTGGTTGAAATTGACTGGCAAGGCGCGCAGCAAATTCGTGAACGCCTGAACAACACCGTATCGATTTTTATTTTGCCGCCGTCGCGCCAAGCCCTGGAGTCGCGCTTGCGCGCTCGCGCACAGGATAGCGACGCGGTGATTAACGAGCGCATGAGCGCGGCAGTCAGCGAAATGAGCCACTATCCAGAGTATGACTACATCGTCTGGAACGATGCGTTTGATAGCGCGTTACATGATCTCGAAGCGATTATTCGGGCGCGGCGGTTGCGCTTAGGCCGACAGCAAATCATGCATAGCGATTCACTCGCTGATCTCACCGGTGAGGATGCAGGCGGCTAAGCACTTTTGTCGCGCTGGATGACATTGCGATAAGTGCTTTATATTCAGCAGGATTCCGCGCTACACTGCTTCATAAGTTTAGTTATTTTAATTCGTTGGAGGGTGCCGGCATGGCGCGAGTAACGGTCGAGGATTGCCTCGATACGATCGACAATCGGTTTGAGTTGGTTCTGGCGGCATCACGTCGCGCCCGTCAAGTGGCCCACGGTAGTGAGCCCTTTGTGGATTGGGAGAAGGACAAGCCAACCGTGGTTGCGCTGCGCGAAATTGCCGAGGGTCATGTCACCGGCGAAATTCTCAACGTTGAAGCCGAAGCAGCAGAAGCGCTCGGTGCATTGGATGATGCGGCGCAAGCCGCGGCACTAGAAGCCGAGGGTGATATCGCGACAGAGGGCCAAGTCGGTGACGCGAATGACGAGTCACAAGCCCCAAGCGCTGGCGAGCCAAGCGAGGAAAAGCCGGCCGAGTGAACCGGCGTCCATGGCCAGTAGTGAGGCGGCAGTAACCAGTCAACCCGCGGGTGCCGATTCCGCCACCCGTGCCGCTGACCTTTGCGCCTTGCTCGAGGATTATCTCGAGCCCCGCCAAGTCCAAACCGTTTACAAAGCGTATCAATTTGGTGCGGCCGCCCATGAGGGCCAGCGCCGACTCTCTGGAGAGCCCTACATTACCCACCCCCTCGCGGTTGCCCGCACATTGGCAGAAATGGGTATGGATGCCGAGAGCCTGTGCGCGGCCATCCTTCACGATGTCATTGAAGACACCCCCACCGCCCAGGCTGAGATTGCTGAGGCCTTTGGTAGCGATGTCGCGCAGCTTGTCGATGGCGTGTCCAAGCTCACACAAATTAACTTTCGCAGTAAGGCCGAAGCCCAAGCCGAGAACTTTCGCAAAATGGTTTTGGCGATGTCGCAGGACATCCGCGTCATATTAATTAAGCTGGCTGACCGGCTACACAATATGCGCACCATTTTTGTCATGCCGCCGAGTAAACGCGGTCGTATTGCTCGCGAGACCCTTGAGATCTATGCACCGATTGCCCAGCGTTTGGGTATCAACAGCGTGCGAGTCGAACTAGAAGACCTAGGTTTTGCTGCGCTGTATCCCATGCGCTATCGCGTGCTCAAAGAGCGCATTCGTCGTCAGCGTGGCTCGCAGCGTGAAATGCTCGATACCATTCGTGATTCGCTGGCTGAGAGCTTGACCCAGGCGGGCATTGAAGCGCGCATTATCGGGCGGGAAAAGCATCTATGGAGCATCTACCAAAAGATGCGCAGCAAGCAGGCAGGGTTTGAAGATATTTTTGATGTCTATGGGTTTCGCATCGTCGTCGCCGATGTCGATACCTGTTACCGGGTGCTGGGTCATTGCCACGGTTTATACAAGCCACTGCCCGGGCGCATGAAAGACTACATCGCCATCCCCAAAATTAACGGCTACCAAAGCCTGCACACCACGTTGTTGGGGCCTCGACGGATTCAAGCGGAGGTGCAAATTCGCACCGCAGAAATGGACCGGGTGGCGGAAGCGGGTATTGCCGCGCACTGGCTGTACAAAGACGCGGGCATGGCCAGCAGTGCTGCGCAAACGCGTGCGCGCGAGTGGGTGCACGGGCTAATGGAAATGCAGGAAAGCGCAGGCAACTCGATTGAGTTTATTGAAAACGTCAAAATCGATTTACGCCCCGACGAAGTCTATGTCTTTACCCCGAATGGCGACATTATGGAGCTGCCCAAAGGCGCGACCGTGGTCGACTTTGCCTATGCGGTGCACTCTGACATTGGGGATGCCTGCATTGCCGCCAATATTGATCATCGCTTAGCACCGCTGCGCACGCCGCTAGAGACTGGCCAAACGGTTGAAATTATTACCGCCCGAGTTGCTCGTCCGAATCCAGCTTGGCTAGATTTTACTGTCACGGCCAAAGCGCGTGCAGCCATTCGGCACAGTCTCAAGCGCCTACAAGGTGCTGAAGCCGAAGAGCTTGGTCGCCGACTGGTAGCCCAGGCGCTGAGTGCGCTCGACTTAAGTCTGGATGAAATGAGCAGCGCACAAATTGATCATCTGCTCGAAACGCTTGGTGTCGAGCGCTTGGCCGAGGTGTTTGAGCAAGTGGGATTAGGCCAGCGTATGCCATGGCTGGTGGCCCGACGCTTGAGTGGGGCGGCAGACGGAACCGCGGAGCTTGAGCAAACCGATACCAGTGGCGCGCTAAGTATTCGCGGCAATGAAGGTGCGGTGGTGACGTTCGCGCGTTGCTGTCGGCCGATTCCTGGCGACCCGATTGTTGGGTTTGCGAGCGCAGGGCGCGGCGTGGTGATTCACCACCAAAGCTGCAACAACATTCGTGAATATCGTAACCACCCCGAAAAATGGCTGGATGTGCAGTGGGATGCGATCGCTGAGGGAGATTATCCTGTCGCCATTAGTATTGAGGTGATGAATAATCGTGGCGTGTTGGCGAGCGTGGCGGCGGTCATCTCCGATCTCGACTCCAACATTGACGGTGTTGAAATTGAAGAAAAGGAAGGCATGATCGCCACCATGCGCTTGGTGCTAAGTGTTCGTAGCCGGGTTCACCTCGCGCGCATTATGCGCCGTCTGCGCGGCCTATCCGCGGTGCTACGCATTCATCGTCGACGCGGCTAACCCAAGCCAACCCTAACGCTGCTGAGGAGCAATCATGACTCGTCGAATTATTCAGACCGATCAAGCCCCAGCGGCAATCGGGCCCTACTCCCAGGCGGTTCAAGTGGGCGACTGGGTCTACCTGTCTGGGCAAATCCCGCTCGATCCGGTCACCATGACGTTGGTTGACGGTGGGATTGAAGCGCAAACGCGCCGTGTGTTCGATAACGTGCACAACCTGGCAATGGCTGCTGGGGGTGGGCTAGAGAATATCGTTAAGCTGTCGATTTTCCTGACTGATCTCGGGCATTTCGCCACGGTCAATTCGCTCATGGCCGAGTACTTTAGCGAACCGTATCCGGCCCGTGCGGCGATTGGGGTGGCGGCACTGCCGAAAGACGCGATGGTGGAGGTCGAGGCGGTTTTGAGCCTTGCCGACGCGCGCTAACTGATGCCCGTCGATTCGGCGTATGGCACGCCACTCACCCGCCTGCCCGGGGTGGGCCCACGTCTGGCGGAAAAGCTAGGGCGCCTGGGGCTTCGCTGTGCAGAAGACCTACCTTTTCATTTGCCGCTGCGCTATGAAGATCGCACCCGCGTTCGGCGAATTGGTGAATTAAGCGCTGATCAGTCGGCACTGGTGGAAGGGGAAATTACCGCAAGCGAAGTCGTCAACGGTCGCCGCCGTCGGCTTATTTGCCGAATGAGTGATGGCACCGGCAGCCTTGAGTTGGTGTTTTTTCATTTCTATGGCGCTCAGCAGCGGCAATTAAGCCGTGGTGCGCGCTTGCGCGTGTTTGGCGAAGCGCGACCGGGGCCGGTGACTTGGCAAATTATTCACCCTGATTGGGAAATTATTGAGGCCGATGCGCCTGCGCCGGACGGCGGGTTTAAACCGGTCTATCCCGCCACCGAGGGGCTAAATCAGTTTGCCTTACGGCGCGCGATTGCCGCGGCGCTCGAGCGATCCGATGCGTTGACCGAATGGCTGCCAGCGCCGTTGCGTGAGTCGCTCGCTATGCCAACCCTGGATGCAGCACTCGCGCTGGTGCACGCGCCGCCGGCTGATGTCGATCCGGCCGCTCTACTCAATGGTAGCCATCCGGCGATCAAGCGACTGGCGTTTGAAGAGTTGCTCGCGCATCGCTTGAGCCTGTTGCGGCTGCGCGCCGAGCATCGCCAGAGCGCGCCCGCTCCAGCGCTGAGTTCGGCCGGCAACTTGCCCGCGCAATTGCTTAATGGGTTGGGGTTTGAGCTGACAAACGCCCAGCAGCGCGTGTTTGGCGACGTGAGCCATGATTTGCAACACACCCTACCCATGTTGCGTTTGGTGCAGGGCGATGTCGGATCAGGCAAAACGGTGATTGCCGCGCTGGCGGCGCTCATGGCGGTGGAGGCAGGTTGGCAGGCCGCTATTATGGCGCCTACCGAGCTACTCGCCGAGCAGCATTATCGAAGTTTTAGTCATTGGTTGGCACCGCTGGGCGTGGAGGTTGGCTGGTTGACTGGACGACTGGCCGCAGCGCCGCGGCGCGAGGCATTGGCGGCACTGGCCAACGGGCAAACCCAAGTGCTGGTGGGTACGCATGCATTATTTCAGGCCGGTGTAACCTTTAATGCGCTCGGTCTTGTGGTCATCGACGAGCAGCATCGGTTTGGTGTTCACCAGCGGCTGGCCTTGCGTGACAAGGGCACAGGCAACACACAGCCGCATCAGTTAGTCATGACCGCAACCCCCATTCCACGCACCCTTGCGATGACGGCTTATGCTGATTTGGATACCTCGGTTATTGATGAGCTGCCGCCGGGGCGCACGCCCGTGCAAACCGTCGCGCTGCCTGATACCCGTCGCGAGGAGGTCATTGAGCGCATTCGCCTTGCTTGCGCGCAGGGCCGGCAAGTCTATTGGGTATGCACGTTGATAGAGGAGTCTGATGTGCTCGAAGCGCAAGCAGCCGAGGCCACCGCGGCGTACTTAGCCGAGCAGTTGTCTGGAGTGCGAGTGGATCGGGTGCATGGACGGCTTTCAGCGTCGGAAAAAGAAGCGGTAATGGCACGTTTTGAAGCTGGTGAGACCGATTTGTTGGTGGCGACCA
Source organism: uncultured Ectothiorhodospiraceae bacterium (assembly GCA_913056315.1). Classification (GTDB taxonomy): domain Bacteria; phylum Pseudomonadota; class Gammaproteobacteria; order Nitrococcales; family Nitrococcaceae; genus Spiribacter. The sequence goes on from CAJXMZ010000033.1 coordinate 12,039, forward strand.
CGGTGATTGAAGTGGGCGTTAACGTGCCCAATGCCTCATTAATGATTATCGAAAATGCTGAGCGCTTAGGCCTAGCGCAACTCCACCAGCTGCGCGGTCGAGTTGGCCGTGGTGAAACACAAAGCAGTTGCGTGCTTTTGTACCATGGCCGGCTAGGCGAGACCGCGCGATCGCGTTTGGGTATTTTGCGTGAAACCAATGACGGTTTTCAGATTGCGCAACGCGATTTGGATATTCGCGGTCCGGGCGAGTTACTCGGTACGCGGCAAACCGGTGCATTGACTTATCGCATTGCGGATTTGCTGCGCGATGCCGATTTGCTTGATCGAGTGCAAGCGGCGGCGCCTGATTTATTAGCGCACCACCCAGACGTGGCCGATGCACTCATCGGTCGTTGGGTTGGCGAGGGTGAGCGGTATGCACAGGTTTAAAGCGAGACTGCGATGAGGCAACTCAGTGCAGGCCATTGGCGGCCTCGGCGCTTGCCGGCGACGCCGCCCCCCGCGTTATTGAAACCGTGGCTCGACGAGCCCGGGTCGCTCACTAAGCGCTTACGCGCGTTGGCCGGCGCGCAGTTTAATGTCCAGCCTTTGCAGCAATGCTGGTCGAGCGGTTGGCCCGATGAGCGCCAGCGTCTGGGTTTGCGCTCGCGTGAACAGGTTTGGTTGCGTGAAGTGCTGTTATGTCAGGCCACTGAGCCCTTGGTTTATGCCCGCAGCCTAATCCCCGCGGCCACGTTGCGCGGGCCCCTGCAGCGTTTGCGCCGGCTTGGCAGTGCGCCGCTGGGTGCGCTGTTGTTTGGTCGCTATCCCATGGTGCGCGGGCCCATTGCCATTGCTTGGCTAAAAGCGCATTCACGATTGGCCCAGCGCGCTGCGGCGGCCGCCGGTATCGATGTTGAGCCCATGTGGGCGCGGCGTTCGGTGTTTGCCGTGGCCAAGCGGGAGTTACTGGTGACCGAGGTTTTTTTACCGTCTTTAATTCAGGAGTTAAGCCATGGCAACGCACGTGGCTAATTGGCGCTCGCGGCTTGGGCTGTACGCTAAGTTGGCGCGATTGGATCGGCCGATCGGTAATTTTCTACTGCTTTGGCCCATGCTCTGGGCGCTGTGGTTGGCCGCTGAGGGCTGGCCACGTTGGGGTGTGTTGGTGGTGTTTGTGCTGGGTGTTTTGATCATGCGCGCGGCTGGCTGCGTCATTAACGACTATGCCGATCGTGATTTTGACCGCCACGTCAAACGCACCCAGCATCGACCGCTGACCACCGGCGCGGTAAGCGAGCGCGAGGCATTGGTGCTGTTTGCCCTGTTATGTCTGGCCGCCTTCGCCTTGGTATTGCTGATGAATACCCTCACCATTGTTCTATCGCTTGGCGGTGTCGCCTTGGCGGCGAGCTACCCATTTATGAAACGCCACACCCATTTGCCGCAGGTGCATTTGGGCGCCGCGTTTGGTTGGGCAGCCCCCATGGCATTTGCCGCGCAAACCGGCACGATCCCGGTGATGGCTTGGCTGGTATTTGCCGCGGCGGTGGTCTGGGCGACGATTTATGACACTGAATACGCCATGGTCGATCGCGACGATGATCTGCGCATTGGCATTAAATCAACCGCTGTATTATTCGCTGACTATGATCGGCTAATGATTGGGCTGCTACAGGGGCTATTAACGCTGTTGTTGCTCGTTATTGGCTGGCGCGCTGGCTTGGGCGCGGTGTATTACGTGGCGCTGTTGCTAGCCTCGGGGTTATTTGTGCGCCAACAGTGGCTAATTCGTGATCGCAGCCGTGAGGGATGCTTTCAGGCCTTTCTCAATAACAACATTTACGGCGGCATTGTATTTGTGGGCATGGTGGCGCACTACGCGATGCGTGGTTAAATCGCTCGAGCAAGCACAATCACCTCGATGTGCTCGGTGCCGCCAGCGCGCAGGCATTGAGCCAGTGCGTTAAGACTGGCCCCAGTTGTCATCACATCATCAATCAGCGTGACGGCTTTCGGCGGTTGGCGCTTGAGCATAAAGGCGTTGCGCAAATTCGCCCGCCGGGTGGCGGCATCGAGTTGGCGCTGGGATTGGGTGTACTGTGGGCGGGCCACGATCGTGTCGATGCTCGGTCCACCCAACCATCTTGCGATGAGTTGTGCTTGATTAAAACCGCGCTGGCGCAGGCGGCGCGGGTGCAGCGGCATCGCAATCATGGGTGCCGGACAGCGCCATTGGCGAGCGCGTAATTGCGCTGCGGCAATCGCTGTTAAAAGCCGCCCGGTAGCCAGGTCACCCGCTAGCTTAAAACGCCGAATGCGCGTGTCGATGCCGCTGGTGTAAGACCATAGGGCGAGGCTGCGATCAAAGGCCGGCGGTGCGCCCAAGCAACCCGCGCAAAGCGCAGCGCCTGAGGCAAGCGGCAAACCACAGCGCTGACAGGCAGCACTAATCCAAGGCAAATCTTCGTGGCAGCCGCGGCAAATTGCCCAAGATGCTGTCGGAATGGCGCAAAATTGACAACGACCATTGAGCAGCGCGTGAGCGATGGCGGTTAAACGCCTAGGCTGGCGCCATTGAATTGCTCTGGTGGAAGCGGGTGATGATAAAGCCATGGCCGCAGTCTCAAGGCATTGCCCAGCGACCAAAACATCCAAAGCGTAGGCTTCGGACCAACGGATGAATGTGGCAGCATGACGGGATGAATAACCCAGGTGACGACCCGCTAAAGCTGGACCCAACCGTGCTGGCACGCCGCTTAGTTCAATCGGCGGCAGCGTTTGATGAGGCCGCGGTGCTGCATCGCGAGGTGAGCCGGCGACTGGTTGAGCGGCTAGACTTTATTAAGTTGGCCCCCCGCCGCATGCTCGATTTAGGCTGCGCGAGCGGCCTAAACACCGCGGCGCTGCGCAAGCGCTATCCCAAAGCGCGCTACTTCGCTGCTGACTTAGCGGTGCCACTCGTTGCTCAAACACGCCGGCGTAGCGGGCGATTGCGACCGGTGCCAGGCGTGGCAACCACACTGGATCAATTACCGTTTGCCAATGATTCATTTGACTTGGTCTTCTCCAGCTTGGTGCTTCATCGCCAGCCCGACCTCGCCACCGCGGCGCGCGAGCTACAAAGAGTGTTACGCCCGGACGGCGTTTTAATGTTTGCCACCTTTGGACCGGATACTTTGACCGAATTGCGGTCAGCCTGGGCGAGTGTTGATCAAACACCGCATGTGCATGGTTTTATCGACATGCACGATATTGGGGATGCGCTGGTGGGTGCCAAGCTCGCCGACCCGGTGATGGATATGGAGCATTTCACTCTGACCTACCCTGAGGTTGATGCATTAATTCATGATTTAACCGCGTTGGGTTTGCGCAATGCGCTTGTGGGCCGGCACTCTGGGTTGACAACACCGCGGCGTTGGGAGGCTATGCGCCAGGCTTATGAGACTAACCGCGATGCCAACGGCCAGCTGCCGGCAACCTGGGAGGTTGCCTA
>CAJXMZ010000034.1 GCA_913056315.1 uncultured Ectothiorhodospiraceae bacterium
AATAGCCAAGGCTGGCATACAGCGAGTCGAGCGCGATGGTGTTAAGGGCTTGCTGATCGAGGTGCACTTGACCGGCTTTGGCATCAATTTGTCGGGCAATCAGTCCGGCCAGCGTCGATTTACCGCACCCAGACGGTCCAATAATGCCAACACACTCGCCCGCGGCAATGCTTAGCGACAGCTCGCTAACCACCCGCGCGCCAGCGCCACGCTCAATGGTTACTTTGCTTAGCGTCACTTGGGGCGCTTGGGTGAGCGCTGCTGGCGCGTTGGGCACCGGCTTGGTCTCAGGCTGTGCGGTGTTTTGCAGTCGCCGCGCTGAGGCACGGGCCCGAGCCAGATGCAGACCCGCTCCGGGTAATACGCCCAGTGGCTCGAGCAACGCTAAAACCGCCAGCGGCATCATCACCGCAACGGCACCGCCAATGGCGCCGGTTTGAAAGAGTGTGAGCGCGCTGAGCAACACCCCCACAGCGGTCATTTGCACGCCACCATGGATAATGGCCTCACCGGCGGCAAGGCGCTTTGCCAAGCGAGCATCTTGGTCACGCGCTTGGCGATCAAAATCCAGCACCTGATCACGATGATAGCCAAGGCTGGCAAAAGCGGTTAATTCGGCCATCCCATTGAGGTGATCAACGGTGCTGGCGCGCAGTTGCGCGCTGGCTTCAGCCAGGCGTTGGGTTAATTGCTCGCCAGCCAGCCAAGCCAATCCAAGGGTTACTAGCCCAAGCACAAGCAGGACGGCCCCTGCGACTAAGGCAATCAGTGGGCTGCCAATCGCCAATAGCGCCATCACCAATAGCACGGCCAAAAGGGCGACAACGGGTGGGGCTAAGGCCCGAAGGTAGAGCCCATCAAGGCGATCAATGTCGGTGGTCAGACGATTGAGCAACTCGCCACTGCGCAGCCCACCCATTGCGGCTGGGGGGAGTGCGGCCAACCCGGAAAATACCTGGCTGCGTAGATCACGCAACAAGCGCAAAACACTATCGTGGTTAAAGATTCGCTCAAAATAGCGCGCGACAGTCCGCGTTACCGCAAAGGCACGAATTCCTCCGCCTGGCACATAAATTTCTAAGCTCGCGGCAATGCCTGCGGCCATTAACGCGCCGGTCACGGCCGTTGCAGTAATAAACCAGCCCGACAGTGCCAGTAGCCCAATGCCTGAAGCCGCTGTAGCAAACATGAGCACCGCGCCCAAGACTAAGCGACCGCGATAGGCGGTAATGAGGCGTAAGTAGGGGGCAAGCTCACGCATGCCTATATCTCCGCGGTGACGCGCGCGAGCCCGCCGGCCTGAATGCGGTGGCGCTGAGTCGCAATACCGGCGAGCGCTTGGTCGTGGCTGGCGACAATAACAAGCCGGCCTTCGTTGGCGAGTGCTTGCAGGCTATTGAGCACATAGGCTTCGGTGTCGACATCGAGTGCCGCGGTGGGCTCATCCAAAATAATGCAGGGCGCGGGCGAGACAAATGCCCTAGCCAACGCCACCCGCTGGGCTTGTCCGCCGGAAAGACCGACACCGCGTTCACCCACGACCGTATCCAGGCCTTGCGGCAATGCAGGCAAAAAAGCGCTGACGCCTGCGCGTTCGCTGGCTGCGTGGATTTGCTCAGTGCTTGCGTGTGGATTGCCCAATCGGATGTTCTCGCGCAGGCTAGCGCTTGCAATAAACGCCGGCGCCCCCAGCCATCCGATGCGTTGGTCCACAAAATGACGATGAATCTGCCCTGATGCCGGGGCGAGCAGCCCCGCGAGCGCCAGTAAAAACGTTGTTTTGCCGCTACCCGACGGGCCCTCTAGCCACACAATATCGCCTGGCTGCGCTTGCAAGGTTGGGATGTGCAAGACCTCACCACGGCCTGGGCGCTGCAAGTGCAGGTCATTCACTGTTAGCCCCTCGCTTGTCCTAGCCGATCGCGTTTCTGCGGCGTTGTCGGTGTGAACAGGCCAATGCGTCGCGGGGCGCGATTCAAAGTCAGCCAGCAGTTCGGCGGCGCCTAGCGCGGTCGCACGGTCATGATAGTGCTGGGCAAGCGTGCGTAGCGGTTGGAAAAACTCAGGCGCGAGCAGCAACACAAATAGCCCGCTAAAAAGTGTTAATGCCGGGGATGGGCCGTATTCGATATAGCCAAGCAAACCAAAGCCGATATAAATGGCGACAACGGCAATGGCAACCGAGGCAAAAAACTCAAGTACGGCTGAGGATAAAAACGCCACTCGCAGCACCCGCATGCTGCGTAAGCGATATTCTTCTGAGCCGGCAGTAATGCCTTGTGTGGCTTCGCTTGTGCGACCGAATAGCCGCAGGGTGGTCATGCCGCGAACCCGGTCCAAAAACTGCCCCGATAGCCGGCCCAGCGCAAGCATTTGATCGCGGTTAAGACGCTCAGCACCCATGCCCACTAGCGCCATAAATAATGGGATAAGCGGCGCGGCAATTAATAAAAAACTTGCCGCAATCCAATCTTGTGTAAACGCCGCCGCCGCAATGCTTAGCGGCACGATGACGGCGATGGTCATTTGCGGTAAGTAGCGCGCGAAATAGCCCTCTAGGGCGTTGACTTGATCGGTGAGTTGGCTGCTGATCTCGCCTTGGCTTAAGTCTTCGGCGCCGGTGGGGCCTAAGGCCTCGGCATGGCGAATCAGGCGCTCACGCACGCGACTTTGCACCTCGGCGGCTGCGGCAATACCCGCATTGGCTCGTAGCATCTGCAAAACAGGCCGCAGGCTAATCACGCCAATGAGACTCGCGACCGGCAGGATAAGTGCAGAAATGGGCTGATCGGCAATAATAGTTTGATGAACAAGCCAAGCAATTAAACCGGCTTGGGCAATAATTGCAAAGCCTTCGGCGACACCAAACCAAGCGGCAAGCCGCAACCGGCCGGCAACTTCAAGGCGTTGCCGGGCCAGCCATTGTTGCGGTGTCATGGGTTAGTGGTAGCCCTCACCCACCCGAACTTTGCCGCGAAACACCCAATAGGTCCACGCGGTGTAGGCCAGTACGACCGGGATGACAAACAACACGCCAATGAGCAAAAAGATTTGCGATTCGCGCGCCGAGGCCGCGTCATAAAGCGTATAAGCCGGCGGTACGACGTAGGGCCATTTGCTTGCCAGAAGGCCCAAATAGGTAAAGATAAAGAGCCCCATCGTTGCCACAAACGGAATGCCCTCGTCGCGGCGTGCCACTGCGCGCAAGATCAAATAGGCACAACCCAATGCACCGGCAGGCAACAGCCAAATAACATGCAGATTGCTAAACCAGCGATCACGGGCAAACGAATCAACAAGTGGCGTCCAAAAGCTAATAATGAGAAACACGCCCAACACACCAGCGAGTAGCCGAGGTGTAATGCGATAGGCCCAGTCCTGCACCGCGCCCTCGGTTTTCATGATGATCCAAGTGCTGCCCAACAAGGCATAGCCCAACACCAATCCAAGCCCTGAGAGCACGGTAAACGGCGTCAACCAGTCGAAAGCCCCACCGGTGTAGGCAAAGTTTTCGGTTTCAAAGCCTTGAATGTAAGCACCCACGACAATGCCTTGGGCTAACGCGGCAACCGTTGAGCCAATTGCAAAGGATGCACTCCAGTACTTCTTGGTTTGTGGGGTTGCTTTAAAACGAAATTCAAACGCGACGCCGCGAAAGATCAGTCCGGCGAGCAGCAAAAATACGCCCAGGTAGAGCGCGGGGAGTAATACCGAATAGACCAAGGGAAAGGCCCCTAAGAGCCCCGCACCACCCAGCACTAGCCAGGTTTCGTTGCCATCCCAAAACGGCGCCACGGTATTCATCATGACATCGCGCGATTGCTCGTCGGGCGCAAAGGGGTAGAGGATGCCCATGCCCAGGTCAAAGCCATCAAGCAGCACGTACATGATGACGCCAAAGGCGATAATAACCGCCCAAACCATGGTGAAATCAATCATAGCCAGTCCTTCCCTACCGGTGCAGCGGGTGCGGCATTACCAATCGGTCCACCCGCTGACAAAGGCCGCTTCGGATGGGCGCCAGGCTCATCTTCGCCGGGCTCAGCATCAATCATGCCGCCTTTGACGATCTGCCATAGGTAGTAGGCCCCTGAGGTATAAACCACGGCATAGACCGCCATATAACCAATGAGACTTGCTAGCGCCATGCCCCCAGTCAACGATGGAGTTAAGCCTTCGGAAAAGTTAACCATGCCGTAGACCAACCAAGGGGCTCGGCCCGACTCAGTGGTTACCCAGCCGGCAACGACCGCGATAAACGGCGCAGCAATCATTAGCGGTAAAAACCGGTGGAAGATACCCGGCGTAAACAGTTTGCCGCGCAAGCGCAGCACCAACGCCCATAGGCCCACGCCAATCATGGCAAAACCAAGCGCCACCATGATCCGGAACGACCAAAAGACGATGGCGACCGGTGGCTGTTCTTCTGGCACAACCTCGTTAATGCCGGGAATGACCCCTTCAAAGTCGTGCGTCAGAATAAAACTGGCCAACTTGGGAACACCCACTTCAAAGCGGTTTTCTTGCGCTTGTTGGTCGGGCAGCGCAAATAGCAACAAAGGTGCGCCAGCTTGACGCTCCCAGTTACCCTCCATCGCGGCGACTTTCGTGGGTTGATACTCCAGCGTGTTGAGGCCGTGGAAGTCACCAATCACTGCCTGGGCTGGGGCCAAGAACAAAATCATCCACAAGCACATGGACAGCGCTTTTTTATTGGCCTCCACCATATGGCCTTTGAACAGATACCAAGCGCTAATGCCGGCGACCACAAAGCTGCCGGTTAAAAAGCTAGCCACCGCCATGTGCGTAAAGCGATAGGGGAATGAGGGATTAAAGATGGCCTCGGCCCAGCTGGTCACGTGCAGCATGCCGTCTTGGAATTCAACACCAGCGGGCGTGTGCATCCAGCTGTTGGCAACCAAAATCCAAAACGATGAAATAAAGGTGCCAAGCGCGACCATAATCGCGGCAAACAAATGCGTGCCCCGCGGGACTTTGTCGCGCCCAAATAGCAGCACGCCTAAGAAAGCGGCTTCTAGGAAAAAGGCCGTAACCACTTCATAGCTTAATATGGGCCCAAGGAAGTTGGCCGACATTTGCGAGAAGTTGCTCCAGTTAGTACCAAACTGAAACGACATGACAATCCCGGAGACCACACCCATGCCAAAGGCAACGGCGAACACTTTGGTCCAAAAGCGCGACAGGTGCGACCAAGCGGCGTTACCGGTTTTAAAATACAGCCCTTCGAGCAGCGCGATATAAGAAGCCAGCCCAATCGTAAAGACAGGGAAAATCGCGTGAAAAGACACCACAAAGGCGAACTGTAATCGGGATAGAAGTAGTGGATCGAGTTCCATAGCCTATTGCCTTTCGTTCATTCGCAATCGATGTCGGGCCGCGCGACACGTTGCAGGGCCAATTCATCGACCAGTTCAACCTGGCCACGCGCCAATTTAACTAAGCCTTTGTGCTCAAAGGTTTTCAGCAGTCGGCTGACCACTTCGCGGGCGGTGCCTAGTTCGACTGCTAGATCGTGATGGGTTGCACTTACTACCCCATCGCGTTGACGGTCGATGAGGCGTTCAGCTAGGCGCTGATCAACCCGCTGAAAAGCCACTTCCTCGACCACCAGCATCAGTGTCTGCAAACGCTCTCCGTAACTTTGCAGAACAACGCGTCGAAAGCCGGGCGCTTCATCCATCAGCCGCTCAACGTTGGCAAGCGGCAGCACCAGCACTTCGGTGTCTTCATCAACCACCGCTTCAGCGCGATGACGATTTTTTGATAGCAGGCACGATAGCGATAATGCGCATATATCGCCTGCTTTGATGCGATAGAGAACGATTTCGTTCCCCGAGGCGCAAGCCATTTGCACCCGAACCTCGCCTTTGAGCACTAGCGGAAGACCTTCGCATACATCGCCCGGGCCAAAGACTTTAGTGCCCGCCGGAATGCTGATTTGCCGGCTGCCCCTAAGTACTGACTCAAGCGCGCTGTCACTCACTGACGCAAGCGCTGGATGCATGGCATCGCCTCCAAAATTCCGATTCTAGTGTTCGATAATCACCTGTTTATGTCTGTGACTTCCTCACTAAACTATTCGTCACAGTCCATGGCTTTAGCGCGCTCAAACGTTGCCTGAGGATCGCGCCGGCTGCGTTTTACTTTTTTGCTCACTTCAGGCCAACCCTGCAAGTGGTCAATGGCTAACCCAGTCAACATATCCAAATGGTCGTCGCGGTCGTTGAGCGCGCGAATGTAGCGCAGCGACTCACCGCCGTGCTCTTCAAATATTTCGGCGTTTTCGCCCTCAATTTCTTCTAGGGTCTCCAGACAATCCGCGGAGAATCCCGGGCAAATCACATCCAAGGTTTTCATGCCGGATTTGGCCAGCGCCTCGACCGTGGCGTCGGTATACGGCTGCAGCCAAACCTCGCGGCCAAACAGTGACTGAAAAGTCACTTGCCAGGCATCATCCGGCAGCTTGAGTTTCTCGGCGACGAGCCGAGCGGTTTTTTGACACTGACAATGGTACGGGTCGCCATTGAGCAAATAACGCCGCGGCATGCCATGAAAAGAAAACAGCATCTTTTCTGGCTTGCCATGCTCGGCCCAGTGCTCGCGGATACTGTTAGCCAGCGATTTCACATAATTGGGATCATCGTGATACTGACCAATCAGGCGCAGCTCTGGAATCCAGCGCCATTTTTTTAGCTCATCGAAAACGGCATCGTATGTTGAGCCAACCGTTGTGGCCGAGTAATGCGGATAAAGTGGCAGCACCAGAATACGTTCAGCGCCGGCTTCGCGCAGCTTACGCAAGCCGTCGCGAATGGACGGGTTGCCATAGCGCATCGCCAATTCCACTGACACCGGGCCGTCAATTTTTTCGGCCAAGCGCTCGCCAATACCTTGGGCTTGTTTTTTGCCAATGGTCAGCAGCGGTGATCCGCCTTCTTCCCAAACCTCTGCGTAGGCAGCCGCGGATTTTTTGGGCCGGGTGCGCAAAACAATGCCATGCAGAATGAGCCACCAAAGGGGGCGGTTGATTTCTACCACGCGCGGGTCGCCGAGAAATTCGGCGAGATAGCGGCGCAGAGCCGGTGCGGTTGGCGCATCCGGTGTACCAAGGTTGGTGATTAAAACCCCGAGCCGCGGAACATCATCGTGGCGGGCGTTGGGTTTGGCGCTAAACATGGGCATGGCGCGAATTCCTAGTTAACAAGACGAATCCGGTGCGCGAAACCCCGCCACCGGGTTAATTTCAAACATGATAGGCCGGATTGGTCATCGGGTGAAATGCAGCTGACGAGTGCTTTTCATAGCCCCAGCCTATCAATTAGACGTTTTATCGCTGCGGTAGCGAGCGGGTGAGTTGATCGATAAGAACGGCGGCTTGCTCTTGACGCTGCTTTGACAGCGCATCACCAATGATATCGCCACCAACGGCGCCACCAACACCGCCGACTACCGCGCCGGTGCTTCCGTTATCACCCACTTCTGCGCCTAAAATGCCGCCACCGATCGCGCCCAGCAGCTGGCCGGCGCGCCGGGTCATCGCGGCACCGGTGCGTGCGCTGCCTGATGCTGACCACAGGATGGTGCCGTCTTCAACGTCGACCATTTGCGCGCTCATGCTCATGTCATCACCGAACGCCGGCAGGGTAATGAGCACTACACTGTCGACATTTAACACCTGCCCTGCTCTAGCTGCACCGCTTGCGCGGGTCAGCTCCGAGCGCGAGAAGTCCTGTTCATCGAGTACCGCATTAATTTGACTGCGCTCAATCGGGCTGTAGCCACGTCCCAGCAACGCTTGGTTAAACATACTGGCAATCTGGTCACGCGCGGCGGTTTGGCTGCCAACACCCGCCACTGAAATCACCGCGGTACGCTCAATGCTGCTGAAGTCGTAGGTGCGGTTGTGTTCGCCGCTGCCACTGACTGAAGCACAGCCAACCAAACTGATTGTGAGTAATAAAACCAACGCGCTGAGTGTGTGGCGATGAAAGCTGATCATGGTGGTATCCCTTGCTATGAGTGCTGGATTTAAGACCCTGGCTAACCTGGTTTAATTCCACGCTGCGCTACTAAAAACCGTGTTGGTGCTAGCATACCGTGGAATATGGCTAATGACCTTATCCACGCCTACACTTTAAATATCGATGGCCTAAGTGTGTGGGTGCAGCGTAAGCGCATTCGACACCTGTATTTGCGCGTGCGCCCACCGCACGGCGATGTGGTTGTGTCGGCCTCTCACCGGCACACCGATGCGGATATTCAAGCCATCATCAAGCAACGCTATGACTGGATTGTCCAACAGCGTCGCCGCTTAGCCGAGCGCGAGCAGCGTATGCCTAGCACGCCGACGGTGCACGAGGGTGCGATGCAGTGGTTTATGGGTGCGCAATATCCGTTGGTGATTATCCCGCAAGCCCGGCGTAATCGCATCGAGCTGACATCGCAAGCGATGCATATGCATATCAGCGCGAATGCGGATGAGCGTAAATGCCTCGATCTGCTTCAGGGCTGGCAGCATCGTCAAGCCAAAAAACAGCTCACCGCGTTAACCCCGGGCTGGGCTAATCGAATGGGTGTGGAGGTAGCCGAGTGCCGAGTCCGCCGCATGAAAACCTTGTGGGGTAGCTGTAATCCCTTGGCGCAACGTATTTGGCTGAATGTCGATTTAATTCGCTATTCACGCGCCTGTTTTGAGTATGTCTTGGTGCATGAACTAGTGCATTTGTTAGAGCGCGGTCATAACGCGCGCTTTTATGGGTTGATGGATGAATTTTTGCCGGATTGGCGTCAGCGGCGTGAACAGCTCAACGGGCGGTATGCGATCGATTAGAAGGGCGCGCTAAAAGGGCAGTTGGGCGTATTGAAAGCCGCTAACGCCGGGTGCAATATGACCGAATGGAAAGCGTTACAGATCACGTGTGTACGGCGGTGCGCCAAAGAATACTCAGAGGGGACTACGCCAGCGGCCTGTTCTTGCGTGAAGATACCTTAGCCAAGAGCTTAGGCGTATCGATTACGCCGGTTCAGGAAGCGCTTCGGCGTCTGAGCGTGGATGGATGGCTTGAGTCAATTCCTTATCGAGGCTTTCGGGTATTTAATTGGACCCAGGAAGACATTCAAGACACATTCGAAGTGCGCGCGCTATTAGAGTCTCAGGCCGCGCGCCGGGCGGCGTCGCGGATACGGCCGCCACAGCTTCGACGAATGGCTGAAATTGTTGCCGAAGAGCAGGCGATGTTTGAAGACATCAAAGCCACGCATTGCGAGCAAACGCCGCCTAACATTGAGTTCCACGAAATTATTATGGCCGCCGCTGGTAGCCGTCGCTTGCAACGCGCCCTTGAGGCGGCGCTGCGTGGTGCTGGATATATTCGCAGTACGCATGGCTTGAGTCATGCGGCGATTGAGAAGGCCATTAAAGACCACAGCGCGATTCAAGCGGCGCTAGCAGCTGCCGATGCGGATTTGGCTGAAGCGCTGATGTATGACCACATTATTTCAGTCGTGCGCAGCCTTCCTGAATCGGAGCCTGGGGCTAACGCGAAGTCGGTCACGACCCCCTCTGCTGATAACTACTAAATTAGTAGTCGAAATTCGTTGCGACTCTTTAGCGGCGTGGATAGCGTCCGGGGAAGCATTGGCAGGGTAAAGGGACCGCCATGGACGGGCAGAACAGCGGTGATGCACACCTTGTCCAACAATTACGCGAGGCCTTGGCGCCGGTTTTGCCGTATGGGCCATCGCTCATTCCGCTGGATATCCTTGCCGCTGTGGCACTAGCCAACGAGCGCGGTGATCCTCCAACGATGAAACAGCTGCTGGCAGGGTTGCCCTACTCGGCGACGGGCATTCGCTATAACTTAGCGCAGCTGCTAGCTGATGGGTGGGTTGTAAAGTCAGCCCTTGGCGATGATCGCCGACTCGTCTTTCTGCTGCCCTCGCCCAAAGTGGCCGAGGCCTTCGCGCGCGTGCGATCGCAGGCATCCAGTTTGCTCGATAATCCACCCCATTAATCCGCTTGCAAAGCAACGGCTAGGCTAACAGCATGGCACTATGGTGTTAGTTGCCAGTCAGCAAGGGGAAGTAATGATGGAAAATCGCACACTCAGGCTCGCTCCCGGCGGCGGCTTTGATCAAATTAGCATTGACGATGATGGCGCGCCGAGCGCGCCCAAAGCCGGTGAAATTAGCGTGCGTTTACGCGCGAGTTCGCTGAACTACCACGACTATGGGGTGGTTAAAGGCCCGATGGCGCCGCGCGATGAATCGCGCATTCCGCTTGCCGATGGCGCCGGTGAAGTCACCGCCGTGGGCGAGTCGGTTACCGAGTTTGCTGTGGGTGATGCCGTTGTTAGCACCTTCTTTCCGGATTGGCTGGATGGCGCGCCTGAAAACGAGGGATTCGGCAGCACCCCCGGTGATGGCGTTGATGGCTTTGCGCGTGAGCAAGTTACCCTACCGGCAACGGCCTTTACTCGGGCGCCGCGCGGCTGGAGTCACGCCGAAGCGGCCACGCTGACCACCGCGGGGGTCACCGCCTGGCGATCATTGTTTGTCCATGGCAACCTCAAACCCGGGCAGACGGTGCTGACATTGGGTACAGGGGGCGTGTCGATTTTCGCTTTGCAGCTGGCCGTGGCCAGCGGTGCGCGGGTGATTTGCACCTCATCGAGTGATGCCAAGCTCGAGCGTCTTAAAGCGCTAGGGGCTGAGGCCGTGATTAATTATCGTGATACGCCAGAGTGGGGCAAAAAGGTTCGAGAGCTCACCGCCGGTCGCGGGGTTGATCATGTGGTTGAAGTGGGTGGTCCGGGCACGTTGCAGCAATCAATGACCGCCACAGCCGTGGGTGGGCATATTTCGTTGATTGGCGTTTTGACTGGTGTGAAAGGCGATTTCCCGCTAATCCAGTCGCTGCTGCGCCAACTTCGCCTGCAAGGCGTGTTGGTCGGCAGTCGCCAAGATCAGCGGGATACCGTTGCCGCCATGGAAGCCATGGCGATTAAGCCCGTTATCGATCGTCACTTCCCGTTGGAGTCCCTAGTGGACGCCTTCCAGCATGAGGAAAGCGGCGCCCACTTCGGCAAGATTTGTATCGATATCTAGCGGCTGACCACTAACGAACTAGCCCTTGGCTGCGTGCCATGGCAAACGCCGCCTTGGGCCCGGTCCACAACGATGGCAGCAGGACCAACGACACGGGAATTGCTGTGACGACGATAAACTGCTGTAGCGCTGAGATTTGGCCTGCGCCCATGTACAGCAAGATCGCTGCCATCACGGCCAAGGTGATACCCCAAAACGCCCGCACGCCGGTGTTGGGCTTATCGTGTCCCGTTGCCACCATAGAAATGGTGTAGCTCATGGAATCGCCCGTAGTGGCAACAAAAATGGTGGTCAGCAGCAAAATGGCTGCCGCCATGATTGTGCCTAAGGGCAGGGCTTGAGCGACGGTTAGCGTGGCCACATCAAACCGGAAATTAGTCAGCGCCTCAGCCAAGTCAATGCTGCCATTAAGCTGGTAGAAAATGCCTGACCCACCGAGCAGCGTGAACCAAATGGTGGTGGCGATGGGGGCGGCTACGCAGACGGCCAAAATCATTTGGCGAACCGTGCGCCCACGCGAGATGCGTGCCACAAAGAGCGCCATGAGCGGACCGTAACCAATAAACCAAGCAAAAAAGAACACTGTCCACCATTTCATCCACCAATCCGGTGCGGTTTGCGTGGTCATCGTTGCCATGTTCAGGAAGTTGCCCAAATACGCACCCATGCTCTGGGTATAGGTATCCACTAAAAATAGCGTTGGCCCAAAGACAAAGATAATCGCGCCAATCGCGAGCGCTAGGTATACGTTGAAACGGCTAAGCAGCTGAATGCCGCGGTGGATACCACTGACTGCTGAGCTTACGTAGATCGCCCCGAGCACCACGAGCACGCCAAGCTGGGTGCCATAGCCATCGGAAAACCCAAACAGCACGCTGCCGCCGTAGGCGACTTGGGTAGCTAGAAAACCGATGGGCCCGACCGTGCCGGCCACCACCGAGATCACGCAAACCGCATCGACAATACCGCCGAAGGCGCCATGCATGACCCGATCACCAAAGATCGGATACAGCAGCGTGCGTGGTTGCAGCGGCTGACCATTAACGTAGTGGGCATGCACTAACACCAAGCTGGTTAATCCACCCAAAACCGCCCAGGCCAAAAAGCCCCAATGCATAAAGGACTGCGCTAGCGCGCCCTTTACCGCCTCGGGTGTGCCGGTAGCCGTGTCAAACGCGGGTGGCGTTTGTGCGATGAAGTGGTACACCGGCTCGCCAGCGGCAAAAAATACGCCGCCGCCCGCCCGCAGCGTACACATAAAAATGGCTATCCATCTAAAGGTGCTCATCTCGGGTTGGTCTAGATCACCCATGATCGCGCCGCCCGCTGGCGATATGGCCACCCCAATGGCAATAACAAAAGTAAGTAGCAGTAATAGCTGAAAGTAAGACCCCAATACCTTGGCGGTCCAAGTGAAGGCCTCGCCAACAAAACTTGAAACGAGGTTGACGTCGTAAATCGACATGGCAATAAACAGCAGAATGAACCCCGCGCTAATGCCTAGCACCCATGGGTCGCCAAGGGTTGCGTTCATGCCCGTACGCGGTGCGGTATCCGATGTGCCCTGATGTTGAGCTTGATTCAATGTCGCTCCCTCCCGGAGATTATTAGTTAAATGGCGATCGTTCACCGCGCGAAATGCTCAAGGGGGTGGTCATCGATGTAAAGTGTATTTCGGTGACAAGTTGATCAGAAAAATTCAAGTCGATTGGGTGGACGTTTTTCTGTGATTGTGAACGAGCTAATTAACGGCTGAATAAATCGATTATTAGCTTGGCAGAAAATCCCAAAAATGCGACGCCAGCTAGGCGCTCAATCCAGTGTTGATGGTCTTCAAGACTGACTAAAAAGCCTGTCGTGGCGGTGGCTACGCTGATTAGCGAAAACCAAAAAAAGCCGCACAAGCCGATTGCTAACACGACGCCGGTTAGCAGTAATGGCGACATGCTAGGCCGAATGGCGGCGCTAAAGATGCTGGCAAAAAAAACAATCGCTTTGGGATTGGTCAGGTTAACAAGCAGGCCTAAAAATACCGGATTGCGGGCATTCGAAGTGGGTACGCTCGCGGCTGATTCGAGCGGGCGGGGCGCGCGTTGAGTAAAAAGCAGGTTGACTCCCAGGTAGGCCAAAAACATCGATCCGATGATTCGAATAACGTCAGCAAACCAATCTAATTGATTAAGCAATGTCGCCAGCCCAGCAACACTCAGACCGGCATAAAAGACAATGCCAATGCTAATGCCCAGTGCGGTCAGGACCCCACTTTGCCGGCCGTGTGCCATGGTGTTGCGCACCACAGCCACAAAGTCAGGCCCTGGCAGCATGAGTGCTGGCGAGAACACAGCAAAAATACCAATGATGGGTAACAGATCTTGCATGGGCCGGCAGGATGCCACGCCCGGCCGCATAGATGAATGCTTGTGCTTATTTTTTCCGCGGTTGGTCAGGTAGCGTTGATTGCCCGGCCGCTTGTACCTCGGCAAAGATGGCGGCGCCGTTATCGACCTCTAGCCGAGTACAGCGAATTCTTCCTTCGATAACACCGCTGGCCAGTATCTGGAGAGTTTCTGTTGTGACTAAGCCGTTTAAGCGTCCGCTTAAGGCAACTTCTGCGGCATTAACATTCCCTTGCACATCGCCTTTTTGGCCAATAACCACACGCTTAGCTTGCAGGTCGCCAACAAGCTTGCCGTTGATATGCAAAGTGCCCGGCGTGGTGATATCACCGGTGATGGTGACGCCATCGCTAATAACCGATGAGCGCTCAGGCGCCAAAACGGTGGCGAGCGCTTTGTCGTTGCTTTGTCCAGACCCCGCGCGCATGCGCGATAGCAGGGCTGGGCGCTTGTTTTGGTTAGTTGCCACGGCTTGCCACCTTAAGCATTTTGGCGGCATCAATCGCTTGGCCGGCCACGTGAATTTCGTAGTGTAGATGCGCACCATCGGTTTGGCCGGTGTCCCCCATGACGCCGATAACCTCACCGGCGCTAACGCGTTGGCCCTGCTCCACGGCAATCTCGGCAAGATGCAAATACAAAGTTTCAATGCCCGCGCCATGATCAATGGTGACCATGTTGCCCGACTTGCCTTTGTTGGCCGCAAAAACCACGCGACCATCCCCCGCGGCGATCACATTGGGTTGGTCCCAAGACACTAAATCCGTTCCCCGATGCGGTGCCATATAGCCGGTAACCGGGTGTTTTCGCATTCCAAACCCTGAGGTGACGTGGCTGTCTCGCAGGGGTTTATGTGCCGGGAATCGCTGTAAGAAGTGATTGATCTGAGCTATTTGATAGAGCTGTTCGGCGCTATTTTGATCGATGTATTGATCGAGTACTTGCGTAATTTTTGACTGATCATCTAGCGCGCCGCCGGTGCCATCAGTTTGCGAGGCGGCTTTCATTACCTGACTTGTATTGGCTCCCAGTGCGTCGACTTCGCTTGATAGGTCGGCCCGGTGCTCAGCGACAATATCGCGGGTGTACTCAGCGTAAATAGAAAAGGCCTGCTCGAGGGCTGCTTTTTCTTCGGCGATTTCTTGAATTTGTGAACTGGCCAGGTACTGCCCGAGCTGTTTGTCGATATCTTGTGTGAACAGCGCGCCGCCTGCAGCCAGTATGACGAGCATCGCCACTTGATAGCAGCCAGCAATAATGCGCCGGTGTCTTTTTTGTCGGCGAAAATGGTTGTCGATATCGGCCTTGCTAACGCCGATATGAACGCTGCCGTTCATGCTGGGGACGATAATCTCGCTGGGTTGATCGGCATCCACTGCACCGTGGATTTGATCTAGCCAATGCGAGTGTTTGGCGCGTTTATTCATTCGCCACCTCGGCTTGCGCAATCAATGGCGCCTCAGGTGGGTGCTTGCGCGAGAGTTGCGCATCAATTTGCGCGCCCAGTTCAGCCGTTAAATTAGCGTATTCAACTTTTCCGCTCACGCG
>CAJXMZ010000035.1 GCA_913056315.1 uncultured Ectothiorhodospiraceae bacterium
ATGATCTTTTTGCCATCCGGGAAGGTGATGTGATCGACCTGCGGCTTGATGTTTTCCCAGTCGTACTGACGCAGGCTGGTTACATCAATTTCGTTATCGAAGTGGCCGATGTTGCAAACGATGGCCTCGTTTTTCATCACCTTCATGTGGTCATGGGTAATGACCTGATAGTTGCCGGTGGCACTAACAAAGATATCTGCATGACTTGCGGCCTCTTCCATGCTGACCACACGGTAGCCTTCCATTGCGGCTTGCAGCGCGCAGATGGGATCAATTTCGGTCACCCAAACATTGGCGCCCAACGAGCGCAGGCTTTGGGCACAGCCCTTGCCCACATCACCGTAACCGGCGATCACCGCAATTTTGCCGGCAATCATCACGTCGGTGGCGCGCTTAATGCCGTCAACCAGTGATTCGCGACAGCCATAGAGGTTGTCGAATTTGGTTTTGGTCACCGAGTCGTTCACGTTAATCGCTGGGAATGGCAGCTCGCCGGTTTCTTGCATCTCATAAAGACGCTTAACGCCGGTGGTGGTCTCCTCAGTTACGCCCTGGATGGCGGCCTGAGTGCGGGCATAAAAGCCAGGGTTGTCTTGGAGCCGGCGGCGAATCGCGGCAAATAATGCGCGCTCTTCATCGCTACCTGGGTTATCCAGCACCGAGGCGTCTTGCTCGGCCTTGGCGCCCAGCGTGACGGCCATGGTGGCATCACCGCCATCGTCAAGAATCATGTTGGGTGGACCATCAGGCCACTCCAAAATACGGTGGGTAAACTCCCAATACTCATCTAGGCTTTCGCCCTTAAACGCAAAAACCGGCGTGCCGGCTTGGGCGATTGCCGCGGCGGCGTGGTCTTGGGTTGAGTAAATGTTGCAGCTCGCCCAGCGGACGTCGGCACCCAGTGCTTGCAGGGTTTCGATGAGCACCGCCGTTTGGATGGTCATATGCAACGACCCAGCGACGCGGGCGCCTTTGAGCGGCTGTTCGCCGGCATATTTTTCGCGCAAGGCCATCAGCCCTGGCATTTCAGTTTCGGCGATATCGATTTCGCGCCGACCCCAGGGGGCCAGGCTTGCATCGGCAATAATTGATCCGGAAAGCTTCGTTTCTACGACAGCGTTCATGGTTTGCTCCATGGGTTGCAGTCGAGCGCCGTTGTAATTTGAACCTAGGTTGACGAGCCTCCCTAAATCACCGTGGTCATTTAGGTGCAGCGCTCCTCGCCTCCCGGGCAGGGGTATCTTACTAGAGACCGGCCGCGCTTTGCAGTGCCTCGGCTTTGTCGGTGCGCTCCCAAGTGAATGTGGGCTCTTCGCGACCAAAATGACCAAAGCTCGCCGTTGGCCGGTAAATGGGCTGGACTAAGTCGAGCATTTTTAAAATGCCGTAGGGGCGTAAATCAAAATGCTCACGCACCAGTTCAACCAAGCGCGCTTCCGAGACTCGTCCGGTCCCGAAGGTTTCGACAAAAATCGACATAGGCTCGGCTACCCCAATGGCATAGGCCACTTGGATTTCACATTTTTCAGCCAGACCAGCGGCGACAATGTTTTTGGCCACATAGCGGCAAGCGTAAGCCGCCGAGCGATCAACCTTGGAGGGGTCTTTACCCGAGAACGCCCCGCCGCCATGGCGCGACATACCGCCGTAGGTGTCGACAATAATTTTGCGTCCAGTCAAACCGCAGTCACCAACCGGTCCACCAATAACAAACTTACCGGTGGGGTTAATAAAAAAGCGTGTGCGCTCGCTGATCCACTCAGCCGGAATGACCGGGCGAATCACTTCTTCCATCATTGCTTCTTTAATATCGGCCTGCGAGATCGACTCATCGTGCTGGCTCGATAAAACAATCGTATCAACGGCAACTGGTTTGCCGTCTTCGTAAACAAACCCCACCTGCGATTTGGCATCGGGCCGAAGCCACGGCAGCATGCCGCGTCGGCGCACGTCGCTGTGGCGTTGAACCAGGCGATGCGCATAAGTAATGGGTGCGGGCATTAAGACGTCAGTCTCGCGGCAGGCATAACCAAACATCATGCCTTGATCGCCTGCGCCCTGGGATTCGGGGTCTTCGCGATCGACGCCTTGGTTAATATCCGGGCTTTGCTTGCCGATGGCGTTAAGCACCGCGCAGGTTGCTCCATCAAAACCAACCTCGGCGCTGTCATAGCCGATATCCAAAATGGTTTGTCGGGCCAGATCCTCTAAATCAATCCACGCCGTTGTTGTAATCTCGCCAGCAACAATGACCATACCGGTTTTCACCATCGTCTCGCAGGCAACCCGGGCGTTAGGGTCATCGGCGATGATGGCATCGAGTACCGCATCTGAGATTTGATCGGCGACTTTGTCGGGGTGGCCTTCTGAGACCGACTCCGAGGTAAATAAGTATTGATTGCCCATGGGCGGTGGAAATCTCCGTATCACAACCATTAATTGCGGCGCAGTGTACCGTTGGTTGCCTGTACACGGGAAGTTCTGGACAATCACCGGCTTAAAAGTTGCCCTTGTGCTCGCTGGAGAACCACGCTCATGTCCACTCGCCAACCGTTCGCTAACGCTATTCGTGCCCTGTCAATGGACGCTGTTCAACGGGCTAACTCCGGGCATCCCGGCGCGCCGATGGGTATGGCGGACATTGCCGAAGTGCTATGGAATGATTTTTTAAGTCATAACCCCGCCAACCCGCACTGGCCTAACCGTGATCGCTTCGTGCTCTCCAACGGCCATGGCTCGATGCTGATTTACTCGCTGCTGCACTTAAGCGGCTATGACCTGCCAATGCAGGCCTTAAAAGATTTTCGCCAGCTTGAGTCGGGCACCCCCGGCCATCCCGAAGTCGGCGATACGCCAGGGGTGGAGACCACGACCGGTCCGCTCGGCCAAGGTTTGGCCAACGCGGTGGGCATGGCGCTTGCCGAAAAAACGCTCGCTGCTCAATTTAACCGCCCTGGGCATACCTTGGTCGATCACTTCACCTACTGCTTTCTGGGGGATGGCTGTTTAATGGAGGGCGTGTCTCATGAGGCATGCTCACTGGCTGGCACGCTGGGGCTTGGCAAGCTGATTGGGGTGTATGACGACAACGGTATTTCGATTGACGGCAAGGTCAGTGGCTGGTTTACCGATGATACGCCAGCGCGTTTTCGTGCCTATGGTTGGCATGTTGTTGAAGCGGTTGACGGGCACGATGCCCAGGCCGTTAAAGATGCGATTGAACAAGCCCGCGCGGTCACTGATCGGCCTAGCTTAATTTGCGCCAAAACAACGATTGGATTTGGTGCCCCCAATGTCTCCGGTACCCACGGCGTTCACGGCGCGCCTTTGGGTGATGATGAAATTCAGGCTACTCGTGAGTTTTTGGGCTGGACGCATGCGCCGTTTGAGATTCCCGACTCGATCTATCGGCATTGGGATGCCCGCGCTCAAGGGGCCGCGGCCGAGGCCAACTGGCGCGAGACGCTCGATCAATACCGCCATGCGCATCCCGAGCTGGCGGCGGATTTTGAACGCCGCATGAATGGCGATTTGCCCGAGGCGTTTGCCGAGCACGCCCAAGCCTTTATCGCCCAAACCCAGGCCGACGGTAAGGCGGATGCAACCCGCAAGCACTCGCAGGCCGCACTGAATGGGTATGGGCCGTATTTATCCGAGCTGATTGGCGGTTCGGCCGATTTGACCGGATCGAATAACACCGACTGGAAAGGCTCAACGCTGATTAGCGCGGATGACGCCAGCGGCAATTATGTCGCCTATGGCGTGCGCGAATTTGGCATGACCGCCATTATGAATGGTATGGCGTTGCATGGCGGGTTAATCCCGTATGCCGGGACCTTTTTGGTGTTCTCTGACTACGCCCGTAATGCGGTGCGCATGGCCGCCCTCATGGGTGTGCGCAGCATTTTGGTCTACACCCATGACTCCATTGGGTTAGGCGAAGATGGGCCGACCCATCAGCCGATCGAACACCTGCCGAGCTTGCGTTTAATTCCTAACCTCGAAGTATGGCGCCCCTGTGATGCCACCGAAACGGCCGTGGCGTGGCGGGCGGGATTAACCCGTCATCAGGGTCCCACAGCGCTTGCCTTGTCACGGCAAAAGCTGGCCCATCAATCGCGCGATGATGACCAAGTTGAGGCGATTAATCGCGGCGGCTATGTCTTGCGTGAACCGGCTAACGATGCGGTGGGCATTATTATGGCTAGTGGCTCTGAAGTGGATATGGCCATCGCCGCGGCTGACCACCTGGAGGCAGACGGTCACCCTATTCGGGTAGTATCGGTGCCGTGTATTGAGCGATTTATGGAGCAACCGGCCGACTATCGCCAAGCCGTCTTACCTGCGCACTTGGGCGCTCGGGTAGCGGTTGAGGCGGCCCTGCCCGATAGCTGGCGCGGCTTAGTGGGCGCGACTGGCGCGCTGGTGGGATTACACGGGTTTGGTGCCTCGGCGCCAGCCGATGCGGTCTACGCGCACATGGGTTTAACCACTGATGCGGTGGTGGCAGCGCTTGAAGCGCAACTGGGCGGGTAATACCGCGTCCATTTTTAATTCAGACGATCATTGACGATCAACGATAAGACTAGGAGAACAACGAATGGCGATTAAAGTAGGAATCAATGGCTACGGTCGAATTGGCCGTAACGTACTGCGTGCGCTCTACGAGGCCGGTCGCAGCGACGAGATTCGGGTGGTTGCCATTAATGACTTAGGTGATGCGCAAACGAATGCCCATCTAACGCGCGTTGATACCGCTCATGGTCGCTTCCCCGGCACGGTTGAAGTCAGTGATGGCAATTTGGTTGTCAATGGCGATGTGATTAAAGTCATGGCCGAGCGCGATCCCAGCAAACTGCCTTGGGGCGAGCTTGGTGTTGACGTGGTGATGGAGTGCACCGGGCTTTTTGCCAGCAAAGATAAGGCCGCTGCCCACCTAGCCGGGGGTGCTAAAAAAGTCTTGATTTCGGCGCCAGCGGGTAAAGACGTTGATGCCTCGGTGGTTTACGGGGTTAACCACTCGGTGCTGCGCGCTGAGCACACCGTGGTCTCTAACGCCTCGTGCACTACCAACTGCTTGGCCCCCTTGGTTAAGCCGCTCAACGATGCGATCGGTATTGAGCAAGGGCTGATGACCACCATTCATGCTTACACCAACGACCAAGTGCTCACTGACGTCTATCACTCGGACTTGCGCCGGGCGCGCAGCGCCACCATGTCGCAAATCCCAACCCAAACCGGTGCTGCCGCTATGGTTGGGCTGGTGTTGCCTGAGCTTAATGGCCGGCTTGATGGCTATGCCATGCGGGTGCCCACCATTAACGTCTCCAGCGTTGACTTAACGTTTATCGCCTCGCGCGATACCTCGGTGGACGAGGTCAATCAGGTGTTAAAGGCAGCCGCTGACGGCCCGCTCAAAGGCGTGCTCGCGTATAGCGATGGCCCGTATGTCTCGGTTGATTTTAACCACGACGCGCACTCATCAACCTTTGACGCTACGCTCACGAAGGTGGGGGGTCGATTGGTGAAAGCCTGCGCTTGGTATGACAACGAATGGGGCTTTTCTAACCGGATGCTCGATACAGCGACGGCGATGATGCAGGCCAAGTAATGCCGATTCGTACGCTGGATGATGTCGAGGTCGCGGGCCAACGGGTGTTGGTTCGCGAAGATTTAAACGTGCCGCTAAACGGCACTGAGGTGAGCGATGACTCCCGGCTGCGCGCAGCACTGCCCACGCTGAAACGCTTGTTGGCCGACAACGCCCGGGTGATGGTGATGAGCCATCTAGGCCGGCCCAAGGCGGGTGCATTGGATCCAGCCGCTTCGCTCGAGCCGGTCGCAAAGCGCCTAAGCGAGTTGCTCGGCCGTGACGTGCCGGTGGTTCAAGACTGGCTTAAAGGGGATATCGCCCCGGCGCCGGGCGATTTAGTCGTTTGCGAGAACGTTCGCTTTAACGTGGGCGAAACCGATGACGACGAAGATCTTGCGCGGCATATGGGTGCGTTATGCGATTTGTTTGTGATGGATGCCTTTGGTAGCGCGCACCGCGCGCATGCCTCAACGCATGGTGTCGCGCGATTTGCGCCAGATGCGGTCGCCGGCCCACTGTTAGCCGCCGAGCTCGATGCCCTAGGCAAAGCCTTTAATGCACCGGCCCGGCCGCTAATCGCGATTATTGGCGGCTCCAAAGTCTCAACCAAGCTCACCGTGCTTGAGCAGTTAAGCGAGCAGGTTGACCAACTGATCGTGGGCGGTGGCATTGCCAATACCTTTATTGCCGCGGCCGGGTATTCGGTCGGCAGCTCGCTGATTGAAGCTGATTGGGTGGCCACCGCCAAAGCACTGATGGATAAGGTGCACGCCGCGGGCGGCGAAATCCCCCTTCCCGAGGATGTTGTGGTGGCCACTGAACTGAGCGAAAGCGCGCAGGCGGTGGTGCGTGACATCGACGCTGTTCGCGCGGATGAGATGATTTTGGACGTTGGCCCGAAAACCGCGGCAGCCTATGCCCAGCGGCTTAAAGGCGCTGGCACCATCGTTTGGAACGGTCCCGTTGGGGTGTTCGAAATTGACGCCTTTGCCGATGGGACCAAAGCGCTGGCCCATGCCATTGCGCAAAGCCCCGGATTTTCGATTGCTGGCGGAGGCGACACGCTCGCCGCGGTTGCCAAGTACGCCGTAACCGACCAAATCGATTACATCTCCACCGGTGGTGGGGCGTTTTTGGAATTTCTTGAAGGCCGGCCCCTGCCGGCTGTGACTGTTCTTGATCAATGAAGGCTTAAGCTCATGACTCGTCAAACCAAAATTGTGGCAACGCTTGGCCCGGCGACAACCGATACCGATTCGCTGCAAGCGATTGTTGAGGCCGGCGTCGATCTGGTGCGCATGAATCTGTCTCACGGCACCCACGATGAGCACCGTCAGCGCGCCGAGGCCCTGCGTACAGCGGCCAAAAACGCCGGCCGCGTGGTAGGCGTGCTGTGTGATTTGCAAGGCCCCAAGATTCGCGTGGAGCAGTTTGTCGATGGCGCGGTGGTGCTTGAGGAAGGCGCGGCGTTCTTTTTAGATCCAGCGCTCGCCGGTGATGCCGGGACGATCGAGGGCGTGGGAGTGGCCTATGCAGGCCTGCCGGAGGATGTAAACGCAGGCGATATTCTGCTGCTGGCTGATGGCTTGATTCGACTGAAAGTCGAGCGCATCGATGGCACGCGGGTGCATACCACGGTGGTGAATGGCGGCAAGCTATCCGACCGCAAAGGCATTAACCGCCTCGGCGGCGGTCTATCGGTGCGCGCGCTTACCGATAAAGATCGGGTTGATATTCCGCTGGCCGCCTCGCTTGAAGCCGATTATGTGGCTGTGTCGTTCCCGCGTGATGGTGCCGATATTGATGAAGCGCGCGAATTGCTGCGCGCGGCCGGTGGTCATGGCGGCATTGTTGCCAAGATCGAACGCCACGAGGCGGTTGATGCCTTAGGTGAAATAATGGAAGCCGCCGATGCGGTGATGATTGCCCGTGGGGACCTTGCGGTTGAGATTGGTGATGCCGAATTGCCTGGCGTACAAAAACGCATTATGCGGATGGCCCGTGAGCGCGATTGCGTTGTTATTACCGCAACGCAAATGATGCAGTCCATGGTGGATAACCCCATGCCGACCCGTGCCGAAGTGCTGGACGTGGCCAACGCTGTGCTGGATGGCACCGATGCGGTGATGTTGTCTGAAGAAACCGCTGTTGGGCATTACCCCGCCGAAACGGTTGCTTCGATGGCGCGCGTGGCGGTGGGTGCTGAGGCGTATGCCGATGAGTCACGCCCGAGTGCGGGGCTTAACCGCGACCCCCATTTCGAGCGCGTGGATGAGGCCATCGCTAAAACAGCCATTACCGCTGCCAATAGTTT
This sequence comes from uncultured Ectothiorhodospiraceae bacterium, assembly GCA_913056315.1. Lineage (GTDB taxonomy): Bacteria > Pseudomonadota > Gammaproteobacteria > Nitrococcales > Nitrococcaceae > Spiribacter. The sequence goes on from CAJXMZ010000035.1 coordinate 7,908, forward strand.
GGGCGTGAAAGCCATTGCCGCGATGACCGAATCGGGCGCCACGGCCATGTGGATGTCGCGTATTGGTACCGATATTCCGATTTATGCCTTGTCTGAGCAGCCGCGTACACGCACCAAAGTCACGCTATATCGTGGCGTGCATCCCATCGCTTTTGATCCGACCATGCGTGAGCACGAAGCGGTCAATCGCGAAGCGGTGGCTGAGCTGCAGTCACGGGGTGCGGTGAGTGGCGAAGACTATGTGCTCATCACCAAGGGCGACTTGGCTGGTGTGCGCGGCGGGACCAACGCCATGAAGGTCGTTAAGGTTAACGAGATTCTTTAGCGATAGACGCCCAGTCGCTCGCCGGCCTCGCGGTATTTAGCCGCCGTTTGCTCAATTATGTGGGCAGGCAGTGCGGGGGCGGGCGCGGTTTTATCCCAGTCCAAGGTTTCAAGGTAGTCGCGCACAAACTGCTTATCAAAGCTTGGTGGCGAGGTGCCGGGCTGATATTGGTCGGCGGGCCAAAAGCGACTGGAATCGGGCGTAAGTGCTTCGTCAATCCAAACCAAATCGCCGTTGGCATTCAGCCCAAACTCAAATTTGGTATCCGCAATAATAATGCCCTGACGCCGCGCATAGTCCGCTGCTTGGGTGTATAGCGATAAGGTCATATCGCGTAAGTCATTGGCAAGATCACCGCCTAGCTCGGCAACCACCGCCTCAAAGCCGACGTTTTCGTCATGGCCACCAACCGCGGCTTTGGTCGACGGGGTGAATAAGGCCTCTGGTAGCGCATCGGCTTGGCGTAAGCCCTTGGGTAGGGTAATACCACAAAGCTGGCCGCTGGCTTGGTAGTCTTTCCAGCCAGAGCCAATCAAATAACCCCGGGCAATGGCCTCAAAGCTAAGGGGTTGTAGGCGCTTGACCAGCATCGCTCGGCCGGTGACTTGTTCGCGCTCTTGGCGATCTTCTAAAACCGCTTCGAGTGGCAGATCGAGGCATTGCGTCGCTATCCGAGCGCCCAGGCGGTCAAACCAAAAGTTAGATACCTCGGTGAGGACCGCGCCTTTTCCGGGAATCGGATCATTAAGCACCACGTCAAAGGCCGACAGGCGATCGGTGGTCACCACCAGCAGCATCTCGTCATTGACGCTGTAGACATCGCGCACTTTGCCGCGCTGGAGCAGCGGCAAGCTGGAGATGTCGCTTTCATAAAGGCTTGTCGGAATCACAGCCGCCCTCCTGAGACAGGGAGTGAATATTAGCTGGGCTTTTTAATTTGCGCGAACGCGGCAAGCGCGTCTTGGCGGCTTTGTTTTAAATCAACCATGGGCTGGGGGTAAGTCACGCCGAGCGTCACTCCCGCATCGGATAGGATATTGGTTGGTGCTTCCCATGGCGCATGACGATGCTTTGCAGGCAGTCCGGCTAGCTCGGGTACCCAGTGCGCAACATAGTCGCCATTGGCGTCAAAGCGCTCGCCCTGACGGACCGGGTTGAACACCCGAAAATACGGTGCCGCGTCGGCGCCGCTGCCGGCTACCCACTGCCAGCCCAAGCTATTGCTGGCCATGTCCGCATCAACCAACGTATCCCAAAACCAGGCCTCACCGGCTTGCCAGGGCAGGCGCAGGTTTTTTACTAAAAACGACCCGACCACCATGCGCACCCGGTTATGCATCCAGCCGGTGGCGTATAGCTCACGCATTCCGGCATCGACTAGCGGGATGCCGGTTTGCCCTTGCTGCCACGTGCGCAGCAACTGATCATTTGGGTCGGCTTGCCAGGGAAAATCAGCAAAACGCGGATTAAGCGGCTGATCGGGAAAGTCGGGGTGGTGAAAGAGCACGTGGTGGGCAAATTCACGCCAGCCAATCTCTGATAAAAACCGATCCGTGCCGGTGACCCAATCGGCTTGGCTGTCCTGTGCGCCACCTTGGGCGAGTTGTTGTTGCGCGGCTTGCCAGACTTGGCGCGGGCCGATTTCACCAAAGTGCAAATGCGCGGACAAACGCGAGGTGCCCGCCTGGCTAGGCCAGTCCCGCCCTTGCTCATAATGCCCCATGGCGGCTTGAACAAAGTGCTGCAACTGCGCCTGCGCGCTGGCCTCGCCGGGTTGCCATTGGGCCGCTAGGCCGTCGGTCCAATCCCGTCCTGGCAATAGGCCTAAGGCGTTAACGGAATCGCTATGCAGTGGAGTTTTAACCGCGTTCAACGAGGCGGGCACCGGCAACGGCGGCGCTGGATCGCTTAAGCGGCGGCAGGCCCGCCAAAACGGCGTAAAGGCTTTATAGTCACCCCCGGTGCCGGTTTTGATGGTCCAGGGCTCATGCAATAGCGCGGCGTTATGGCTTTGTACGTCGACGCCTTGGGTGCGCAGTGTTTGTTTGATATGCGTATCGCGAGCGGTGTAGGCGGGCTCGTATAAACGGTTCCAATGCACGGCTTGCGCGTTGGCGGTAGTGATCAGCTCAGTGAGTGTGGCCAGGCTGTCGCCTTGGCGAATCACCAATGTGAGCCCACGCTCGGCCAGGGCGCCTTTGAGCTGCTCAAGGCTGTGGTGCAGCCACCAGTTGCTGGCTGCACCTGGGGCCCAAGCACCCGCTTCATCAGGTGCATGAATATAGACCGGAATAATCGGTAGACCGGTGTCAGCGGCGGCTGTGAGCGCTGGATTATCCGTCAGCCGCAGGTCGCGTCGAAACCAGCAAATCACAGCAGACATAAAACACCTTTGTCATTGTGTGGCGTAAATAGCGCAGAATGAGGGTCAACCGGTAAGATTGTACGCAACACGGTGATTACCGCACAGGAGTGCTCATGAGCGCAGACAACCCAGCCGGCGGCCGCGTCGCCATGATTACCGGGGCCAGTGCCGGCATTGGCCGTTCGCTTGCCATTAAGTTAGCGCGTGATGGCTGGCAAGTCGCGGTGTGTGCCCGGCGCGAGGATGCGCTGCGGGCCATTGCTGAAGACCACCCCGATATTGCCGATCGGGTGCATGTCTATCCGCTGGATGTAACCGATGTGGCCGAGAGTCAGGCGGTATTTATGGCGGTAGAAGAGGCGGTGGGTGAGGTTGATACGCTCATTCTCAACGCCGGCGACTATGACCCCATGCCGCTTGATGACTTTGACCCGGAGATTTTTGAGCGGCTCATGAAAGTGAATTTTTTAGGCACGGTCAACGGCGTGGGCGCGGCACTGCCGCCGATGCGTGCACGCGGTCGGGGGCAGGTTTTGCTCACCGCCAGCCTATCGGCTTATCGCGGCCTACCGCAGGCAGCACCCTATGGCGCAAGTAAAGCGGCGGTGCTGAATATGGCTGAATCGCTGCGGCCGGCCTTGGCCGGTAGTGGCGTGAGCTTAAGGGTGATTAACCCGGGGTTTGTCAAAACGCGGTTAACCGAAAAGAACCGCTTTCATATGCCGCAACTCATTACCCCTGAGCAAGCTGCCGATGCCATTCATCGCGAAATCGATGCCGCGGGGTTTGAGATTATCTTTCCTAAGCGCTTTGCTTGGACGCTGAAGTGCCTGCGCTTGCTGCCTTATCGGCTGTACTTTGCGCTAACTCAGCGCATGGTGCAGTCATGACGCCCTTGGCGGCCTATGGCGAGTTTTTTGCCAATATGACCCCAGCCGATTTAGATCGGTTGGACACGGTGTTTATCGAAAATGCGCGCTTTGTTGATCCCTTTAACGATGCCCAGGGATTGGGTGAAATCCGGGCGGTGTTTGCGCATATGTTTACCCAATGCGCCATGGCGCGGTTTGAGGTTTTAGAAACGGTGCAAGACGGGTCAGTGGGGTATATTCGCTGGCGCTTTCACTTCCAGCTAAAGCGCGATAAAAACCCACGTCACCCCATTGAAGGCGTTTCGCGGGTTGTGATGGGTCAGGACGGCCGGGTGCGTGAGCACATCGATTACTGGGACGCCGCAGGCGAGCTGTATACGCAGTTTCCCGTGCTGGGTGGCCTAATGCGGTGGCTTAAAGCCAAGCTTTCAGCCGTTTAGTCGCCTTCGACATCATGCACGCGCGCTCGGGTGGCCACTTGAGCGCTGCGGTCATGCGGGAAATTCCACATAAGCGCGGTTGCTGCGAGTTTAAACACCACGGGTACGCCGCCGTAGAAAAGCGCTAAGGCAAAAGTGCCGGTGCGATCATCGATGTTGGTGGCATCAAATCCGAATAGCTGCAGCAGCGGAAAGGCAATGCCAACCGCCAGTGCTAGGGCGAGCTTGGTGGCCATATTCCAAATGCCAAAATACAGCCCCGTGCGCCGGCCGCCCCCGGCGGCGGTATCCAGATCCACCAAGTCTGCTTGAATCGCCGCCGGTAGGGCCATATCCACGGCAACACCGACGCCGGAGAGCAAGCAAATCAGTAAAAACGCATGGGTATCACCCGGGCCCAAAAAGGGTACGGCCAAAAATATGAGTGATGTCCACAGCATCGATACCGCCCAAGCCCGGTGTTTGCCAATACGTCGCGACAACCACAACCAACCCGGCAGCGCGGCGATCCCGGTAATGAAATAAACTAACAACAACGGCCCAGTCCAAGCCTCACTCATCAGCACATGAGCCACAAACAAGGTAAACAGCGATGCGGGCAAACCGTTGGCCAGCCCGTTCATAACGTAGGCCAACAGCAGGCGCAAAAATGGCCGATTGCGCTTGAGCAGCGTCCAGCCAGCCCGCCAGCCAACGGCATGGGCGCTTAGCCGATACTCCGGGACTTTCCACAAAGCGAGCAAAACAATCGGCGGCAGCGTAATCACTAGCAGCCAAGCAAGGCCAGCGAGTGTTTGTGCATCGGCCCGGCCAGCGCCCATGAGCGTTGGCCAAGCAATGGCTAATAGGGTGCCGGCAAGCATAAAGCCTTCACGACTGGCGGTCAGGCTGGCGCGCCGGTCGTAGTCTTCGCTCAGTTCGGCTCCCCAGGCGGTGTAGGGCAGCGACATAAGTGTCCAGCCCAAATAAGCCGCTAACCCCCAGCCCAAAAGGTAAACCAGGCTTACATCGGCCGGCGGTCGAAATAGCGCCCAGGCGCTGACAAGCAGTAGCGGCATGCCCAGAGCGATTAGGGGTCGGCGTCGGCCCCAACGGGTATCCAGCCGATCGCCTAAGCTGCCAATGAGCGGATCGGTGACAACGTCCCACAATCGCGCCAACAGCAGCGCAATCCCCACCGTGGCAAGCCCGAGGGTTTCACCATAAAAGCCGGGCAAAAACACGTACATGGGCACACCCATAACCGCAAGCGGTAGGGCCGGCAGGCCATAGAGCAGAATATGCCCGCGCTTGAGAATCAAGGCCGACGCAGCACTAAGCGTTTAACGTCGATTGTGCCGGTGCGAAATCCGGCATAGCAGTAGGCCAGGTAATATCGCCACATATTGATAAAGCGCTCATCAAAGCCGAGTTGCTCGATGGTGGAGCGCACCTGAGCAAAGCGCGTATCCCATTGCAAAAGGGTTTGGGCGTAATGCTGTCCCAGCCCGGTTGATTCCACTGGGTCAAGGCCGGCGCGTTGAGATTCTTTGCTTAAACGCTCAGGCGTGGGCAGCATGCCGCCGGGAAAGATATAGCGCTGAATAAAATCAGGGCTGCGCTTATATTCATCAAATCGGTCTTCAGCAATGGTAATGCCGTGCAGTCCAATGTGACCGCCGGGCTTTACCCGATCACGCAGCATTTGAAAATACGCCGGCCAATAGGCCTCGCCAACCGCTTCAAGCATTTCGATTGAAACGGCATGGTCAAACCGCCCTGTTGTATCGCGGTAGTCCTCTAGGCGCAGTTCGACTAAATCGCTCACGCCTGCCTGTTCAACACTGCGTCGGGCCCAAGCCAGCTGCTCGCTAGACAGGGTAAGTCCGGTCACTTGCATGCCGCGTTTAGCCGCTTCAATGGCAAAACCACCCCAGCCACAGCCAATTTCTAAAATGTGATCGCCCGGCCGGGCGTGAATGGCATTGAGAAGCTGTTGGTATTTGTTGCGCTGCGCGTCGGCGAGCGGCTGGTCGGGCGAGTCAAACACCGCTGCCGAGTAGGTCATGGTTTCATCGAGCCAATGGCGATAAAACTCATTGCCCAAATCATAGTGTTCCGCGATGTTGCGGCGGCTACCGCGCTGAGTATTACGGCGTTTATGGTGATGCAAACTCAGCCGCAACCGGTGCACCCAGCTTGGGTCCATACGAGCGCTAAACGCATCTTCATTGCGCAACATCAGCTCAAGCAAATGGGGCAGATCAGGGCTGCTCCACTCACCGGCCATATAGCTTTCGGCAAAGCCCACCGACCCGCGGGTGATAATGCGGCTCATCATGCGCAGGGGTTTATGCAAATGCATGGTGCCGTTGATGCCGGGCTCAGCCCCTTGGATAACAAAGGCACGACCGCTTGGCAGGCTGCCGTCTAAACGGCCGCGACGCAGCCGTGTGAACCAGCCCAGCAAAACCTTCGCGCTAACCGGCAAACCCGATGGCAGCTCGATGCGTGCCTCCCAAGTACTGCTCATTAACTGATCTCCGAGTCAGGTGGCGTGGGTTTGCGGTGGTAACGTCCACCTCGCAGCCAGATTTTTAGCGCCTGCCAGTGAATCGCGGCAATCACCTTTAAAGTCAGTAAGGGTACCGTGACGGCGACGCGGAGCAAGCCTAAATCACCGCCACGCCGGCGCTCACCCGATTGCACAGCGATTAACGCGGGGCTTTCCGGAGTTTGCGTATCATGCCAATTAACCGTGACGCCATAGCGCTCGCTGGGTGTGCGTAGTCGAAATCGGTAATGGCCTTCACGTGGCAAAAATGGCGATACATGGAATTGTTTGATGGCTTGATCGTGCAAGCGTTCAGACAATGCATTGCCATTATCATGGAGCAAATAACCATGCCATTCGCCAAAGGTGTTGCGCACCTCGCAAAGCACCGCGCGCAAGCTGCCATCGGTATGGCGGCAATACCAAAC